>NZ_JBHSIV010000016.1:0-115133 GCF_042653685.1 Actinomycetospora atypica | reverse complement strand
AACCTGTCCGCGATGTGCTGAGACACATCTGTCCTAGATGTGCTGAGACATCACAAGGGCCCATAGCCCCCCGAACTGCTCACGAGGGCTCCGCCCACATAATCAGGCCGTGTCCCGGGAACTGGCGGTCGTCATCGTCTCCTACCGCCGCGCGGACCTGCTCGACCGCGCGCTCGCGGGCGTGGAGAAGTGGCTGCCCGAGGCTCGGGTGCACGTGTGGGACAACGCGTCGTCGGGGTCGGCGGCGGTCCGCGAGCTCGCCGGGCGGCGGCCCGGGGTCACCTGGACGTTCTCCGAGTTCAACGTCGGCTACATCGCCGCGATGAACGCCCTCATGGCCCAGGTGCCCGACTGCGACGTCCTGCAGCTCAACCCCGACGCCGAGCTCCTCGGCCCGCTGACGAGGGCCCGGGCCGCCCTCGCGGAGCCGGGCGTCGCCGTCGTCTCGCCCACCGTCGTCGACCCCGAGGGCCGCGACCTGCCCTGGGACGTGGCGCACCGCGAGCAGGGCGTCGTCCGGAACCTGCTGAACTCCGCCGGCTACGCGAAGCGGCTGCGCGGCCGGAGGGTCAGCGACCTCTACCCGTCGGCCCCGGAGCGGGTCGACGGCTACCTCACCGGGTGCGCGCTGCTGATCGCCCGCGACGCGTGGGAGGCGCTCGGGCCCTTCGACGAGCAGTTCTTCGTCTACGGCGAGGACGCCACCTGGCAGCCCGCCGCGCGGCGGGCCGGGTGGGAGCTGCGGCTGGTCGACGACGTGGAGCCCCAGGTGCGGCACTCGTCGGGCGGCACCGTGGCCGACGACCCGCTCGCGTCGATGCGCGGCCAGGACCTCCTGCGCTCCGCCCAGGTGATGGTGCTCGGGATGGCCCACAACGCCGGCCGCGGCTCGCTCTACGCGGCCGGCTCGACGCTGCTCGACCGGGTCCAGCGCTCCAAGCGCGGGCCGCGGCGGGCCCGGCTCGACGCCCTCGCCGCCTCCGCGGGCGACCGCCCGGCCGTCGTCGTGATCACCAACGGCCTGCGCCCCGGCGGCGCCGAGCGCCAGCGGGTGGTGCTCGCCAACGAGCTCGTCGAGCGCGGGCACCCCGTGACACTGGTGTGCCTGCAGCACCTCGGGCAGTACATCTCCGAGCTCGACCCGCGGGTCCGGATGGTCATGCAGCCCTGGTGGCAGCCGGTGGTCGACGTCGCCGCGACCGCCGAGGCGATCGTCGTCGGGGGCTGCACGAAGACCGAGATCGGGTTCGCGACGGCGTGGCGTGCACTCGGACGGGCGGCCGGGCAGCGGCGGTACTGGATCCCCGCGGCGCACGACCCGGCAGAGCTCGAGCGCCCGACCTACTCCGAGGCGCAGGCCCGGGCGCTGCGCACCGCCGACGGGCTGCTCGTGCTCTCGCGGCAGCACCACGCCGACCTGTCGCGCCACCAGCGGCTCACCGCGACCGTCATGGTCGCCCCGAACGGCCTGACCCCCGGCCGGCCGCTGGGGGAGGTCCCGACGAGCGGCCCGGTGCGGTTCTGCATGCTCACGCGGCTGAAGACCTACAAGAACACGACCCTGCTGATCCGGGCCCTCGACGCGCTCGCGCGACCCGGGGACTGGACGCTCGACATCTTCGGCACGGGCCCCGACCAGGCCGCGATGGAGGCCGAGACCCCGGCCTACCTGCGCGGGCAGGTGCGCTGGCGCGGGGTCTCGCCCGGGCCGGACCACGCGTTCGCCGAGACCGACGTGCTCTGCGTGCCGAGCGGGTTCGAGGCGTTCCCGCTGGTGATGGTGGAGGCGATGACCCGCGGGATGCCGGTGATGGCGTCCGCGAGCGGGTCGGTGGCCGAGATGCTCGACTTCGGCGCCGCCGGGGTGGTCGTCGACCCGGTGACGGTCCCGGCGTGGACCGAGGCCCTGCGCCGCGTGCTGGACGACCGGGCGGAACTGCGCCGGCTGGGTGCGGCGGGCCGCGAGCGGGCGCTGGCGCTCTACACCGACGACGCGATGGTCGACGCCTACCAGCGGGCCTTCGTGCGGGTGCTGGGTCACCCGTTCGAGGGAGCGACCGAGAAGGCCGACACGATCCCCGCGTAGGGACCCCCGGGTGAACCGCAGGCGAACTCGCGCGTCATAGTGAACTGATGACGCGATCGACCTGCGGAGGGGCCAGTCGATGATCGTTCTCGGACTCAGCGGTCTACCGAATTCACAGCGGAGACTTCGCGAGACCAACCCGGACATCGATCCCCTGGACGCGAGAATCACCCAGGGACTCGACAGCGCCGCCGCGATCATCGTCGACGGGACGCTCGTCGCGGCCGCGTCCGAGGAGCGGTTCGACGGCGACAAGGGGACCGGCGCGCTGCCGCGCCAGGCCATCGCCTGGTGCCTGGCCGAGGCGGGCGTGCAGCCCGAGGACGTCGACGTGGTCGCCCACGGCTTCGACTACGACCGGCACCAGCGCGCGTTCGTGCTCTCCCGCCAGTACTTCGACGAGGTCCTGAGCTCGCAGACGGTGCGCGACGCCCTCACGGAGGCCGGCTGGCCGACGCTGGCCGAGAAGCTGCAGCCCGTGGAGCACCACCGGGCCCACGCGCTCTCGGCCGTGGTCCCCAGCGGCTACGAGTCCGGGCTCGCCGTGGTGTCCGACGGCATGGGCGAGATCGACTCCGTGACGGTGTACCGGTTCCGGGGCACCGAACTCGAGAAACTGCACTCGCAGCCCATCGCGTCGTCGCTCGGCATTCTGTACTCGATCGGTACCCGGTTCCTCGGGTTCCAGTTCAACAACGACGAGTACAAGGTCATGGGCCTCGCGCCCTACGGGGATCCGGAGCGCTACCGCGAGGTGTTCCGCAAGCTCACGCGATTCGATCATGACAAGGGCTCGGTGGTGATCGACTGGCCGAAGGGCGCGCTGACCGACCCCGAGGGCGGCTACCCGCAGGCCCGGGCATTGCTCGAGGAGCAGACCTTCACGCCGTCGCCCCCCGACGGCTCGATCCAGCGCGACGAGGCCGACTTCGCCGCCTCCATGCAGGAGTGCCTGACCGACCTGCTCGTCTCGCTCGTCGGGCACTGGCTGGAGAAGACGGGGGAGACCTCGCTCTGCCTCGCCGGCGGGACGTTCCTCAACTGCAAGTCCAACCAGTCGATCGCCGACCTGCCCGGGCTGGAGCGGATGTTCGTCCAGCCCGCGTCGGGCGACGACGGCACCTCGCTGGGTGCCGCGTACGCGGTCGCGGAGGATCTGGAGCCGGTCCGCACGCCGTTCGACCCCTACCTGGGCGCGCAGTACTCGGCCGACGAGGTGCGGGCCGTGCTCGAGGCGCGCCCCGACCTGCAGTGGCGCGAGGTCGGGCTGACCGACGAGTACCTGGCCGCGGCCGCCGACGACATCGCCGCCGACCGGATCATCGCGGTGTTCCACGGCCGCATGGAGTTCGGTCCGCGGGCGCTGGGCAACCGCTCGATCGTCGCCCGCCCCGACGGCGACCGGATCAAGGACCGCATCAACTCGGCGGTGAAGTTCCGGGAGGCGTTCCGCCCGTTCGCGCCGGCCGTGCACGTCGACGACCGCGACCGGCTCTTCGTCACCCGCGGCTTCGACCCCGACCACTACATGCTCTCCACCGCCGACGTGCGGCCCGAGGCCAAGCCGATGCTCTCGGGCATCGTCCACGAGGACGACTCGGCCCGGATCCAGACCGTCACGCAGGACCTCAACCCGACGTTCGCGACGCTGCTGGAGCAGGTCCGGGCGCGGACCGGGGTCGGCTGCGTGGTGAACACGTCGTTCAACGTCAAGGGCCAGCCGCTGATCATGGACCCGGCGACGGCGGTCGACACGTTCTCCCGGATCGCGCTCGATCGGCTGTACATCGAGGGCTTCGTGGTGGAGGGCACGCCGTCGTGACGCGGGCGATGGGCGACGGGGCCCTGCAGATCTACTCGACCTGCCCGCAGTCGAAGGACGTGCCGGCCGGCGAGTACGGGCGCGCGGTCGCCGACGTGGCGCGGTGGAGCGAGGCCGCGGGCTGCACGGGGATGCTCGTCTACACCGACAACGGCATCGCCGACCCGTGGCTCGTCGCGCAGCAGGCCCTCGCCGCCACCGAGCGGCTCGCGCCGCTCGTGGCGGTGCAGCCGGTCTACATGCACCCGTTCACGGCGGCGTCGATGGTGAGCTCGCTGGCCTACCTGCACGGCCGGTCGGTGCACCTCAACATGCTCGCGGGCGGGTTCCGCAACGACCTGCTCGCGCTCGGGGACACCACCGAGCACGACGACCGCTACGCCCGCACGGTCGAGTACACGCAGGTCCTCCTCGCGCTGCTGCGTGGGGAGACCGTGACGCACGAGGGCCGCTGGCACCAGGTGCGCAACCTGCGCCTGGCCCCGGCGCTGCCGGCCGAGCTCATGCCCGAGGTGCTCATCTCGGGCTCCTCGCCGGCGGGCCGCGCGGCCGCCGAGGCGATCGGCGCGGTGCCGATCCGCTACCCGGAGCCGCTGGGCCAGGAGACCGCCGAGGCCCCGGCCGGCGGCGGCGTGCGCGTCGGCATCGTCGCGCGGGAGGACACGGCCGAGGCCTGGAAGGTGGCCGAGGAGCGGTTCCCCACCGACCGCAAGGGCCAGATCGCGCACTCGATGGCGATGCGGGCCTCCGACTCGCACTGGCACACGCAGCTCTCCGCCGCGGCGCAGGCACAGCCGGCCACCGAGGACGGCGAGCCCGACCCGTTCTGGCTCGGCCCGTTCCAGAACTACCAGACCTTCTGCCCCTACCTGGTCGGCTCGTACGACCGGGTGGCCGCCGCGATCGCGCACTACGCGGGGCAGGGCACGCGGGTGTTCGTGCTCGACATCCCGCCGTCGGCCGAGGAGCTCGACCACATCGGCGAGGTCTTCCGGCGGGCCGGGGTCGCGGCGTGACGAGGCTCGAGGACCTGCTCACCGCCTCCGCGGAGCGCTCGCCGGGTGCCACGGCACTGCTCCTGGGCTCTGCCGGCGACGGTGGGGAGGCGATGACCTACGCCGAGCTCGACGCCACGACGAACCGCATCGCGCGGACGCTCGTCGACCGCGGCGTGCGGCCGGGCGACCGCGTCGGGGTGCTCGCGGCGAAGACGCCGTGGACGATCGCGGCGCTGATCGGGACGCTCAAGGCCGGCGGGGTCTACGTGCCCGTCGACTCGGCGAGCCCCGCGCCCCGCGTCGCGCGGATCGTCCGCTCCGCGGAGCCGACGGTGCTGCTGGCCGACGCCACGGCGACGACGCTCATCGACGGCCTGATGGACGAGGGCCTGGAGGACCTGCCCGTCGGGTCGCTCGCCGACCCGCTGGTGGGGGAGCGGTTCACCACCGCGTTCTCCCGGGGCGACATCGAGGCGGAAGCCGCGGACGGCCTCGTCGTCGGGAAGACGTCCGACCTCGCGCACCTGCTCTTCACCTCCGGCTCCACCGGGGTGCCGAAGGGCGTGATGATCACCCACGACATGGTCACGGCCTTCGTCGACTGGGCGCTGGCGCACTTCGGGACGAAGCCCGGCGACCGGATCTCCGGGCACCCGCCGCTGCACTTCGACCTGTCGACCTTCGACATCTACGCGACGCTCGCCGCGGGCGCGGAGCTGCACCTGGTGCCGGCGTCGCTGGGGCTCGACGCGCGCAAGACCGCGGCGTTCATCCGCGACCACGAGCTCACCCAGTGGTTCTCGGTGCCGTCGGTGCTCACCTACCTGGCGCGCTTCGACGCGGTGGCCCAGGACGACTTCCCGGCGCTGGAGCGGCTGCTGTGGTGCGGCGAGGTGCTGCCCACCCCGATCCTCGCGCACTGGATGCGCAAGCTGCCCCGCGTCCGGTTCACCAACCTCTACGGGCCGACCGAGGCGACCATCGCCTCGTCGTACTACGACGTGCCGCAGGTTCCCGACGACGAGTCGGTGCCGGTCCCGATCGGCCTGCCCTGCGCCGGGGAGTCGTTGGTCGTGCTCGAGGACGGGCGACCCGCGGCCACCGGCGAGATCGGCGAGCTGTACATCGGCGGGGTCGGGCTCTCGCCGGGCTACTGGCGCGACCAGGAGAAGACCGACGCCGCGTTCGTCACCGGGCCCGACGGCGAGCGCATCTACCGGACCGGCGACCTGGCGCGCGTCGACGAGGCCGGCGTCGTGCACTTCCTCGGGCGCACCGACTCCCAGATCAAGAGCCGCGGTTACCGCATCGAGCTCGGCGAGGTCGAGACCGCGGTGAACACCGTGGCGGGCGTGCGCGAGTGCGCGGTCGTCGGGGTCGACCTCGGCGGCTTCGAGGGCACCACCATCTGCTGTGCCTACTCGGTCGCCCAGGGCGCCGAGCTCCCGGTCAACGACATGCGCCGGGCCGTGACGGGACTGCTGCCGCGCTACATGGTCCCCGCCAAGTGGCTCGTCCTCGACGAGCTGCCCAAGAACGTGAACGGCAAGATCGACCGGCCGGTGCTGCGTGAGCGCTTCCGGCCGGCGCCGAAGGAGAGCGAGTGATGGTGACGGAGACCGACCACGGCCGGCTGCGCGACCGGGTGGCCGAGGTCGTCAGCGACCGGGCCGGGATCGACGTGCCCGACGCGGAGACCGACCTCCTCGAGGCCGGTCTGATCGACTCCCTCGCCCTGGTCACGCTGATCGTGGCGCTGGAGGAGACGTTCGCCGTGCAGCTGCCGCTCGACGACTTCGACATCGAGCGCTTCCGCTCCGTCGACGCCATGGCGACGTTCCTCGCCGAGGTGCTCCGCGCGTGAGGTGCGCTGCGCGCCTGTGAGCACTGATCCGTGTCCGGACACGGATCAGTGCTCACGATGCGTCGAGCAACCTGGCCAGCGCCGCCGCGGCCTCCGACGGGTCGGCCATCGTCTCCACCCGCGCGCCGACCGCGGCCGCCAGTGCCTCGGCGTCGGACGAGTCGTCCGCCGGCGCGAGGATCAGGAGTTCGTCCAGGGACGCGGCGAGCGGGATCGGGTCCTTGTCGTCGGTGGACCGGCAGTCGGAGAGCAGCACGGTGACCCGCCGCGACGAGCGCGCCGCCGCGAGCTGGTCGGCCGCCGACCGCATGGCCGCCGACAGCCCCGTCACCCCGTGCCCGCGCAGGGCCAAGAGCTGGTCGACGAGGGTCTCGGGGGGCGTCGGCTGGTGCAGTCCGCGCTGCACCGTGGCCTCCCGCTCGAACGACACCACCGCGAACTCCTCGGGTGCCCGCCAGGAGCACGCGGCCGCCGTGAGGGCCGCCGCCGCGAGGCGGCCGCCGGTCATGGAGCCCGACGTGTCGACGAGCAGGCACAGCGCGATCCCCGGCTGGGCCCAGTCGACGGCCTGGAGGTCCTCGAGGTGGGCCGGCAGGTTCGACGCCCGCGCCTCGACGAGGGCCGCCATCGAGGCGTCGACGTCGAGGTCGCCGCCCCGGTCGGCCGGGCGGAGCCGGAGCTTGGAGGAGCCCCGGGCCCGCGACGGACCGACCTTCGAACGCTCCAGCAGGATCGTGCCCGCCAGCCGGCGTGCCTTCTCCCGCAGCGTCTCGTCGGTCGCCTTCGTCATGTCGACGACGAGCTCCATCGCCGCACCCGGGTCCTCGCGCATCAACGCGTCGAAGGCCTCCTGGTCGATCTCCCCGACCTGCGGGGACACCGACTCGAAGTCCTCGTGCCGACGCGCGAGGTCCGACCGCGACGTCTTGGGCGCCGCCTTCTGCCGGGACGGCTTGTCTACCCCGCTGCCCGCGCCGGGCGGGCTCTGGCTCCCCCCGACGCATCATCGTCCCCGGACGAGTCGCTGGGGTCGGAGTCCGACGGCTCGCGCCCGAACACCGCCTCGTAGAGCTCGCGGATGATCTCCTCGGGCGTCCGTCGGGCCGACTCGATCACCTTGATCCGGCCCGAGAGCGCCACGCCGGCGGCGTCGAGCCCGACCCGCCAGTCGTCGACCGCCCGGTCCCGGGCCGCGGCCAGCGACACCGTGACCCGCGCGAGGTCGATGGCCCCGCGCACCGACGAGCCGGTGCGCAGGTCCTTGTGCTCCCGGGTCCGGCGCACCAGCTCGACGGCCTTCTCGCGCCAGCCCTCGGGCGTGACGGGGGCCCGGCCCGCCACGATCTGCGTCTCGTCCGCCGCGGACTGGTAGCCCATGGCGATCCGGCAGGTGCGGTCGTGCAGCGCCGCGGAGATGCGCGCCGTGCCGACCGCGTCGTACGGGTTCATCGCCGCGACCATGCGGAAGCCGGGTTCCGCGGCGATGCGCCCGAGCCGGGGCACGTGCAGCTCGCCCTCGCTCATGACGGTGATGAGGACGTTGAGGGTCTCCTCGGGGACGCGGTTGAGCTCCTCGATGTAGAGCAGCCCGCCCTCGCGCAGCGCCGAGACCAGCGGCCCGTCGACGAAGATCTCCTCGACGTAGCCGTCGGCCAGCACGCGGGCCGGGTCGAAGTGCCCGACCAGCCGCGCCGGGGTCAGCTCGGCGTTCCCCTCGACGAAGTGGAAGCCGATGCTGCGGGAGTGCGCGACCCCGCGCAGCAGGGTCGACTTCCCGGTACCCGGCGGGCCCTCGAGGACGACATGGGTACCGCCGTCGAGCGCGGCCTGGAGAAGCTCGGTCTCCCGGCCGCGCCCGACGGTGGCGACGGTGTCCGCCAACGCGGTGGTACTCCGTTCTGGTCGGTCGCTGATCAGTGCTCGTGGATCAGGACGCCGCGGACGTTGTCGCCGTTGAGCAGGGCGTCGTAGCCCTCGTTGACCTGCTCCAGGGTGTACGTCTTCGTGATCAGCTCGTCGAGCTTGATGTCCCCGCTCTGGTACATGCCCAGGATCTTCGGGATGTCCGTGGTCGGGTTGCAGTCGCCGAAGAGCGTGCCCTTCACCGTCTTCTTGAACAGCGTCATGATCGAGCCCGGCAGCTGGACGTTGGTCTCGGTCAGCTTGTTGAGACCGGTGAGGACGACGGTGCCGCCCTTGCCGATGGCGTCGAACGCGCCGGTGACGATCTCCTGGGTGACCAGGCCCGCCGTCACGACGGCCTTGTCGGCGCCGTTGCCGTTGGTCATCTGGCGGGCGAGGTCGGCCGCCTCCTCGATGGAGCCGACGGCGTGCGTGGCGCCGAGCTCCATCGCCTTCTCGCGCTTGTTCTCCAGCGGGTCGACCGCGATGAGGTTCTTCGCGCCCGCGAAGCGGGCGCCCTGCACGGCGTTGATGCCGATGCCGCCGACGCCGGAGACGATGACCGTCTCACCGGGCTGCACGTCGGCCGCGTAGACCGCCGAGCCCCAGCCGGTGGGGACACCGCAGCCGACGAGCACGGCCTTGTCCAGCGGCAGGTCGTCCTCGACCTTGACCACGGAGGTCTGGCTGATCGTCCCGTACTGGCTGAACGTGCCGATCATGCACATCGCGCCGTAGTTCTTCTCGGCCCCGGGGCCGGTGAACGGGAAGCGGCCGCTGGGGAGCTCGCCGGAAAGGATGTTCGCGCCCATGTCGCAGATGGCCTGCTGGCCGGTGGCGCACCAGCGGCAGACGCCGCAGTTGGGGATGAACGAGCAGACGACGTGGTCGCCCGGCTTCACGCGCGTGACGCCGGCACCGACCTCCTCGATGATGCCCGCGCCCTCGTGGCCCAGGACCATCGGGAGCCGCGCCTCGAGGTCGCCGTGGGCGATGTGCACGTCGGAGTGGCAGAGCCCGGCGTGGGTGTACCGGATGAGGACCTCGCCCTCCTCCGGGCCCGCGAGGTCGAGCTCGACGATCTCGATGGGCTTGCCGGTCTCGTACACCACTGCGGCCTTGGTCTTCACAGATCGTCCTCCTCGACGTCGGAACTCGCGTCGGCATGCCGCGACTCGCGTCACACATGCACTCATGGCGATGCTCACAGACTCGCGGCTCCGGTGCCAGTCCCCACAGGACCTTCGTCGATCTTCATGTTCGTGTCACACGTGGACGACACGGTCGTCGGGCCGTTGTGAGGGCGGTGCGACCGAATCTGCCGCTCATGGCGGAAACTTGATTGATTCCAGTCTGGAGGGCACACTCGGGGACGATGACGACGACGGCCGAGTTCGAGCGCCAGGTGCGTGAGGCCGGTCTGCGTGTGACGCGTCCCCGAGTCGCGGTGCTCTCCGTGGTGCATCACCACCCGCACCTCGACACCGACGCGATCATCGGGCTCGTCCGGGCCGATCTCGGCGCCGTGTCCCACCAGGCCGTCTACGACGTCCTGCGGGCCCTCACGGCGGCGGGACTGGTGCGCCGCATCGAGCCGACCGGCTCGGCGGCGCGGTACGAGACGCGGGTCGGGGACAACCACCATCACCTCGTGTGCCGCTCGTGCGGGGTCATCGCCGACGTCGACTGCGCCGTCGGTGCCGCCCCGTGCCTGACCGCCTCCGACGACCACGGGTTCGTGGTCGACGAGGCCGAAGTCGTGTTCTGGGGGCTCTGCCCGTCGTGTCGGGGCACCGCCGCCGCTCCCACCACCGCACAACCATCCGGAGGGATCACTCGTGTCTGAGCACGTCACCCGCGAAGCCGACATGAACACCGCGGAGGCGGGCGGCTGCCCGGTCCACGCGGGCCGGCTCTCGCACCCGACCGAAGGCGGCGGCAACGTCGACTGGTGGCCCAACCAGCTGAACCTGCGCATCCTGCGCGCCCACACGCAGGCCTCCAACCCGATGGACCCCGACTTCGACTACGCGAAGGAGTTCGCGTCGGTCGACCTCGACGCGCTCGCCGCCGACGTCGACTCCGCGCTCACGACCTCGCAGGACTGGTGGCCGGCCGACTTCGGCACCTACTCGGGCTTCATGATCCGCATGGCCTGGCACTCGGCGGGCACCTACCGCCTCGCCGACGGCCGCGGCGGCGCCGGCATGGGCATGCAGCGCTTCGCCCCGCTGAACAGCTGGCCCGACAACGGCAACCTCGACAAGGCCCGCCGTCTGCTCTGGCCGGTCAAGCAGAAGTGGGGCAAGAAGGTCTCCTGGGCCGACCTCATCGTCCTCGCGGGCAACCGCGCGCTCGAGATTGCCGGGTTCACCACCTACGGCTACGCCGGCGGGCGTCCCGACGTCTTCGAGCCCGACAACGAGACCTACTGGGGCCCGGAGAACTACTGGCTCGGCGCCGACCAGCGCTACACCGGCGACCGCCAGCTCGAGCAGCCGCTCGGCGCGTCGCAGATGGGCCTGATCTACGTCAACCCGGAGGGCCCGGACGGCAACCCCGACCCGCTGGCCGCCGCGCGCGACATCCGCGAGACCTTCGGCCGCATGGCGATGAACGACGAGGAGACCGTCGCCCTCATCGCCGGGGGCCACACCCTCGGCAAGACCCACGGCGCGGCCGACCCCGACCAGTACGTCGGCCCCGAGCCCGAGGGCGCCTCCATCGAGGAGGGCGGCCTGGGCTGGAAGCAGGGCTTCGGCAAGGGCAAGGGCCGCGACACCATCACCTCCGGCCTCGAGGTCACCTGGACCTCCACGCCGTCGAAGTGGAGCCACGGCTACTTCCAGAACCTGTTCGGCTACGAGTGGGAGCTCCACAAGTCGCCGGCCGGTGCCTGGCAGTACCGCCCGGTCGACAACGGCGGCGCCAACACGGTGCCCGACCCGGAGACCAACGAGCTCACGCGTCAGCCCACCATGCTCGTCACCGACATCTCCCTGAAGGTCGACCCGATCTACAAGGAGATCTCGCAGCGGTTCCTCGAGAACCCCGAGCAGTTCCAGGACGCGTTCGCCCGCGCCTGGTTCAAGCTGACCCACCGCGACATGGGCCCGATCGACCGCTACGTCGGCCCGTGGGTCCCGCAGGAGACGCAGATCTGGCAGGACCCGGTGCCCAAGCACGAGGGCCCGCTGGTCTCGGCCGACGAGATCGCCGACCTCAAGAAGCAGGTCCTCGACTCCGGTCTGACCGTCTCCCAGCTCGTCAAGGCGGCCTGGGCCTCGGCCTCCACGTTCCGCATCGGTGACAAGCGCGGTGGCGCCAACGGGGCGCGCGTGCGTCTCGACCCGCAGATCGACTGGGAGGTCAACGACCCGCAGGAGCTGCGCCGAACGCTGTCGACCCTCGAGGGCATCCAGCAGTCGTCCGGGAGGATCTCGCTGGCCGACCTGATCGTGCTGGGCGGGTGCGCGGCGATCGAGAAGGCCGCCTCCGACGCCGGCGTCTCCGTCACCGTCCCGTTCACCCCGGGCCGCACGGACGCCAGCCAGGAGTGGACCGAGGTCGACTCGTTCACCTACCTCGAGCCGAAGGCCGACGGGTTCCGCAACTTCCTCGGCAAGGGACACAGCCTGCCCGCCGAGTACCTGCTGGTCGACCGCGCGAACCTGCTCGACCTCACCGCGCCCCAGATGACCGCGCTCGTCGGCGGTCTGCGGGTGCTCGGGGCGAACACGGGCGGCTCGCAGCACGGCGTGTTCACCGAGCGCGTCGGGCAGCTCACGAACGACTTCTTCACCAACCTCCTCGACATGAACACCACCTGGGCGAAGGTCGCCGAGGAGGAGGGGCTCTACGAGGCCCGGGGCACCGACGGCGAGGTCCGCTGGACCGGTACCCGCAACGACCTCGTGTTCAGCTCGAACTCCGAGCTGCGCGCCGTCGCGGAGATCTACGCCGAGAACGGCGGCGAGGAGAAGTTCGTCCGCGACTTCGTCGCTGCCTGGGACAAGGTCATGATGCTGGACCGCTACGACGTCAAGTGAGCACCCGTGAGCACTAGTCCGTGTCCAGGCACGGACTAGTACTCACCGGCCTCCGGCACCTCACCGGCCCGGGCCGACCGCACCACGCGGTCGACCCGGGCCGTCGTCGTGCCGGGGGCTCCTCAGCGATCCTGGCGGCGCGCCGCCAGGGTGGGCTTGAGGTCGACGACGGGCGTGCCGTCGACCGCCTCGAGGGCCTCGACGTGGACCCGGTGGCCGTCGACCGCGAGCACCCGCACCGTGTGCAGGCCGAGCGGGTTCGGGCGCGCCGGCGATCGGGTGCTGAACACCCCGGTCGGAGGGCGCGTGGGATCGCTGCGGGGGTGCACGACGAGGACGTCCCGCGCGGCCTCGTGCAGCCAGGTGACGACGACGATCTCGTCGCCCGCCGCGAGGTCGGCGTAGCCGTCGGCGAGCTCCGGGTCGAGGTCCAGCCACGCCTCGGGGGCGCCCTCGTCGGCCTGTCGGGGCGCCCCGTCGCGGTCGCGCAGCGCCGACGACACGTGCCCGATCGCCCGCAGCGTGAACTCCTCCATCGTCAGGACACGCTCACCTCGAGCCGCTCGTAGCCGCGCAGCCCGTTGTTCAGCATCGGCTTCGCGTCCACGATCTCGAACCGCGCCACCCGGTCGGCGAGGCGCTCGAGCAGCGCCGACATCTCCAGGCGGGCCAGGTGCATGCCCACGCACACGTGCTCGCCGCGCCCGAACGCGAGGTGGTCCGACGGCTTGCGGGTGATGTCGAAGCGGTCGGGGTCGGGGTACTTGCGCTCGTCGCGGTTGGCCGAGCCGTAGAGCAGCGCGACCCGGCTGCCCTTCGGCAGGGCCACCCCGTCGATCTCGTGGTCGTCGGTGAGCACCCGCGTGAACTGCGGGACCGAGGTCTCCACGCGCAGCGACTCGTTGATCGCGTGCGGGATCAGCGAGCGGTCGGAGCGCAGCAGGTCCCACTGGTCGGGGTTCCGCGCGAACAGCGCGACCATCGAGGTGATCCCGAGGATCGTGGTGTCGAGGCTCGGGGTGACGTAGTCGAGCATCATCACCGGGCACTTCTCGCGCGGGATCTCCCCGCGGTCGGCGGCCTCGTAGAGGTGGGCCGCCCAGCCGTCGGGGTCGATCTTCCCGGGCACCGCGTCGTTCGCGGCGAAGTCGAGGAACTCCCCGACGCTCGGCCCCGCGTCGAGGAACCGCTCGTTGCGGGGGCCCTGCACGTCCCAGATGGCCGCGGCCCACTCGAGCATCTTCGTGCGGTGCTCCTCACCGAGCCCGACCAGCGTCGACACCACCGCCATCGGCAGGTGCTCGGCGAGCTCGGTGGCCGCGTCGAACCGGCCGGCCGCCACCACCCGCTCGACGACGCGGTCGGCCTCCGCCTCGATCGTCGGGGTGATCTCCCGCATCCGGTCGGGCCGCAGCGGGCGCCCGAGGACCGAGCGCATCATCGTGTGGTCGGGCGGGTCGGAGCACAGCGTGATGCCCTCGAGGTTCGCGTTGGTCTCCTCGTCGACGAACACGCTCTTCGCCGAGGAGAAGGTGCGCCAGTCCATGAGCGCGGCCCGGACGTCGGCGTAGCGGGGCAGGGCGTAGTGCCCGTGACGGGCCATGTGGACCACCGGCCCCATGTCCCGCAGCTCGGCGTAGATCGGGTACGGGTCGACGCGGGCGTCGTCGGCGAACAGGTCGACGTCGCTGACCGGGATGTCGGACCGGGGTGGGGCTTCGGGCACGGGGGAGCCTCCGTGTGGTGGGACGGTCCGACCATGGTGCGGTGCGGCTGGTGACCTGGGACACGCCCCTCCCGCAGAACGGAAACGGTTGCGTTCGTCGTCAGGCTGTGGGACGAAACGGTCACCGCCGTCCGAGGAGCCCCGATGACGCACGACGCCCGGGTCCAGCGGGACCCCGCCCAGCCGCTGACGCCGCCGACGGGCGCCGCCCGCCTCCGCAGCCTCGGTCCCGGCATCCTCGCCGCCGCGGCCGGGGTGGGGGCCGGGGACCTCGTCGCGACGATGGTCGCGGGCGCCGAGTACGGCACGGCCCTGCTGTGGGCGGCGCTGCTGGGGACGGTCCTCAAGCTGGCCCTCGGCGAGGGGGTGGGCCGCTGGCACCTCGCGTCGGGCACCACGCTGCTCGACGGCTGGCGCCGGCTCGGGCGCTGGGCCACCGGCTTCTTCGCCGTCTACATCGTCATCTGGGGCTTCGTCTACGGCGCCACGGCCATGTCCGCGGTCGGCCTGCCGCTCAACGCCCTGTTCGGCGGTCTCTCGGTGCGCTACTGGGCGATGATCGCGGGCGTCGTCGGGCTGGCGCTGGTGTGGGCGCAGCGCTACCAGGTGTTCGAGAAGTTCATGACGGCGCTCGTGGCGCTCAAGTTCGTCACCGTCGTGTCGGTGGCCGTGCTGGTGAGCCCCGACCTCGGCGCCCTCGCGAGCGGGCTCGTGCCGCGGCTGCCGGCCGGCTCCACCGTCTACGTGCTCGGCCTGATCGGCGGCGTCGGCGGCACGATCACCATGGCGGCCTACGGCTACTGGATGTTCGCCAAGGGCTGGAAGGGCACCGGCTGGCTGTCGATGATGCGGCTCGACAACGCCGTCGGCTACGTGATGACCGGCGTCTTCGTCGTCGCCATGCTGATCGTCGGGTCGACGCTGCTGCTGGGGCAGGACCTCACCGAGTCCGACCAGGGGCTGCTGACCCTCGGCGAGGTCCTCGGCGCCGACTACGGCCAGTGGGCCCGCATCCTGTTCCTCGTCGGCTTCCTCGCGGTCACCACGAGCTCGCTGCTCGGCGTGTGGAACGGGGTCAGCCTGCTCTTCGCCGACACCGTCCGCACCGTGCGGCTGCCCCACGGGCGCGACGCCGAGGAGGCCGCGGTCGGCGACGAGCCCGCCGGCGACGAGGCCTACGCCGCGCGCGTCGTCGAACGGTCCTGGCCCTACCGCGGGTACCTGCTCTGGCTGACGATCCCGCCGATGGTGCTGCTGTTCATCGACCGGCCGTTCGGGCTCACCCTCGTCTACGGCGTGCTGGGCTCGGTGTTCATGCCGTTCCTCGCGATCACGCTGATGCTGTTGCTCAACTCCCGCCGCGTCGCCGCCGGGGGACGCTCGGGCTGGCTGTCGAACGTGCTGCTCGGAGCCTCGTCGGCGCTGTTCCTGACGCTGCTCGTCACCGACCTCTACCAGCGGCTCACCTAGCCCCCCCCCGTGTCAGCGATGACACATCGCTGACACCGGACGTCAGGCAGCCGCCACCGTCGCGCGCGCCCCGCTCGGAGCGAACGGCACTCTCGCGCGCGTAGAAGCAGCGGCAGTGCCGCTCGCTCCGGGCGGGCCGTTCCCGACGAGCAGCGGCGCCGGTTGCGCCGGTTGCGGCACGCCGCGCGGTGGTTCGGCCCAACTTTCAACGAACACCGATCCGGTGCCGACCCGGGCGCGGAGACCCCGACGTGAACGCGACGCCCGACCCGGGCCCCGACCCCATGGCCGCCCTGCCGCTGCTGCGGGAGGCCGGGGTGAGCGTGTACTGGGAGCAGCTCGACGGGCGGACGGCGTGGGTCGCCGATCCCGACACGCGCGAGGTCTGGCTCTCCCGCGCCATCCCGCCCGCCTCCCTGCTGCACTACCTCATCGAGGCGCTGCAGGTGCTCTCCGACGCCGACCCGGCACCCCCCGCGCGGCCGGCGCTGCGGCTGGTCCGCTGACCCCGCCCGGTCCGGTCCGGTCCCTCAGGCGTGGGCGGCCTTGCGGCGCGGCCAGGGGATCACGTGGGCGACCGCGAGGATGATCCCGCCGACGACGGCCCCGATGATCGCCGAGGCCAGCGTGTTCACCAGCCAGCCGAGGAAGCCGCCGCCGACGAGCTCCTCGAGGTGGTGCACGAACTCGTAGACCGGGTGGAACCCGAGCTCGTCGACGCCCACCAGCAGGATGTGCCCGCCGACCCAGAGCATCGCCACGATCCCGACGTTCGACAGCGTCGCGAGCACGATCGGCATGGCCTTCACCAGCCCGCGCCCGAACGTCGAGATCGCCCCGGCGTCGCGCTTCGCCAGCGCGAGGCCCACGTCGTCCATCTTCACGATGAGCGCGACGACGCCGTAGACGAGCGCGGTGATCGCCAGGGCGACCACCGCCAGGATGATCGCCCGGGAGACGAGGCCCTCGGAGGCCACCTCGTTCAGCGCGATGACCATGATCTCGGCCGAGAGGATGAAGTCGGTCCGCACCGCGGAGGAGACGACCTTCTTCTCGCGCTCGGCGGGGTCGCTCGCCGCGTCCTCCTCGCGCTCCTCGGCCGCCTCCTCGTGCCCCGTGATCTTCTCCCAGACCTTCTCGGCGCCCTCGTAGGCGAGGTAGCAGCCGCCGAGCATGAGGATCGGGGTGAGCAGCCAGGGCGCGAACTGGCTGAGCAGCAGCGCCAGCGGCAGGATGATCGCGATCTTGTTGATCAGCGAGCCGCGGGCGATCCGGCCGATGATCGACAGCTCGCGCTTCGGCTCGAGGCCCTGCACGTAGCGGGGGGTGACGGCGGCGTCGTCGACCACCACGCCGGCGGCCTTCGCGCTCGCCCGCCCGGCCGCGCCCGCGACGTCGTCGAGCGAGGCCGTCGTCAGCCGGACGAGCGCCGCGACGTCGTCGAACAGCGCGAAGAGGCCGGCGCTCACCGGGTCACCACCGTCAGCATGACGGGGAGCTTATGTCCCGATCGCCCCGTATCGGGCTGGGCCTCAGGCGACCGTGACCGGATCGCCGACCCGGACGGTGCCCGGGCGGACCACCTCGGCGTAGGCGCCGGCGCAGGGCAGCACCCCGAATCCGGGGACCTCGCGGCGGTTCTCGGTGAGCAGCGGCGTGAGTGCCTTCTTGTTCGCCGGCAGGTCGCCGTGCTCGAGGGTGGGCACGGCGCAGCGGGGGGTGGGCAGGGTGAGGCGCAGGACCACCTCGCCGACGGTGAGCTCGCGGCCGATCCAGCCGTTCTCGACGAAGGGCTCGACGTCGCCGGAGAGGACGAGGTTGGGCCGGTAGCGCGCGGCCTCGATCCCGAGGTGCTCCAGGGTCGCGGTGGTGATCAGGTGGATCGGGGAGTGGTCGACGAACGTGTCGCCCGCGGTTCCCTGCGAGATCTCCAGGGTGGGGGCCTCGATCTCGGCCTCGACGCCCCGCGCGATCACGTCCTCGGGGTCGGGCCGCTCCACCTGCGACCCGACGGTGCGCACCGCGCTGATCGCCACGTCGCGCCCCAGGTCGGCGGTGAGGACCTCGACGAGGCGGGGGTCGTCGGCGTCGAGGACGTCGCCGTCGGGGGTGGTGACCCGCACCGACCCGCCGTCGGCCGCCGCGGAGTACTGCAGCAGCCGCCGCCACAGGCGCGGGTGCTTCGCGCTGGCGACGTAGCCGGTGGTCGGGTCGACCAGCGCGTGCCACCGGTCGCGCTCGAGGCCGGTCTCGCCGACGGCGGCCTCGTCGAGCAGCTGGCCGAGCATGGACTTCACGGGGTAGCGGGTCAGCGCCGACACCTTCATGGACGCCATCATCGCTGGCGTGGCCGATCTGCGCGTGACGTTGAACGACGGGTCCCCGATCCCGCAGCTCGGGTTCGGCGTCTACCACGTGCCGCCGCCGGACACGGCCCGCGTGGTGCGCACCGCCCTCGGGCTCGGGTACCGCCACGTCGACACCGCGCAGGGCTACGGCAACGAGGCGCAGGTGGGGGAGGGGCTGCGGGCCTCGGGAGTGCCGCGGGAGGACGTCTGGATCACGACGAAGCTCGACGACGGCCGCCACGGGTACGACGAGGCCCGCGCGGCCCTCGCGGAGAGCCTGGACCGGCTCGGTACCGACTACGTCGACCTGTTCCTCATCCACCGGCCGAAGGGCGCCGACGTCGAGACCTGGCGGGCGATGTGCGCGCTGCGCGACGAGGGCCGGGTGCGCTCGATCGGGCTGTCGAACTTCTCCCGCCGCGGGGTCCGCGAGCTCGTCGACGCCACCGGCGTGGTGCCCGCCGTGCACCAGATCCGGGTCAACCCGCGCACCCCGCACCGCGCGATGCAGCGCTTCCACCGGCGTCGCGGGATCGTCACCGAGTCGTGGGGCCCGCTGCGCGAGGGCCGTCTCGTCGCGCACCCGACGGCGCGCCGGGTCGCCGAGCGGGTCGGCGCCACCCCGGCGCAGGTGATCCTGCGCTGGCACCTGCAGCGCGGGCTCGTCGTGTTCCCGAAGTCGTCGGACCCCGGGCGGCTGGCCGAGAACCTCGGGGCGCTCGACGTCGAGCTCTCCCGCCGCGACCTCGCCGCGATCGACCGGATGCGCCGCCGGCCGTAGATCAGCCGGCGATCGCTTCGACCGTCTCCCGCACCTGGGCGAGCAGGTCGAACGAGTGCGTCAGCCCGTCGACGGGCGCGACGACGTGGTGCAGGCCCGGGGCGTCCGGGGCGACGCCCAGCCGGGTGAGGGCCGGCGGGCCCGCGTCGAACTCGTCGGTCACCACCAGGACGTCCAGCCCGACGACGCCGCCGCGCACCGCCAGCCCGTCGGCGACCACCCGCACGTCGGCGCGCTCCACGAGGTCGACGTCCCCCCGCGCGAACAGCTCGAGCCAGTTGTCGTCGCGCACGGGCCGGGCGCCGGCGCCGTCGGGGACCAGCAGGCGCACGAGCCGGTCGTCGGCCAGTCGGGCCCGCATGGCGGCCCGGTCGGGTGCGGGAGGCGCATCGTCGGGCGGGGCGTCGCGCAGAGTCTCGAACCCGGCCTTGTAGGCGTCGCGCTCCATCCAGCCGTAGACCGGGTTGTCGCGGGGCACCACGTCGCGCGGGCCGTCGGCGACCACCGTCAGGTGCGCGACCTGCTCGACGACCGTCGGGGCCAGCTGGATCGCCGCCGCCGTGGTCCCGACGAGGCCGACCCGTCGCCCCGTGAGGTCGTGGGTGTCCTCCCGCCAGTCGGCGGTGCGCAGGACCTCGCCGGCGAACGCGGAGACGTCGAGGTCGGGCTCCACCGGCAGCCGCCCGGTGCAGGCGACGAGGTGGCGGGCCCTCAGCACGTCGCCGCGCTCCGTGTGCAGCGTCCACGCGCCGTCGTCGTGCCGGGCCCCGACGACGCGGGTGGCGAGCGAGAGGTGTCGACGCAGGTCGAGCCGGTCGGCGGCGAAGCGCAGCCAGCGCTGCACCTCGTAGCCCGCCGGGTGGCGCTCGCTCCATCCCCAGTCGCGGAAGAGCTGCTCGGCGAAGAAGTACTGGTAGAGGTGGCCCTCGGAGTCGAGGTGCGAGCCCGGGTACGCGTGCCACCACCACGTCCCGCCGACGTTCGCCGCCGCGTCGACCCCGTGGACGCGCAGGCCGCGCTCCCGGAGCAGGTGCAGCGCGGCGAGACCGGAGAACCCGGCCCCCACGACGACGGCGTCGAGCACGTCGGGGGTCATCGGCGGCCTCCGGGGCGGGCGGGTGAGATCCCCATCCTGGCCCGCCCCGGCGGTCGTCGGGAAGATCGCCTAGAGGATCGGCATGCCGCCGGTCACCGCGATGCGGGCCCCCGAGACGTAGCTCGACTCGTCGGAGGCGAGCATGACGTAGACCGGCGCGAGCTCGGCGGGCTGTCCCGGGCGACCCAGCGGCGTGCCCGCCCCGAACTGCTCGACCTCCTCCGGCTCCATCGTCGCCGGGATCAGCGGGGTCCAGATCGGGCCCGGGGCCACGCTGTTGGCGCGAATGCCCTTCGGCCCGTACTGCTGGGCCAGCGCGGCGGTGAAGTTCGCGATGCCGGCCTTCGTGGCGTCGTAGGCGATCAGCTGGGGCGGCGGCTGGTCGGAGTTCACCGAGGTGGTGTTGATGATCGAGCCCCCGGCCTGCATGTGCGGCAGGGCCGCCTTCGTCACGTGGAACAGGGCGTCGAGGTTGACCGCGATCGTCTGGTCCCACTCCTCGTCGGGGACGTCCTCGAGGGTGGGGCGGCTCATCTGGAACGCGGCGTTGTTGACGAGCACGTCGATGCGGCCGAACTCGGACACCGCGCGGTCGACGATCTCGCGGCAGTGCGCGGGGTCGGCGAGGTCGCCGGGGACGAGCACGGCCGTGCGGCCCGCGTCCTCGATCCACCCGGCGGTGGCCCGCGCGTCCTCCTCCTCGGCGGGGAGGTACCCGATGAGGACGTCGGCGCCCTCGCGGGCGAACGCGATCGCGACGGCCCGCCCGATCCCGCTGTCGCCGCCGGTGATCACGGTGGCCTTGCCCTCGAGCCGGCCGGAGCCGCGGTAGCTCTGCTCCCCGTGGTCGGCCTGGGGGTCGAGTCCCGCCTCGAAGCCGGGGTGCTCCTGGCTCTGGGCGGGCTGCGGGTTCGACATGCGGAGGGTGCTCCCTGGTGTTCGACGACGGGTCGCGGCGGATTGCCGGAGCCACCCCGTGCCGAAACGGCGTGGGCCGCCGACCGGTTTCCGCCGGACGCGTCGATCCGCGGCGTCCCCGTTCGACCCGTGGGTGAGAGGGTCCGACGAGGACCCTGACCGACCCGGGGAGACACCGTGAAGTACATGCTGATCATGCGCGCGACCGACGAGGGCTGGGCCTCGGTGGCGGACGTCGACATGGACCACATGCTCGAGGTCATGGGCCGGTTCCACGATGAGCTGGTCCGGGCCGGCGTGCTGCTCGCCATGGAGGGACTCGACGACCCGGCCGACACCGTGGTCGTCGACCACTCGTCGGAGCCGCCGGTGGTGACCGACGGGCCCTACGGCGAGACCAAGGAGCTCTTCGGCGGCTTCTACCTCCTCGAGGTGGCGTCGAAGGAGGAGGCCGTCGAGTGGGCGAAGCGGGCGCCCGGCGTCGGCGCGGGTTTCATGACCGAGATCCGGCGGGTCTCGAGCATCGACGAGTTCCCGCAGGACAACGAGTGGGTGCAGAAGGAGCGGGCGTGGCGCGAGGCCACCGGTCAGCTCTGAGCCCGCCGGATCGGGGCGCGGAGACCGGGCATGGACCCCACCGGTCGTGAGGCCGTCGCCGCGGTGTGGCGCATCGAGTCCGCCCGGATCGTCGGGGCCCTCGCGCGCTACACCGGCGACGTCGCGCTCGCCGAGGACCTCGCCCAGGAGGCGCTGGCCGAGGCGCTCGTGCACTGGCCGCGGGAGGGCGTGCCCGGGAATCCGGCCGGGTGGCTGCTGACGGTGGGGCGCCGCCGCGCGATCGACGCGTTCCGCCGCCGCTCCGCGCTCGACGACCGCTACGCCGCCCTCGCCCGCGACCTGGGCGAGGGCGGTGTCGCCACCGGTGGCGGCTCCGCCGACCCGGCCCGCGACGCCGGCGCGGTCCTGTGGGACCCGGACCGCATCGACGACGACGTCCTCGCCCTGATCTTCACGGCGTGCCACCCCGTGCTCTCCCGGGAGGCCCGGGTGGCGCTCACCCTCCGCGTGGTCGGCGGCCTGACCAGCGACGAGATCGCCTCGGCGTTCCTCGTCCCGACGGCCACGGTCCAGGCCCGGATCACGCGGGCGAAGAAGACCCTCGCGGCGGCCCGGGTGCCGTTCGCGGTCCCGCCGGCGGGGGAGCGGACCGAACGGCTCGGCTCGGTGCTCGGCGTGGTGTACGTCGTCTTCACCGAGGGCGCGTCGGCGAGCTCCGGCGACCGCGTGATCCGCTTCGACCTGGCGGGAGAGGCCCAGCGGCTCGCGCGGGTGCTGGCCCGGCTCGTGCCCGACGAGCCGGAGGTGCACGGCCTGGTGGCCCTGCTCGAGCTCACCGCGGCGCGCTTCCCCGCCCGCACCGGGCCGGACGGCGCCCCCGTCCTGCTCGAGGACCAGGACCGCCGCCGGTGGGACCGCGCCGCGATCCGGCGCGGGCGGGCGGCGCTGGCCCGCGCGACGGCCGTCGGCCGGGGCCTGGGCGCCTATGGGCTGCAGGCGGCGATCGCCGAGCAGCACGCGATCGCGGCGTCGGTCAGCGCGACCGACTGGGACCGGATCGTGCTCCTCTACGAGGCCCTCGGGCAGCTCGCGCCGTCGCCGGTGGTCGACCTCAACCGGGCGGTGGCGGTGTCGATGGCGCAGGGCCCCGCCGCCGCGCTCCCGATCGTCGACGAGCTGGTGGCCGCCGGTGCGCTGGCGCACTCCCACCTGCTGCCCGCGGTCCGCGGGGAGCTCCTCTCCCGCCTCGACCGGCGCTCCGAGGCCCGCACCGAGCTGCGCGCCGCCGCCGACCGCTGCGGCAACGAGCGCGAGCGGGCCCTGCTCGAACGCAAGATCGACGCTCTCGGCTGACGGCGGGTCGAGCCCGCCCGCATCGGTCAGCCCGGGGTGATCCCCTCGGCGCAGCCGGACCACGCGTCCCAGCCCTGCTCGGCCCGGACCCGGTCCCCGACGACGATCTGCTGCTCCCGGCTGGCCCGGTCGGCCTGCGGCGCGAACTCGCCGCCCCCGTAGGCGGCCCACGTCCGGGGATTCAGCTGCAGCCCACCGTGGCGCCCGTTGCCGGTGTCGGCGTGCCAGTCCCCGCCGGTCTCGCACTGCGCGATCCCGTCCCAGGGGCCCGGCGGGACGGCGGGCACGGGCGGCGGCGCGGGGAACCTCACGGGCACGGCCCCGGGAGGCGGTACGGGTGCCCCGGGAGGCGGTACCGGTGCCCCGGGCGGCGGTGCGGGGGGCGCGGCCGGTGCTGCCGCAGGCGCCCCGGGGGGCGGCGGGGGCGGGACCGGCTGGGCGGGGTCGGCACCGGCCGTGCCGACGCCGGTTGCTCCGACGGTCAGGGCGGCGACGACACCGAGGCGCGCGGCGGCGCGACCGAGGGAGCGTTCGAGGTCGAGGGGCGACACGGGTGGTCCCGTCCTGGACGTCCGGGCCGTCGTGTGCGGCGACCCCGCCCGTCCGCGTCTCGTCGAGCACCCCGCGGGGACCGTCGGGCGGTGGGGACGTGGTCGATCCCGGGTGCATCGTGTCCACGGGGGTCCCCGGACGTGACGTCGCCGACACGTCCGGGGCGCACCCGACCCCGACGATCACGCGGTGGTGTTCCCCTCCGCGGCGAGCACCTCCCGGATCCCGCGGTCGATGAACGCGACGTCCTCGGGGTTGGCGCCCCCGCCCGCGAAGTGGCCCCACACCCCGGGGATCACGCGCACCTCGCCGCGCGGGATGTGCTGCGAGGCCCACTGCTCGTCCTCGGGCGGGAAGTACAGGTCCTTCTCCGCGGGCATCGCGAGCAGCGGGCACCGGATCGAGCTCAGCGCGGCGACGGTGTCCCCGCCGAAGCCCGGGGTCTGCCCGACGTCGCCGTGCTGCCACGTCCACGCCATCGCGAGCAGGTTGTTGGGGTCGCGCTCGTCGAGCCAGAAGCCCTCCCAGAACCCGACGAGGAAGTCCTCCAGCGAGGAGAACCCGAGGCGGCGCCACTCCTCCTGCCAGTAGAACGCCTGCGAGAACCCCCACCCGGCGTAGACCCGGGCGAAGGCGCGGAGGCCCTTGGTGGGCCGGGCGTCGTCGCGGTACCAGCCCTCGGCGAACGCGGCATCGGCGCGCAGGGCGGCCGCGATCGACTCGAGGAAGACCTGGTTGTGCGGGCTGGTGACGCTCGACCCGCAGAACGGGACCGCCCGCTGCACCATCTCCGGGTGGCTGACCGCCCACTGGTAGGTCTGCCCGGCGCCCATCGACCACCCCGTGACCAGGGGCAGCGTCGTGATCCCGAAGTGCTCGGTGACCAGTCGGTACTGGCACTCCACCTGGTCGTGGAAGGTGACGTGCGGGAACCGGGCACGGTCGTAGGGCGGCGGGGTGTTGCTCGGGGAGCTCGACAGCCCGTTGCCGAGCATGTTCGGCACGATGATGAAGTACTCGTCGGGGTTCAGGGCCTTGTCGGTCCCGATGAGCCACTCGTTGTCGGTGTGCCGCCCGGAGTACCAGGTCGGGTAGACGATCGCGTTGGACTTGTCGGCGTTCAGCGTCCCGTAGGTCTGGTACGCGAGGACCGCGTCGCGCAGCGTCGCGCCGTGCTGCAGGACGACGTCGCCGAGGTCGAAGAGCTGGTGGTCGGTGGGTGCGGGCACGGGGGTCAGCCTGCCGTCGCGCACTGGCCGCGGTCGACGACGGTGGGCCCGTCGCCGTTCGGGCGGATGTCGAAGTCGAAGATCCCGGTGGGGACGTAGAGCGAGCAGCAGGCGTTGGGGATGTCGACGATGCCGCTCACCCGGCCCTCGATCGGCGCGGCGCAGAGGATGAGGTACGCCTGCTCGCCGGTGTAGCCGAACTGCGTGAGGTAGTCGATCGCGTGCAGGCAGGCCTGCTTGTAGGCGACCGTCGCGTCCATGTAGTGCTGGGTGCCGCCCTCGTCGACCGAGATGCCGATGAAGGAGACGAACTCGTCGTAGCGGGGCTCGTGCCGGCCGGGCTGGAAGATCGGCATGGTCGCCTTGTACTTGTCGACCCCGCCCTTGATGAGGTCGACGTACACGTCGACGTAGCCGCCCATCTCCACCGCGCCGCAGAAGCTGATCTCCCCGTCGCCCTGGGCGAAGTGCAGGTCGCCGATGGAGAACTTCGCGCCGGGCACGTAGACGGGGTAGAGCACGCGGGACCCGATGGACAGGTTCTTGATGTCGACGTTGCCGCCGTGCTCGCGCGGGGGCACGGTGCGCGCCGCCTCGCGCGCCGCGCTCTCGGCGTCGGTCCCGGTCATCGTCCCGAGCAGGGCGTGCTGGGGCAGCGGTGGCAGGGCCAGCGGCGGCACGCGGTCGGGGTCGGTGTCGATGAGGGCCTGCTCGCGGCGGTTCCACACGGCGAGCAGCTCCGCCGACGGGGCGCAGCCGGCGAGCCCGGCGTGGACGTTGGACGCGATCCGCACCCCGGGCAGGTGCCGGGAGGTGGCGTACTTGCCCTGGAAGTCCCAGACGGCCTTGCCCGGGTCGGGGAAGTGGTCGGTGAGGAAGCCGCCGCCGTTGCTCTTGGCGAAGATGCCGGTGTAGCCCCAGCCCTCGCCGGCCTGCGACCCGACGCCGGGTGCCGCGCTGTGCGCGGGGCCCAGGTCGAGGTAGTCGACCACCAGGAGATCGCCCGGCTCGGCGCCCTCGACGTGGATCGGGCCCGAGAGCATGTGGTTGTGGTCGAGGACCATGTCGCGGATGTCGTTCGCCGAGTCGTCGTTGCGGACCTGGCCGTCGGTCCAGTCCTTGCACTCGATGCGGAACACGTCGCCCGGGCGGACCGAGGCCGCCGCCGGGATGTCGGGGTGCCAGCGGTTGTGGCCCGGCACGTCCTGGTCGCGCATCGACTTCGCCTGGTCCACGCGGAACACGGTCTCCGGCACGTCGCCTCCTCGGTCGCTTCGGAGCACCCATCATGGGCGCGCGCGGCGCCCCGGCCCAGGATCGTTACCGGCGCGCGACCGGGTCCCGGGGCCGGAGGAAAAAGGTCGGCGGAGATGTCGAGACCGGGTCGTCGGCTCCGTCCCAGGGGCACGAGCGGCCACGAGGACCGCTCCGGACGAGGAGGACCACCATGAAGTACCTGCTGCTCAAGCACTACCGCGGCGCCCCGACCCCCGGCGGCAGCGACGTGCCGATGGACCGCTGGACGCCGGCAGAGGTCGACGCACACCTGCAGTACATCACCGACTTCGCGAACAAGCTGCAGAGCAACGGCGAGTTCGTCGACAGCCAGGCGCTCTCGTCCGAGGGGGCGTTCGTCCGCAACGACGGCGAGGGCCGGCCGCCGGTCACCGACGGGCCGTTCGCCGAGACCAAGGACCTCATCGCCGGTTGGATGATCATCGACGTCGAGTCGTGGGACCGGGCCGTCGAGCTGGCGGGGGAGCTGTCCGCGGCGCCCGGGGCGGGCGGCGAGCCGATCCGGGAGTGGCTCGAGGTGCGCCCGTTCCTCACCGGCGTCCCCACGGCCGACGGGTGAACCCCTCCCTGGTGCGGGACCTCGTTCCCGCGGTGATCGGCGTCCTCGTCCGGCGCGGCGCGGATTTCGCGTCGGCCGAGGACGCCGTGCAGGAGGCGCTGATCCGGGCGCTCGACGCGTGGCCCGACGACCCGCCGCGTGACGAGAAGGCGTGGCTGGTGGCCGTGGCGTGGCGGCGGTTCCTCGACGGCGCCCGGGCCGAGGCGTCGCGGCGCGACCGGGAGCTCGCCGTCGACCTCGAGCCGCCCGCCGGGACCGTCACGGGCGCCGACGACACGCTGCGGCTCTACTTCCTGTGCGCCCACCCGACGCTGCCGCCGGCGTCGGCCGTCGCGCTGACGCTGCGGGCGGTGGGGGGCCTGACGACGAGGCAGATCGCGGCCGCGTACCTCGTCCCCGAGGCGACGATGGCGCAACGGATCAGCCGGGCCAAGCGGCGGCTCGAGGGCCTGCCGCTCGACCGGCCCGGCGACCTCGCCACGGTGCTGCGGGTGCTGTACCTGGTGTTCAACGAGGGCTACGGCGGCGAGCTCGACCTGGCCGCGGAGGCGGTCCGGCTCGCCCGCCACGTCGTCGGGATGACCGACGACCCCGAGGCCGCGGGCCTGCTCGCGCTGATGCTCCTGCACCACGCGCGCCGCGCGTCCCGCACCCGCGCCGGCGGGCGGCTGGTGCCGCTCGCCGCGCAGGACCGGTCGCGCTGGGACACTGCGATGATCACCGAGGGGGTGGCGGTGCTGCAGGCCGCGCTGGGTCGCGACCGGCTCGGCGAGTACCAGGCGCAGGCCGCGATCGCCGCGCTGCACGCCGACGCCCCCTCGACGGCCGAGACCGACTGGCCGCAGATCGTCGAGTGGTACGACGAGCTCCTGGCGCTCACCGACAGCCCGGTGGTGCGGCTCAACCGCGCCGTCGCCGTGGGGGAGGCGGACGGACCGCAGGCCGGGCTGGCGGCGCTCGCCGGGGTCGACCCCGGCGTCCCCCGTCACGCCGCCGCCGCCGCCCACCTGCACGAACGCGCCGGGGACCGCGCCCGCGCGGCCGAGCTGTACGCCGAGGCCGCCGCGGTCGCGCCGAGCGTCCCGGAGCGCGATCACCTGACGCGGGAGGCGGCGCGGGTGCGGGCGCCCTAGTCTCGGCGACGACGATGTGGCGGGGCTCACGATGGAGGGTCGGATGACGGGATCGTGGCAGCCGGGAGATTCGGTGGCCGACCGGTGGTTGCTGGCGCTCGAGGCGGGGACGGTGACGCTCGACGAGACCGTCGCGGCGCTGGCGGAGCACGAATGGCCCGACGCGACGCCGGCCCGGACGAGCGTCGCCGACACGGAGCCGTTCCCGGAGGGGGGCTGGGTGCGGACGATGGACGCGGCGCACAGCGACGGCCGCATCACCGACGAGCAGTACAAGGCGATCTACGACGCGTGCCGGAAGCGTTAGACCTGCGCTCTCGTGCGTGCGTTTCCGTGCTCAGGCACGGAAACGCACGCACACAGGCGGAGCCTCACCCGGGCTCGGCCCAGCGGATGAGGGCGACCGCGGCGACGATGAGCACCCCGCCCGCGACCTGCGTGGGGGCCGGGCGTTGCGCGACCAGCCACCAGGCGCCGAGCACGGCGAAGAGCACCTCGCTCAGCCCGACGAACGAGGCCAGTTGCGACCCGAGCCGCCCCACGGCCGCGATGCCGGTGAGGTAGGCCAGCGTCGTCGACACCCCGGCGACCAGCGCGGCTCCCACCCACCACGGGGCGCTCCACCCGCCGAGGTCGATCGCCGCGCTCGTCGCCGTCAGGGGCAGCAGGCCCACGAGCCCGACGAGCACCACCACCGCGCTGCCCACGACCGTCCCGCCGGCGACGAGCACGATCGCCGTCGGCCCGCCCTCGTCGTCGTCGCCGTGGCCGGCGGCGGCCGAGAGCTGGAAGTAGGCCGCGAGGCAGACCGCGGCCGCCAGCCCCCACGCCACCCCGACGACGTCGACGGCCGCGCCCCGCGCGACGTCCAGGACGAGCACCAGCCCGACGACCGCCAGCGCCGCGCCCAGCAGCGTCGCCGGCCGGGGACGTGCCGCCGTCCGCGCCCAGATCCAGCCGAGCAGCAGCACCGGGGCGGTGTACTCGATCAGCAGCGCGACGCCGACCGAGAGCCGCTCGACCGCGCCGAAATAGCAGACCTGGGCCCCGGCCAGGGGAACGACGCCGTAGACGGCGACGGCGCGCAGGTGACCGGGGCGCGGCCGCCACCCGCGGGCCACGACGACCGCGAGCGGCACGGCGAGCAGGACCGCGGTGCCCGCGAGCCGGGCGAGCGCCACCGCGAGGGGCGACCACCCGGTGGCGAGCAGGGACGCGGCGAACGGCCCGGCCAGTCCGAACGAGAGCCCGGAGAGCAGGGCTATCGCGAGGCCCGGCGCGGTCCGGGTCGATCGCGGGTCGGCAGCGGCAGCGGGGAGGCCCACGTCCGGGGATCAGAACAGTCGCCGGGCCACCGGGCAAGCAGTCGTCGGTCAGGCCAGTGCCATCCCCGGGACCCGGGCGCGGACGGCCTCCAGTTCCGCCTCGTCGGAGACGCCCTGGAAGTCGTGGCGGGGCGTGTAGGGGGTCTCGAGGGCGCGGACGTCGTCGTCGGTGAGCTCGACCTGCAGGGACGCGACGGCGGAGTCGATCTGCTCGATGCTGCCGGCGCCGACCAGCGGAGCGGTGACGACGGGCTGTCGGCGCAGCCACGCCAGGGCGATCTGGGCCCGGCTCACGCCGTGGCGGTGTGCGACCGAGCCGACCGCGTCGACGATCCCGCGGTCGGCGTCCCGGGTGGCGGGGGAGTAGAGCAGGTCGGCGTAGTCGCCGTCGGTCTCGGCCCGCGCGGTGGACCGGGCGTCGTCCCACGCGCGGGCGAGGCGACCGCGGGCCAGCGGGCTCCAGACGACGGTGCCGACACCCTCGTCCAGGCACAGGGGGATCATCTCTCGCTCCTCCTCGCGGGCGAGCAGGTTGTAGTGGTCCTGCATCGACACGAACCGGGCCCAGCCGTGGCGCTCCTGCAGGTGCAGCGCCTTGGCGAACTCCCAGGCGTGCATCGACGACGCCCCGAGGTAGCGCACCTTGCCCGCCCGGACGAGGTCGTCGAGGGCTTCGAGCGTCTCCTCCAGCGGTGTCCCGTGGTCGTTGCGGTGCACCTGGTAGAGGTCGATGTAGTCGGTCCCGAGCCGGGTGAGGCTGTGGTCGACCTCGGTCATGACCGCCTTGCGCGACAGGCCCCGACCGTTGGGGCCGGGCCGCATCGGGTGGCGCAGCTTGGTCGCGATGACGACCGCGTCGCGGTCGGCGAAGTCGCGGAGGGCCCGGCCGAGGATCTCCTCGCTGGAGCCGTTCGAGTACATGTTCGCGGTGTCGAAGAAGTTGATCCCCGCGGCGAGGGCGTGCTCGATCAGCGGCCGGGCCGCCTGCTCGCCGAGGGACCACACCGGGTGTCCACGGTCGGGCTCGCCGTAGCTCATCGCCCCGATCGCGATCGGCGAGACGTCGAGGCCCGTCGAGCCGAGTTTCACGTAGTCCATTGCCGGGCCTCCGGGGCTCGTGGTCGGATGAAGCGGAGAATTCTCCGCTGCGACGAGGACGTTACCGGAGAACTCTCCGTTTGGTCGAGAGGAGGGACATGCCCGAGCGACGCCCGACGGAGCGCGCGGACGCGCGGCAGAACCGGGCGCGGATCCTCGAGGTCGCGGCGGCGGCGCTCGCCGAGGACGGCGAGGCGTCGCTGAACTCGGTCGCGAAGCGCGCCGGGATCGGGGCGGGGACGCTCTACCGCCACTTCCCGAACCGCGAGGCGCTGGTGCTGGCCGTCTACCGGGCGGAGGTGCAGCACCTGGTCGACCGGGTGCCCGGGCTGCTGGCCGCCGAGCCGCCCCCGGCCGCGCTGCGGTCCTGGTTCGCGCTGCTCGCGGGCCTGATCCGGCTCAAGCACGGGCTTGGCGAGGCCCTCACTCCCGCCAACCACGACGCCGCAACGGCCGAGGCGTACGGACCGGTCGTCGAGGCGATCCGCACGCTCCTCGCGGCGGGGGAGGTCGACGGGAGTCTGCGTCCGGGCCTCGACCCGGACGACGTCCTGCTGCTCATGGGCGCGGTCTGGCGGACCCCGGCCGGGGACGCCGGCCGGGAGCAGGCGGAGCGGCTCCTGGACCTGGTGGTGGGGAGCCTGCGGCCGGACTCCCGCGGCGCGTGACCGGGGCGGCTCGTCCGCGTCGTCGCGACCTGACGTCGACCGACGTCGGCGCTCCTATCCTGGCGGCATGACGGCGTTCGGTGGCATCTTCCGCGCTCCCAAGCTCGAGGGGGTCGAGGACTCCGACGAGAACGGTGAGCGCGGCCGCGTGGTCGGGCTCGACCTGGAGTCCGGCGTCGTCCGGGTGCGGGCCGCGCGTGCCGAGAAGGCCGACGACGAGGAGTCGGACGCGGCGACCGGATGACGTCCGGTGGTCACAGGTGGTCGCGGTAGAACTCCACGAGCCGGGCCACCGCGGCGTCGACGTACTCGGGGACGTCGTACATCTCGTAGTGGCCGGCGCCCTCGACGACCATGAGGTCGACCGGTCGCGGTGCCAGGCCCCACAGCCGCATCCCCGACTCGTACGAGCCCGTCGACCCGGCCCGACCCGCGAGGACGACCTGCAACGGCTGGGTCATCAGCGGGTCCACCAGGTGGTAGGCGTCGTACCCGAGGAGGAGCGGGTCGCCGCGGGAGAGACGACGGTTCGTCGAGTGCTCGCTGCCGCCCCGCCCGGTGCGGTAGTACGTGATCGCCTGGAGGGTGTCGACGTCGTCGATCCCCGCGTCCGTCGCCTCCTCCGGAGTGTCCGGCAACCACGGTGACCGCGACAGCGCTCCGGCGCGGACCTCGTCGAGCCGCTGGTCGGCCAGGGCGTCGAGCGCGGCCACCGGGCCGTCCGGCGGGAAGCTGCGGAACGAGGTCCCGATGTCGCCGGGCACCACCGTCCCGACGGCCCTGATGCGGTGGTCCGTCCGGGCCGTGTGGACCGCGTACCCACCGCCGGCGCAGATGCCGAGAACGCCGATGCGTTCCGGATCGACGGGGTGGACCGTGCTCAGCGCGTCGATGGCGTAGGAGATGTCCTCGCCGCGCCGGTAGGGGTCCTCGAGGTCCCGGGGCTCACCGCCGCTCCGACCCTGGTGGGCGGGGTCGAACACGAGGGCCGCGATACCCCTCGCCGCGAGGCGCGAGGCGTAGTTCGCCCCGATCTGCTCCTTCACGCTGCTGCCGGGGGTGGAGAGCACCACGGCGCGCACCGGCTCGTCGCCGACGTCGTCGGGCAGGTACAGGTCGGCGGCGAGTTCGATCGGCCCGCGCGGGATCGTGATGTGCTGGAGCACCTGGGCTCGTCCTCTCGAGTACGGCCGGCCGGGAGCCACGGGACGGCAACTCCTCGGAGCGGATAGTACATGTTCGTACTGGTATGATACTGAACGACGAGGAGGGGGTTGCGGTGCCGATCGACGCCGCGCAGCTGTGGTCGCTGAACCACCGCCTGCTGACGGTCGTGCTCGAGGCCTGCAGTGCCGAGCTGGCCGAGCTCTCCCTCGAGACGAAGGAGTTCTTCGTGCTCGCCGAGGTGGCGGCGTCGCCGTACCCGGCCGAGCTGGCGGCGAGGCTCGTGATCCCGAAGCCGAGCATGACCGTGTACGTGCGCAACCTGGTGGCGAAGGGATTCCTCCGTCGGGAGATCGACGAGGCCGACCTGCGTCGCCACCGGCTCGTCCTGACCGTCGAGGGCGAGTCGGCGCGGGACCGGGCGCTCGCGGCGCTCGCGGCCGAGTTCGACCGCCGACTGGGCCGCATCCCGGACCGCGACCGCGTCGAGCTGCAGCGGATCCTGCTCGACCTGATCGAGCCGGAGCCGTGACCCGGCGGGCGGAGGATCCGACGTCCTCGGTCACGGGGGCAGCGGTTCACCGCCCGGACGGGCGACGACGACGTCGAGGAAGTCCTCCATCGCGGCGGTCGCGGCCTCGGTGTCGCCGGTGACCAGCGCGTCGTGGATCAACCCCCGCGTGACGGCGAGCCCGAGACGTCCGCGGGCCGCCGCCTCCGGACCGTCGTCCCCCAGCCGCGCGAGCAGCGGCGTCAGCACCTCGAGCCACGGCTCGACCAGGGAGACCCGGAACGACCGGGCGTGCGGCTCGTCGCGCATCGCGTGCACCGAGAGCTCGAAGAACAGCGGGCCGAACCGCAGCCCGGCGTCGAGCACGCGGTGCCAGAACGCCATCAGCAGGGTGTGCGGGTCGTCGCCCGCGGCGATCGCGCTCGCGACCTCCCCGAGGAGCTCGCGCTGCTGGGCCTCGCAGACCCCGACGACGTCCGCGAGCAGGCCCTCTCGCGAGCCGAAGTGGTAGATCAGCATCCGGTGACTGCTGCCGATGGCGGTCGCGATGGCGCGCAGGCTCTGGTCGCGGAGACCGTTCTCGGCGAAGTGCGCCACGGCGGCCTCGAGCAGCCGGTCACGCGCGGACGACGTCACGATTCCCGACCGTAGGCCCGGTCCTCGTTGTACCATCTGGTACATGGCTTGGATCGTGGTGGAACGCGAGGTCGACGCGCCGCCGGAGGTGCTCTGGGACGTGGTCGTCGACGTCGTCTCGTGGCCCCGGTGGACGGCCTCGATGACCTCGGTCGACCTGCTCGACGGGGAGGTCGCGCTCGGGCGACGGGCCCGGGTCCGGCAGCCGCGACTGCCCACGCAGGTGTGGACGGTGACCGAGCTGGAGCCCGGCCGCTCGTTCAGCTGGGCGGTCGCCAACGCCGCCGTGACGACCGTCGGGGGCCACGAGGTGTACGCCCGCGACCATGGCACCAGCAGGATCGTCCTGACCCTCGACCAGAGCGGGCCCCTGGCTCCGGTCGTCGGGCTGCTCCTCGGGAGTCTCTCGCGGCGCTACGTCGAGCTCGAGGCGGCGGGTCTGAAGGCCGCGGCCGAGAGTCGTCGGGCGGGATGAGTCCGCCGCGACGGACCTGGCGCCCCCGGCAGGATTCGAACCTGCGGCACCCGCTTTAGGAGAGCGGTGCTCTATCCCCTGAGCTACGGGGGCCCGGGGTCAGCGTAGCGCCCGGCCGTCCTCCGGGTCCTCGTCCGGCGCCCGCCCGCGATGACCATGGGCGGGCACGTGACCTGTGACACAAGATGGGGGTACAGTTTTGTTCACCCATTCGAGTGACAACTGGCGGAGTCCCCGTGGGGTCGGCCGCCGCGTGGAGGGCAGCCTCGTGAACATCGGTGAGCCAGTACGGACGCTCGTCGTCGAGCCGATCGTCAGCCCCGTCCCCGACGGCGACCGACCGGCTCGGGCCGCCGAACTGCCGCCGTCACCCACCTCGCCCACCCCACGTGCCGCGGCTCGACGGCAGGCCGACCTGACCGACGCGTGACCCTCGCCCCGGACCTCGCCGAACCGGTCGCGGGGTGGCGGATCTGGAACGTCCTCGACGGCGAGCGCGGCCCGCAGCTCGTGTCTCCGGTGCGTCCGCTGCCATGGGCCCACCGCAGCCCGACCTCGGCGACCTGCCGTTCGGGCTGCACACCGTGCCCGTCGTCGGAGTGCCGCTGCGGTCTGTACGCCTCGGCCGGGCTCGGCCTCCTGCCGAACGCACAGGACGGCGTCGGAACCGTTCTGGGCTGTGTCGGGCTCTGGGGACACGTCGTCGAACACAGCGTGGGCTGGCGGGGCGAGCACGGCTATCCGCTCGTCCTCTTCGTGCTGTCTGCCGGCCGGTTCCACGACGTGGCACCACTGCGTCGCCTGCTCCGGCACCGATCCGGCTCGATGTTCGGGGGCGCGACGGATGAGGAGGACGCCGAGACGGTGCGGGCGCTCTCCCGCGACCTCGCTCGTCTCTACGCGGTGCCGGTCCATCCCGCCCAGGACCTGTTCGAGGCCGCGGTCCTCGGTCGGTCGTGGTCGGCGCAGCCGGCTGCGGACGGCGTGCTGGCGGAAGCGGTGACCGGCCTGGCCGGTCGCCGGGAGGGCGACCCGGAGGCCCTCGCCCGGCTCGACCGGCGGGTGCAGGACCTGATCGGTTCGGCCGAGACCTGAACGAGCGGGTGCTCAGTACCGGTCGGCGTCTCCCGCCGCAGCATCGAGCACCCGCTCGACGCCGTCCACGACGAGCCGTCCGCCCGGCCGCAGCGCCGCCCGCACCGCCGCGAGCGCCCGACCCTCGAGCCGCGGGTGCCGCCCGTCCAGCGCACCCACCCGCACCGCGAAGGCCAGGTCGAAGGGCTCGTCGTCGGGACCGGACACGAAGTCCTCGACGGCCACACACTGCACCGACAGTCGGCCCGCGGCGATCTCGGCGGCGCCGGCCGTCGTGAGGGCGCGGATCGCGGCGGGCGACCGGTCGATGGCGTGGACGTGGCGGACCCGGCGCGCCACCGCGCGGGCGGCGGCGCCCGCGCCGCAGCCGATCTCGAGCACGCGGGACGAGGGCGCCAGCGGGAGGGCGTCGACGATCGCGGCGAGGCGGGGGGAGAGGGGCACACCGGTAGGACCGGGCGGAGACCGAGGACTCATCGCCGGTCGCGAACTCACTTCCGCTGCTGCGCCGCGAGGCGTCCGTGACCGCGCTGCACGGCGTCGAGGATCGCGCGCAGGACGATCCCGAGCAGCAGCAGGTCGGCGACCATCTGCAGGGTGACCACGGCACGGGCGGCCGTCGACGTCGCGGAGATGTCCCCGAAGCCGACCGTGGCGAACACGGTGACGGTGAAGTAGAGCGCGTCGGTGCGGGAGATCGGCTGGGTGAACGCGGCCGGGTGGGCCTGGGCGAGCAGCGTGTACGTCGCGGCGAACAGGACCAGGAAGGCCGGGACGACCACGGCGAGCGTCTCCACGGCGCGCAGCGTGGGATACGGGGAGCGGGCGATCGCCCGGATCTGCCACCCGACGAGCGCGGTCAGGGTCACGAGCCCGAGGACCAGGGTGACGAGGGTGCCGAGGTCGACCGTCGTCGTCAGGGGGAGGAGGTAGTAGAGGACGACGATGAGGACGGCGTCCGCGAGCGCCCTCGTGAGGGTCGCGCCCACCCGGAGCCGTGTCGGTCCGCGAGGGTCCTCGCGCGCCATGGACGGCTAGGGGAGCACGGGGACCGCGGTGTCCCCCGGGGCGGGCGTGGTCGCGGCCTCCTTCGCGTCGGTCCGGAGCAGGGCCTCCGCCCACCGCGCGCGCGGGTCGATGTCGACGAGCAGGGCCTTGGCCAGCAGCGTCATCGGCAGGGCCAGCAGGGCGCCGAGCGGCCCGAGCACCCAGGCCCAGAACAGCAGGGTCACGAAGGTGACCGTGGCCGAGAGTCCCACGGACTTGCCCGTGTACCGGGGCTGGATCAGCGACTGGATCACGACGTTCAGCAGGCAGTACACGACGACGACGGTGACGAACATCGGCCAGCCCCCGCTCAGCAGGGCGAGGATGGCGGGCGGGACGAGCCCGAAGACGAAGCCGATGTTCGGGATGAAGTTGGTGATGAAGGCGAGCACCCCCCAGAGCACCGCGAGCGGCACGCCGATGACGGCGAGGGCGGCGACGTCGAGCACGGCGACGATCGCGCCGAACACGGCCGTCACGACCAGGTAGCTGCGGGTCCCGCGCGCGAAGCTCTCGAGCGCTCCGACGATGTGCGGGCGGTCCGCGGCGATGCTGTCGAGGCGGTCCCCGAAGGTGGCGGCGTCGGCGATGAAGAACAGCAGCAGGGCGAGGATCAGGACGACGACGCTGAGCAGGCCCGACAGTCCGGAGACGATGCCGCCGACGGCACCGACCACCGAGCCGACGCTGATGCCGGCCGTGGCGGCCCGGATCTGCTCGGGTCCGACCCCGAGGCCGACCAGGGTCTGCTGCACCGACACGAGGAGGGCGTCGAACTGGGCGCCGTACTGCGGGAGAACCGTCGCGAGCTGGCCGACCGAGACCAGGAGGACCACCGCCAGGGCCAGGAGGGCGGCGTAGACGACCAGGATGAGCGCGAGGGTGGCGGCCCAGACCGGCCAGCCCCGGCGTCGCAGCCAGCCCTGCACCGGGTGGGCGGCGATCACGATGATCAGGGCCAGGAAGAGTGGGCCGATGAGCCACGCCGTGGCCCGCATGCCCGCGACCACGATGACCGCGGCCGCGACCCCGAGCAGCAACGTCAGGCCGCGCGGGAACCCACCCCCCGGTGGAGCCGCACCGTTCCGCGCACCGGGGAGTGTCTCCCCGGCGCCGACGCGCGCGATCTCGGCCGGTCCGTCGGCCGGCGCGGCACCGTTGGCGGGGCTGCTCATCGCTGCACCGTACTGTCACGCTGAGTTCCGTGACCCCGCTCACAGGGTTGCGGTTGGAGTACATTTCCGGCGGGAGCGGGGCGTTTCCGGTGCTTCTCTGTGACGGTGACCGGGACTCTGTCGGAGAGCATCACCTGGAGTGACGAACCTGGTCGGCGCTGGTCGACCCCGGAGCGAGGCGCATGCGGTGGTCGAGAGCCGTGCGGCGCGCCGACCCGGACTCCGGACGTGGCCTCGCCGCCGTGGTCGCCCGGCACGAGGGCGCTCTGGTCCTGCGCGTCCTGCGACGCATGAGGGCGATCGACGGGTACGACCGCGCCCTGGCGCTCTCGGCCCAGGCGTTCGTCGCCCTGGTGCCGCTGATCGTGGTCGTCTCGGCCCTCCTGCCCGCCGGGGTCCGCGAGTCGACGGGAGCGGCGGTCGTGGACGGGGCGGGCCTGCCCACGGACGCGGCGGCGGCCCTGTCCCTCCTGGTCCGCGAGCCGCCCGGCGCCGATGCGACCACCGTTCTCGGTGGGGTGCTGCTCGTCATGGCCGTCCTGGGCTTCACCCGGGCGCTGCAGCGCACCTACGTGTCGGCGTACCGGCTCCCGCGCACCGGGCTGCGGGGCTGGGTGCACGGCCTGGCCGCCGCCGGGGTCCTCGGCGTCGGCCTGATCGCCCTGGCCCTGGTCGGCTCCGCGTCCGCGGTGCTCGACGGACACCTCGCGGTCGAACTGGTCGTCCACGCCGTCGCCGCGACCCTGCTGTGGTGGCCGGTCCAGAGCGTGCTGCTCGGCGGCCGCATCGCGTGGCGGGCCCTGCTGCCCGGGGCCGCCCTCACCGGGGTCGGGCAGGCCGTGGTGGTCGCGGTCTCGGCCACGTACCTCCCGGCCGCCCTGTCGCGCGAGGCGTCCCGGTACGGCCTGCTCGGCGTCGCCGTCGCCCTCCTCTCGTGGCTGGTGGTCCTCGGGCTGCTCCTGGTCCTCTCGGCCGTGCTGGGTGCGGAGCTGGCCGAGCGGCCGTAGCCCTGATGGGCGCAACTCCTGCGCTGCGCGGTGGCCAAGAGTGATCGACTGCAGCGCATCCGGCTGACGTCGCTTGTGACGACCAGGATGTCGTGCTCCACTGCTCACCTCACAGTAGTCACACCTGGGCCGGTCGCCACCCGTTCGGCGCACGGACCGTGGGGGTGATCCGGATGTCGTTGCCCGGGGCGCCGTCCGCCCGCGACCTGGTCGGTCTGGCCGGACTCGGCGCCGTCGTCGGTGTCCCCGCCGCTCTCCTGGCCGCGGTGTTCATCGCCCTCGTGCACCAGTGCGAGGTGTGGCTCTGGACCGACCTGCCGCGCGCGCTCGGGCACGACGGTCCGCCGTGGTACCTGGTGGTCGTCCTCCCCGTGGTCGGCGCGGCGATCGTCGGGGCGGCCCGACTGCTCCTGCCCGGCGACGGGGGCCACGAGCCCCTCGACGGGATCGTCGTCGCACCGACCCCCTGGCAGCACGCCCCCGGGATCGCACTCGCCGCCCTGGGCACCCTCGCCTTCGGCGGGATCCTGGGGCCGGAGGCACCACTGATCGCGCTGGGCTCGGTCGTCGGGGTGGTCCTGACCCGCATCGTCCGCACCGGTCCGCGCGCCACCGGCGTCATGGCCACCGCCGGATCGTTCTCCGCGATCTCGGCCCTGTTCGGCAGCCCCCTCGTCGCCGGCATGCTGCTGCTCGAGGCGAGCGTCCTCGGTGGTGGCGCCGCCGGGGTCGCCCTCCTCGCGGCCCTCCTCCCCGGACTGGTGGCAGCGGCGGTCGGCTACGTGCTCTTCACGGGCCTCGGCGAGTGGGCCGGCCTCGACCGCCCCGGACTCGCGGTCGGTGACCTCCCGCCCTACGTCGGCACCCACGTCGCCGATCTCGCTCTGGCCGTGGTCGTCGGTGTCGGGGCCGCGCTGCTGGTGGCCGCGGTCCGGCGGCTCGCCGTGCGCACCGCCCGCCGGGGCCCACCGGGCCGGCGCGCCCCGGTCCTGGGCCTGCTCCTCGCCGGCGGTGCCGCGGTCGGGCTCCTCGCCCAGGGCTCGAGCCTGCTGACCGGGTCCGCCGAGGCCGTCCTCTTCTCGGGGCAGGCCGCGATCCCGCAGCTCGTCGCCCAGGAGTCCGTCCTGCTGCTCCTCGTCGTCGTGGCGACGAAGGCCCTGGGCTACGCCGTGTGCCTGAGCTGCGGCTTCCGGGGAGGGCCGGTCTTCCCGGCGATCTTCCTCGGCATCGGGATCGCGACCGTCGCCGTGATCGTGTTCGGCGCCTCGCCGACGTGGGCGGTCGCCGTCGGCGTCGCGGCCGGCACCGCGGCGAGCACGGGCCTGGTCTTCGGCTCGTTGATCTTCGCCGCGATCCTCGTCGGCGGCAACGGGCTGGACGCGCTGCCGGCCGCCGTCCTCGCCACCGCGGCCGCGTGGATCACGCGGGCCGCCCTCGAACGCCGTACCGCTGCCACGTCGGCGACGGCGTCCACCCCCTCGGTGCCCGACGACGAGGGGCCGCACGACCGGCGCCGCACCGGCGGCGGAACGTCCACCCATCAGGAACCGCGAGCGGTTCCAGGAACGGATCAGCCATGACCACTCGATCAGCCGGCCGTACCGCCTTCGCACCGCGGACCCCCGACCAGTGGGGCGGACTCGCCGTCTCGGGCGTCCTGGGCATCGTCGTCGGCGTCATCGCCCTCTTCTTCCCCGGGCTGACGATCCTCAGCGCGGCGATCTTCCTGGGCATCGGTCTCGTCGTCCAGGGTGTCGTCGAGGTGGCGCTCGCGCTGCGGGCCGGACCGGGATCGACCGGTCGGGGGTGGCTCGCCGCGTTCGGTGTGCTCGCCCTCGTCGCCGGCATCCTCGTCGTCTTCAATCCCGGGGGCGGCATCCTGGTGATGGTCTGGGGGCTCATCCTCTGGTTCGTGATCACCGCGGTGAACGACTTCCTGGCCGCTGCGGCGTCCCGCGAGCACCGCGGCTGGAACATCACGCTAGGGGTGATCAGTGCCCTCGCCGCGCTGGCCCTCCTGTTCTCGCCGGGCACGGCGATCGGCGTGCTCGCCCTGTTCATCGCGTTGGGCTTCATCTTCCGCGGCGGTGCGGACCTGGGGCTGGCCCTGACGATGCGCCGCGCCGCCCGCTGACGACGGGGGAGGGCCCGACGCCGTTGGGGCTAGTCGGCGACGCGCTTCACGACGACCACCGCGGTGTCGTCGGGCACCGTCCCGTCGGCGTGCGCGATGGCCGCGTCGCAGAGGGCGTCGGCCACGGCCTCGGCGCCGGCGCCCGGGGCGAGCGCGGCGAGGGTGCGGGCGACGCCGTCCAGCTCGAACTGCTCGCCGCCGCGCACCCGCGCCTCGGTGACGCCGTCGGTGTAGAGGACGAGGCCGTCGCCGGGCCCGAGGTGGAGCTCCTCGCGGGTGACGTGCGCGTCGGGGAACAGGCCCAGCGGTCGCCCGCCCTCGGGCAGACCCCGGACGCCGCCGTCGTGGTCCAGGACGAACGTCGGCGGGTGCCCGCCGTTCACGACGACCACGTCGAGGCCCGACCCCGACGGGACGAACGTCGCGTAGACGGCGGTGACGAAGCTGCGGTGGCCGCCGAACCACACGTGCAGCACCTCGTTGAGCGCGGTGAGCACGGCCTCGGGGCGGCTCTCGGTGTGCGCCACCGCGCGCACCGTGGAGCGGGCCAGCGCCGTGGTGCGCGCCGCCCACGGGCCCTTGCCGCAGACGTCGCCGATCACCACACCCCACCCGCCGGGCACGGGGAAGAGGTCGTAGAAGTCGCCGAGCACCTCCGCGCCCCGCCCGCCCGGGCAGTACCGCGCCGCGACCTCCATGCCGGGGACGCGGGGGAGCTCGGTGGGCAGCAGGCTCTGCTGCAGCGTGGTCGCCAGTTCCGTGGCCTCGGCCGCCTTGGCCACGGCGAGCAGCGCGTGGCGCTCGGCCTCGGCCTGCGCCTCCTGCGTGTCGCGCAGCGCCACCCGCAGCGCGATCTCCCCGGCCACCGCCTGGGCCATCGTCCGGAGGACCTCGAGGTCGCGGTCGCTCCAGCGCCGCGGGCGGGTGTCCATCGCGCAGAAGGTCCCGAGGACCTCGCCGTCCTTCGCCGCGATCGGCAGACCGACCCAGGCGGCGATGTCGAGGACCTCGACCGCGGCCATGTCGCGGGTGCGGTCGTCGGCGTGGGTGTCGCCGATCGTCTGCTCGTCGCCCGCGGCCACCACGAACTGGCAGAACGAGTCCTCGACGGCGTTCTGGCGCTCGGCCGGTGATCCCGCGTCGAAGCCGGCCGTGCTCTTCCAGTACGAGCGGCGGTCGTCGACGAGCGTCACGAACACCATCGGCACCCCGACGACGTCCGCGGCCAGGCGCGTCAGCCGGTCGAAGGCCTCCTCGGGCTCGGTGTCGAGCAGGCCGGTCGCGCGGACGGCGGCGACCCGCGCGGGATCGGCGATGGTTGCCTGCTCGTGGGTGATCGTCACCGTCCCGCCTCCCTCGGCAGCACGCCCCTGGCGTGGGACCTGTTGTGCGCCACCGAGTCAGACTACGGGGCGGTCGGCTCCGGGGGAGTCGTGAGTGGCCCCACTCCGCCGGGCCCCGTGGACGGCCATCACCACGGGCCAGACGCACATCGCGACGAAGGCGGCCCGCTGCGAGACGCCGTACCAGGAGCCGCTCGTGACCATCTCCCACACGAACCAGCCCACGAGCACCGCGACCAGCCCGACGACCGCCGCCGAGGCCGCCCGGACCCGCGGCGTCGTCGTGCGGGAGGCGACGAGCGCCAGCGGCCAGCTCCCGAAGCCGAACCAGGCGAGGCCGCCGACCACCATGTGGACCGGGTCGACCCCGTGCACCGGCTGGGGGAACAGGGCCGTGACCACGAGGAACGCGCCGCCGGAGCCCAGGAGCACCCGGCCCGCGGCCGGGACGCGCCGCAGCCCGAGCGCGACGAGGACGTTGAGGGCCCCGACGACGATCAGCGTGGTCGTCAGGATCCAGCGGTCGGTGGCCGCGAGGCTCGCGAGCGCGCTGAGCGAGAACGAGAGCGGGTCGAGCGAGGGCTGGGCGGCCTGGGCGGCGAGGAGGCCGGCCAGGAACACCGGCAGCCCGAGGCAGCTCAGCGCCACCGTGACCCGCTCGGGCCGCGCCGGCCGCCGTGACGGCGCCACCGCGGCCCGCCACGCCAGGTACGCCACGTGGATCGGCCACACGGTCTCGCCGAGCATCACCACCCGCTCGGCCACGCCCAGCCAGGTGCCGTCGGTCCAGGCCTGCGCGCACAGCCACGCGACCAGGAGGGCCACGGCGAGCACCGCGGCGAGCGAGCGGCGGCGCAGCGGCCCGGGCGACCGCGGGTCGGCGACGAGGGCCAGCGGCCAGAGCCCGCAGGCGGCGCAGCTGACGGCCATCGCCGCCATGTGCACCGCCGAGCTCCCCCGGGCCGGCTGCGGGGCGGCCGCGACCACGACCAGCGCGACCGCCCCGAGCGCGAGCACCGCCCGGCCGGCCCGCGGCACCGACCGGAGCCCGGCCGCCACCGCCAGGTAGATCAGGCCGAGCAGGAACAGCGTCGTCGTCATGACCCAGCGCTCGTCGGCGCCCCGCCCGGCGAGCGTGCTCACGGTCTGGCGGACCGGGTCGTACCCGCCGGCGTGCTGCACCGCCTGCGCGAGGAGCACCCCGACGACCAGCACCACCGGCGCCAGCAGGGCCAGGGCGAGCACGACGACCACGGGACCGGGTCGCGTGTCCGTCCCCGGGGCACGACGGGCCACCCGACCGACGGTCGTCACCACGCCGGCGTCACCCTCACGAGTACGCGCTGAGCTGCGGCCCGATCCGCTCGGCCATCGCGGCCCCGAGGGCCTGCAGACCCGACAGCGGGCGGACCATCACCTCGAACTCGGTGATCAGCCCGGCCTCGTCGAAGTGGATCAGGTCGACCCCGCGCAGCGACCGGCCGCCCACCGTCGCGCTGAACTCGAGCACCGCGTCGTCGCCGGAGAGGAACGTCCGGTGGTAGCGGAAGTCCTCGAAGACCGTGAGCACCGTGGAGAGCGCCAGGACGACGGCGTCGGCCGTGGGGTACGGCGTGTGCGCGACGGGGGAGCGGAAGACCGCCTCGGGATGGACGATCTCGCGGAGCCCGCCCATGTCGCGGCGCTCCACCATGTCGTGCCAGCGGGCGAGGGACTGCTCGGTGGCGCTCATGCGTCGAGCGTGCCGGGTGTGCCGTCGTCGCGCACCACCGCCCCGCCGGCCTCCGCCCATCCGCGCAGCCCGCCCGCGAGGTTCGCGGCGTCGACCCCCGCGTCGGCGAGCGTGGTCGCCGCGCGGGAACCGCGGCCGCCGCCCCGGCAGGTGGTCACGACGGTGCGGCCCGCGAACTCGGCCGGGTCGAGCTCGCCGAGGGGGCGGTGCAGGGCGCCCGGGGCGTGCCCGGCCGCCCACTCGTGCCGCTCGCGGACGTCGACGAGGACGACCTCGCCGGCGTCGAGCCGACGCCGGGCCTCGTCGGGATCGATGTCGGTCATCGGTGGCCTCCCAGAGGGACGTCGTCGCGTTGGATCGACCACGACGCCGGGCGGGCGCCGAAGTCGGCCGTGAGGTGGAACCGGTCGGCGCGGATCAGGGTCTGGCGCCACTCGACCGGCCGCTCGGCGGCGGTGCCGAGCCGGGCGATGCGGAAGACCGGGGCGCCGGAGGGGACGTCGAGGAGCGGTCCGACGGCCTCGTCGGCCACCTCGGCGTGGATGCGCTCGCGGCCGCCGTCGACGCGCAGGCCGGTGCGCGCGGCGAGCTCGGCGTAGAGGGCGGTGTGCGTGAGGTCGGCCCCCACGAGGGGCTCGGCGTCGGCGAACGGGAGCCACACCCGGTCCCACGCCAGCGGCTCGTCGTCGGCGAGGCGCAGCCGCTCGAGCAGCAGCAGCGGCGTGGACTCCTCGAGGCCCAGCCGGCTCGCGACGACGCCGTCGGCCACCCGCTCGAGGCGGCGCACGACGCTGCGCTGCGCCCGGCCCGACTCCTCGACCGAGGTGAACAGGCTGTAGACCTCGCCCACCGGCTGGTCGATCCCCGGGGGCGGACCGGGACTCCCGATCCGCGGGGCCCGGCCGCGCTCGGCGACGACGATCCCGTCGGCCCGCAGCTGGGCGAGCGCCTGGCGCACGGTGTGGCGGCTGACCGCGTACTGGTCCATCAGGGCCAGCTCGCCGGGGAAGGCGCCGCCGTCGAAGTCGTGCACCCGGATGCGCCGCAGCAGGTCGTCCTGCAGCTGCCCCCACAGCGGCTTCCCGCCGCTGCGTGTCAACGCTCTCGGTCCCACGACGCCCACCTCCCCCGTTGACCGCCCATCCTGCCCGGTCTAATGTCCGGACACCAAGGTACGGACATTTCGTGGAGGAGGTCCAGGATGCTCGTCGAGTCGACCGCGGGCGGCACCGTCGTCCGGGGCGCGGCGACGCGGCTGCGGGACACGCTGCCGGGGCTCGGGGCGGCGCTCGTCGTCGCCGGGGTCGCCACGGCGGCGGGCGCGGAGGTGCCCGTGGTCGGGGGCCCGGTGTTCGGCATCGTCCTGGGGGTGCTCGTCGCGAGCGTGCTGGCGCCCGGCGACCGGTGGCGTCCGGGGCTCGCCGTCGCGTCCCGTCCGGTGCTGCAGACCTCGATCGTCGTGCTCGGCGCCACGCTGTCGCTGGGCCGGGTGGTGTCGGTGGGGGTGTCCTCGCTGCCGGTCATGCTCGGCACGCTCGCCGTCGCGCTCGGGGGCGCGTGGCTGCTCGGGCGGTGGCTGCGGGTGGAGGGAACGACGACGCTGCTCATCGGCGTCGGCACCGCGATCTGCGGGGCGTCGGCGATCGCGGCGACGCAGTCGGTGGTGCGGGCGCGCGACTCCACGGTCGCCTACGCCGTCGGGACGATCTTCGTGTTCAACGTCGTCGCGGTCCTCGCGTTCCCGCCGCTGGGCCACCTGCTGGGGCTCGACCCGCACGCGTTCGGCCTCTGGGCGGGCACCGCGATCAACGACACGTCGTCGGTGGTCGCGGCCGGGTACGCCTACGGCGGCGACGCGGGCCCCTACTCGATCGTCGTCAAGCTGACCCGCAGCCTCATGATCATCCCGGTCGTCCTGGTCCTGGTGTCGTGGACGGCGCGGCACGACGGGGCCCGCGAGCGGGTGTCCTGGTTCCGTCTCGTGCCGCCGTTCCTCGTCGGCTTCGTCCTCGCCTCGGTGCTGACGACGGTCGGCGTGGTGCCGCAGGCGTGGCACCCGGCGCTCACCGCGCTCGGCACGTTCCTCATCACCACGGCCCTCGCCGGCATCGGGCTCTCGATGCGGGTCGCCGACCTCCGGCGCACCGGGGGCCGCCCGCTCCTGCTCGGCGCCTCCCTCTGGGTGCTCGTGGGTGCGAGCAGTCTCGCGATCCAGGCGCTCACGGGCACCGTGTGAGCTGATACGCACTGTCCGCTTCCGTCCGAGTACGGCGGGTATTCGTTAGCTATGCGAACCGATGGCGACCAGTGGGACATCACGACCAGCGTCGGCGCCACGGCGCTCGGCGTCGCGGCGGCACGGGCGGTGGAGAGCCGGCGGGAGGATCCGCTCGTCGACGACCCCTACGCGCAGGCCTTCGTCGACGACGCCGGGATGGACGTGGCCCTGCCGGGCACCGCGTCGGCGCAGGCCGACACCGACGAGATGTGGTCGATCATGTCGACCTACATGGGCGTGCGGTCCCGCTTCTTCGACGAGTTCTTCGCCGAGGCCACGGCGGTCGGGGTGCGCCAGGTCGTCCTGCTCGCCGCCGGCCTCGACGCCCGCGCCTTCCGCCTGCCCTGGCCGGCCGACGTCACGGTCTACGAGATCGACCAGGAGGCCGTGCTCCGGTTCAAGGACGAGGTCCTCGGCGCCCACGACGCCACGGCCACGGTCCACCGCGTCCCGGTCACCGCCGACCTGCGCGACGACTGGCCCGCGGCCCTCACCGCCGCCGGCTTCGACCCGGCGGTCCCCACGGCGTGGCTCGCCGAGGGCCTGCTGCCCTACCTGCCCCCGGAGGCCGAGACGCTGCTCTTCGATCGCGTGCAGTCCCTGTCCGCGCCCGGCAGCCGCATCGCCGTCGAGCACTTCGCCGAGGTCGCCTCCGCCTTCGCCGACGACCCGGGCTTCGCCCGGATGCGGCAGATGATCGGGGTCGACATCAGCGACCTCGTCTACCTCGACCCGCGCGACCGGACGCCCGAGGCGCACCTCGCCGAGCTCGGCTGGAAGACCCTCCGGGTCAGCGCCCGCGATCTCGCCGTCGCCTACCGCCGCCCGCTCGACGAGGACGTCGCGACGTCGATGGGCGGGGTGTCCCTGATGTCGGCCGAGCGGCTGGCCGACTGACGAGCCCTCAGGCGCCCGTGATCCGCAGCAGGAACGCGATCCACGTCCGGTAGGGGGCGAGCGGGGCGGTGGCCTCCGCGAGGGTCCCGGCGTCGGGGAACCCGGCCGGGTCGCGGCCGTGCAGGCGGGCGAGAGCGGCGGTGGCGCGGGGCTCGTCGGGCCACTCGTCGACCACGCCGCAGGCGCGCAGCCAGATCAGCGACGCCCAGAACCCGCCGATACCGCGGATGCGGCACACTGCCGCGCGGGCGCCCACCGGGCCGAGGGCACGGAGCCGGGCGGCGTCGAGGTCGCCGTCGAGGGCCGCGCGGGCGACGGCGTGCAGCCGGCGCACCTTCTCCCCGGGCAGCCCGGGTATCTCGTCGAGGGCGAGCAGCGCCTCCGGGGTCGGGAACGCGTCGACGGTCCGGCCGGCGACCTCGAGCCGCGTCCCGTGCTCCGCCGCGAGCCGCCGGACGAGCGTCACCGCCTGCCGCACCCTCATGCGCGTGGAGATCACGCCCCACGCCGCGGCCTCGTAGGGCGACCCGAAGAGGACCGGTCGGCGTCCCGGGTGGCGGGCGAGCACGGCGCCGACGGCCGGGTCGCGCCCGGCCACGTCGGTGAGTCCCGCGCCGGAGTGGTCGAGCGAGAGGATGCGCGCGATCTGCGCGAGGGCGCGGTCGGGATCGCCGGTGCCGACGATCGCGACCTCGACCGGCCCGTCGGCATGCTCCTGTGACACCGCGAACGCGACCGGGGCGAGGTCGTCGTCGGCGATCGTGGCGAGGACGAGCGGGGCGTCGGGCCGGTCGTCCTCGGGCCCGGCGGCGAAGCGGGAGAGCGGGGGCCAGTCCCGCACCGACCCGCGGGCGGCGGCGAGGGAGAACGGGCCGTCGGGGTGCAGGACGTGGTCCGTACATGCCCCGTTCGTGACGTTCAGCGTCAGCATGGCCGCAGTGCGGACACCGGAGGTGGTGGTCATGCGAGGGAGAGTGCGCCGCGATACCTGACACGTGCTGTCGTGATTCGGAGGAGAATCCCGGGAGTGCGCTCCGACCGGCTGCTGGCCACCCTGCTGCTCCTGCAGGCGCACGGTCGCCTGCCCGCCCCGGAGATCGCCCGCCGGCTCGAGGTGTCGACGCGGACCGTCGCGCGCGACGTCGAGGCGCTCTCCGCGGCGGGCGTCCCGGTGTACGCCGAGCGGGGCCGCCTCGGCGGGGTGGTGCTCATGCCCGGGTTCCGCACCGACGTCTCGGGCCTGACCGACGCCGAGATGCGCGCCCTGCTGGCCCTGGGCGACGATCGCGCGGGGGCGCTCGGCCGCGACCTCGCCTCGGCGGCGCGCAAGCTGCTCGCCGCGGTCCCGGAGGCGCGGCGCCCCGACATCGTGCGGGCCCGGCGCACCGTCCTCGTCGAGCAGCGCGGCTGGCGCCGGACGGGGGAGGACCCCGACGACGCCGTCCTGGCCGCGCTGGAGCGGGCCGTCGCGGCCGACGAGCGGGCGCGGGTGCGCTACCGCGACGAGGGCTGGTCGACGGTCGACCCGTACGGCCTCGTGAGCAAGGCGGGCACCTGGTACCTGGTCGCGGCCCGGCGCGGGGAGCCCCGCCTGTTCCGGGTCGACCGCGTCCGCGAGGTCGGGGCCACCGGTGTCCCCGCCCGCCGTCCCGACGACCGCGACCTCGCGCAGGCGTGGGCCGCGCTGCGCGACCGCCTCGATGAGGCGCCGGACGCGGTCGTCGTGCGGGTGCGTCTCCCCGACGACCGGCGGGCGATGCTGGAGCGGGTGGTCGCGGCGCAGCTGGTGGGCCCGCCGGAGCCCGACGACGAGGCCGGCGTGGTCCGGCTGCCCTTCCGCGCGCCCGGGGCGGCGGTCGGGATTCTGCTCGGCTTCGGCGCGGGCGTGGAGGTCCTCGACCCGCCGGAGGTGCGCGCGCTGATGGCGACACGCGCCGCCGAGGTCGTCGATCTCTACGGCTGAACCGATCTTCGGGCGTCCGCTGCTGCCGCGGCGCGGGTGGGCGAACTAGGGTGCCGGGCATGACGACGGTGCTGGTGACCGGTGGCGGCGAGCGGCTCGACGAGGTGACCTCGGCCGTGAAGGCGACGGGGGCGGACGTGGTGGTCGTGGACGACCTCGGCCGGCTCGGCGAGGCCGTGGACGGACAGAACTTCGACGCCTACGTGCAGCTGCCGGTGGCGATGACGCCCACCGAGGGCAGCGTGGTCTCCAAGGTCGAGCAGTTCCTCACCCAGGGCATGCTCTCGCGGTTCCGCGCGGCGGCCACCGTGCTGCCGGCGCTCGCGCCCGACGCGAACGTGATGCTCGTCGGCGGGCAGACCAACATCGACGTCGACGCCCCCGACGACGCCGACGCCCGTGCCGCGATGCTGCGCGTGCTCGCCCACGCCCTGCGCGCCGAGCGGGCCCCCGCGCGCCTGACCGTGCGGGTCGCCGACCGGAGCTGGACCGGCGAGCAGATCGCCGCGCGCGCCACCGGCACGGGCCCGTCGTCGGGAACGGACGCCTCGGGCGACGACGCCCAGATCGGCCAGGCCTACGCCGACTGGCGCGCCGAGGTCGTCGGGCTCATGCGCGTGGAGTTCTGAGCGAGCAGAGCTCAGGTGGTTCTCAGGACGCCTGCCCATAGTGGGCGCATGCGGATTCTCGTCGTCGACGACGACAAGGCCGTGCGCGACTCGCTGCGCCGGTCCCTGGCGTTCAACGGCTACCAGGTCGATCTCGCCACCGACGGCCAGCAGGCCCTCGACTCGATCCAGGCGGAGCGCCCGGACGCCCTCGTGCTCGACGTGATGATGCCGCGCCTCGACGGGCTGGAGGTGTGCCGTCGGCTCCGGGGCGCGGGGGACGACCTCCCCGTGCTCGTGCTCACCGCCCGGGAGGCCGTCTCCGACCGGGTGGCGGGCCTCGACGCGGGCGCCGACGACTACCTGGCCAAGCCGTTCGCCCTCGAGGAGCTGCTCGCCCGGCTGCGCGCGCTGCTGCGCCGCAGCCCGCAGGAGGAGCGGGACACCGGTGCCGCCGACCCCGAGCCGCTGACCTTCGCCGACCTGTCCCTCGACCCCGTGACGCGGGACGTGAAGCGGGGCGACCGCGACATCACGCTGACCCGCACCGAGTTCAGCCTGCTCGAGCTGCTGATCGCGAACCCGCGCCGGGTGCTCACCCGCAGCCGCATCCTCGAGGAGGTCTGGGGCTACGACTTCCCGACCACCGGCAACGCCCTCGAGGTCTACATCGGCTACCTGCGCCGCAAGACCGAGGCCGACGGCGAGCCGCGGCTGATCCACACGGTCCGCGGGGTCGGGTATGTGCTCCGCTCGTGAGCACTTTCCGGGGCTATAGCCCCGGAAAGTGCGCACAGGCGCGCAGCGCACCTACGCGCGCGGCACCCAGAACCGCAGCAGCGCCCCGCCCGTCGGGGCCTCGTGCGCCGAGACGCCGCCGTGGTGGCGGGCCGCGGTCTGCGCGACGATCGACAGGCCCAGCCCCGACCCCGGCATCGTCCGGGCGTCGACCGAGCGGAAGAACCGGTCGAACACGAGGTGGCGCTCCTCGGGCGCGATCCCCGGTCCGGCGTCGGCGATCTCCAGCACCGCCGTCCCGGGCCGCTCGGGGGCGACGCCGGCGCGCAGCACCACGGAGACCGTCGCGCCCGGCGGGCTCCACTTGGCCGCGTTGTCGAGCAGGTTCAGGATCGCCCGCTCCAACGCGCTCGAGTCGCCGACGATCTCGCAGGGCGCGAGCGTCGCGTCGAAGGTGACGCCGGGGGCCCGCGGCCGCGCCCGGTCGAGCGCGCGCTCCACGACCTCGGACAGGTCGAGGTGCTCGGCGGCGATCTCGGGCGGGTCGTCGCGGGCCAGTTCGACGACGTCGCCGACGAGGGTGGCGAGCTCGTCGATCTGCGCGCGCAGGTCGGCGGTGAGCTCGGCGCGGTCCTGGGCGGACAGGCGCGGCGCGTCGGCGCGCCCCGACGCGGCGCCCTCCTCGGCGGCGACCAGCAGCTCGAGGTTGGTCCGCAGCGACGTGAGCGGGGTCCGCAGCTCGTGCCCGGCGTCGGCCACGAGGCGCCGCTGCCGGTCGATCGAGCTGGCCAGCGCGGCGAGCATGGCGTTGAAGCTGCGGGTCAGCCGGGCGATCTCGTCGCCGCCGGTGACGGTGATCGGCTGCAGGTCGCCGGTGCTCGCCACCCGCTCGGTGGCCGAGATCAGCCGCTCCACGGGTCGGAGCCCGGCGCGGGCGATCGCCACCCCCACGAGCGCGGCCAGCACCACCCCGATGCCGCCGACCACCACGAGGACGATCGCGAGCCGGGACAGGGTGCGCCGCGTCGGTTCCAGCTCCTGGGCGAGGACGAGCGCCCGTCCCTCGCCGGAGCTGACGGCGACCACGCGGTAGGCCCCGCCGTCGACGACGCCGGTGCGCGGCGGCTGCGGCTCCCCGCGCGCCACGGCGTACTCCTGCGGCCCGATGGGCGGCTCGTTGCCCTGGATGAACAGCGCCCGCCCGGTCGAGCCGACGAGCGCCACCCGGAAGTCGCCGGCGGCGAGCGCGTCGGAGGAGACGACCCGCAGCAGCAGCGTCGGGTCGGCGAGGTCGCTCGACGAGGCCGCGGTGGCGCGTTCGACGAGGCTCTCGTCGAGCTGGTCGTAGAGCGCGCGGTAGGCGGTGAGGAACACCGCGACGGAGATCAGCGCGACGAGCAGGCCCGCGCCCACCGAGACCAGGATGGCCACGCGGCGCCGCAGCGGGATCTCCAGCAGGAGGTGCCACCCCGAGGGGGCGGGAGGGCCCTCCGGCCGGTCGGCGGGACTCGCCCCGGCGTCGGTCGGCGGGGTGCCGGTGCTCGTCATCGTCACCGATCCTCCCCGTCGGGCCCCCGTCGCGGCGATGGGGGAGGCTTGTCCGTATGAGCGAGAGCGCGTCCCGTCCCGACGGCGAGCCGGGCCCCGACGCGGGGCCGGGGGCGGACGGCGAGCGCGGTCGGGGCTCCGACCTCGACGCGGCGACGATCGAGCGCCCGGGGCTCGGCGGGCCGCAGGGTCCCGGGGTGCGCTGGTCGGACCAGCCGCGCTCCTGGTCGGGGGCTCCGCTCGGCACCCAGGGCGACCCCGCGCCGCGCTCCGCGGAGTCCGACTACGGCTGGGGCGCGTCGGCCGCGCCGGGGCCCTCGTCGGGACCGATGACCGCCACCCCGCCCGGCGGGTTCCCGGCCGACACGGGCGGCGGTTGGGGCGCGCCGCCGCCGGAGCAGCGGCGCGGCGGGATGCTCGGGGGGCGCGGCGGGTCGGTCGGGCGCGCCGGGCTCGTGCTGGTCGCGGTGCTCGCGCTGGTGGCGGGCCTGGTGGGCGGCGCGATCGCGGGGTCGTTGTTCTCGTCGGGGTCGACCTCGGGGACCTCGCTGGAGGTCGCGTCGGGCGACCCGCTGCCGCCGGCGCCCGCGGGCTCGGTCGAGGCGATCGCCGCGACGGTGCTGCCCAGCACGGTCCAGATCGTGGGCTCGTCGGGTGAGGGCTCGGGCGTGGTCCTCTCGGCCGACGGGCTGATCATGACCAACAACCACGTGCTCGCGGCCGGGCGGGGCAGCGGCCTGCAGGCCGTGTTCGCCGACGGGACCGCGGCGCCCGTGACGCTCGTCGGCACCGCCCCGGCGGCCGACATCGCCGTGGTGCGCGCGAGCGGCGTCGGGAACCTGCGCCCCGCCGTCCTCGGCGACTCCGACCAGCTGCGCCAGGGCCAGGCGGTGGTGGCCGTCGGGTCGCCGCTCGGGCTCTCCGGCACCGTGACCTCCGGCATCGTCTCCGCCCTCGAGCGGCCGGTGGCCGCCGGCGGTTCGGGCGCGGGCCAGGAGAGCACCCTCGACGCGATCCAGACCGACGCCGCGATCAACCCCGGCAACTCCGGCGGCCCGCTCGCCGACGCGGCCGGCCGGGTGGTCGGCATCAACACCGCGATCGCGAGCGTGACCTCGGGCAGCGCCGGGCAGGAGGGCGGCTCGATCGGCCTCGGGTTCGCGATCCCCATGAACCAGGCCCGCCGCATCGCCACCGAGCTCATCCAGAGCGGGCGCGCCACCCAGGCGATCATCGGCGTGCAGGTGGCCAACGGCGGGCCGCGCGGCGCGACGATCGCGAGCGTGTCCCCGGGCGGCCCGGCCGCCAACGCCGGCCTGCAGGCGGGCGACCTCGTGACGAAGGTCGACGACCGTGCGATCGCGGACGCGAACGCGCTGGTCGCGGCGATCCAGTCGAGCGCCCCGGGCCAGGTGGTGACCCTGACGGTGGGCACCGCGGGCGGCGCCCCGCGTCAGGTGCCGGTGACGCTCGGGAGCCGCGTCATCGGGTGAATACCGGTCCGGGTCCCGGACCGGTGCGGTCCGACGTCAGCGCCGTGCGAGCACCACGAAGCAGCGGGTGGGGCCCGCCGCGTCGGCCACGTCGGCGGGCAGGTGCCGCTCGGTGACCCGTAGTCCGGCGGCCGAGGCCACCTCGTCGACGGCCCCGGGGCCGAGCACGGCCCACGGGAACCAGGTGTGGCGCTCGCCGGGTGCCTCGAGCTCGTCGTCGCGCTCGAGGTGTGCCGCGCCCTGCCACAGGCCGGCGCCGGGCTCGAGCTCGAGGAGCACGGTGCCGCCGTCGGCGAGCAGGTCGCGGCAGCGGCTCAGCAGGGCCACGGGGTCGCCGCCGATGCCGATGTTGCCGTCGGCGAGCACCACGTGCTCCCAGCGGCCCTCACCGGGCAGGCGCTCGAACGCGTCACGGTGCAGCACGGCCGCGCCCCGCTGGAGGCAGCGGTGGATCGCCTGCAGCGAGACGTCGACGCCGAGGGCCGGGACGCCGCGGTCGGCGAGGGCCACGACGAGGCGGCCGGGGCCGCACCCCAGGTCGAGGGTCGCTCCGGTGCAGCGCTCGAGCAGCCAGCCGTCGTCGTCGTCCGCGTCGTCCTGCCAGCGCTGCACGGCCAGGGGGATCACCGCGCCGTCGGTGCGGACCAGCCGGTGGCTGGTGCCGGCGAGCGCGGCGTCGAAGACCGTGGCGGTGACCACGGGTCCGTCGTGGCGTGCCCGCTCGCGGGCGGCGTCGACGACGGCGAACGGCTGCGTCATGGGTGACTGGGCCGTCGGGGTCACAGACGTCACGGACTCACACCTCCGGGGACTCCGATGAGGTCGCCGACCGCGTGGGCGAAACGACCGTGGGGTGCCAGTTCGGACACGCGGACGGCGTCGTCGGCGGTGTCCACGTCCGACAGGGGCTCCAGCTCCGCCACCTCCGTGCGGCCGAGGGCGGCTCGCAGGGCGTCCAGGGTCCGGGGACCGGTGTCGTCGCGGGAAGTAGGGACCCCGGCGATGATCGCGGCTCGCCGCGGATCCCGCAGGGCGAGGACCCACCAGCCGCCGTCGAGGGCCAGGCCCAGCGCGGCCTGGGCGCGTCCCTCGACCGCCCGCAGCGCCTCGTCGAGCAGGCCGGCGTCGACCTGCGGGGTGTCCATGCCGATCTGCACGCTCACCGCGCCGGGGAAGGCCTCGGCGGCGTCGACGTGGGCGGCCTCGATCCGCTCGCCCAGCGACTCGCCGCGCTGCCCGACGACGGTCAGGGGCGCGATCGCGGCCCGGATCTCCTCGCCGCGCACGGCGTGGGCGAGGTCTCCCTCGAGCGCGACGAGGACGCGGGCCCGGGGGGTCGCGACGGCGGCGTCGAGCGTGTCGAGCAGCGCGGCGGCGGCGATCGCCGCGGCGCCCTCGGGGCTCACGGTGCCCGGGGTGATCAGGCGTGTCTTCGCGCGGCCGGGTACCGGCGCCTTGGCCAGGACCACCACCACGCGCGGGACCGTCTCGGGTCCCACCAGGTCGGACTGCATGGTCGGCGCGTTCGCAGCCGGGGTGGTCACCGGTTCACCCGCGTCCGGGGGCCACGCACCAGAGCCTTCGTCATGTCCCGGACAGCACGGAACGTCCCACGCACCGAACCCGACACCTTCGATCGTCCCCCCGCCCGCGGCCGGTAGGCCACGTCCACCTCGCGCACCGTCCAGCCGGCGGCACCGGCGCGGATCAACAGCTCCAGCGGGTAGCCGAAGGCGCGGTCCGTAACCCCGAGCTCGAGCAGTGCCGCCCGCCGGGCCACCCGCACCGGTGCGATGTCGCGCACTCCCACGCCCCGCGCCCGCATCAGCCCGGACAGGACCCGGTTGCTGAGCTTCGCGTGCCAGGGCCAGACCCCCTTCGCCGCGGGCACCCGCCGCCCGACGACGATGTCGACCCCGGTGTCCTCGAGCAGCCGCACCATCGCCGGGAGCTCCGCGGGGTCGAGCGACCCGTCGGCGTCGATCGTGGCGACGATCTCGGTGCGGCTCGCCTCCAGCCCGGCGTGCACCGCGGCGCCGTAGCCCTTGCGGGCCTCGTGGACCACGAGCGCACCGCGGGCCGCGGCGAGCTCGTGGGTGCCGTCGGTGGAGCCGTTGTCGGCGACCACCGCGTCGAACCCCTCGGGCAGCGCGTCCAGCACGCCGGGGAGCGCCTCGACCTCGTTGAGGCACGGGAGCACGACATCCACACGGCCGTTCATCGCGGTCACGCTATGAGGTCGCCCGTGGACGCGCGCACGCGGGTCCGATTCCTCCCTCGACCGTGAAGGCCCTGTGAAGCTGCGCCGGTCGGCCGACGGGACACGTCCGTGTGGGGCCTGCTCACGGCGGCACCACGCCCGCTTCGTACTCTCCGTGTCGATGTCCACCGTGCTCGGGCCCACGCGCCCCCAGGGCGACGCGCCCGATCCCGCCGCCCGCCGCGGTCCGCGGCTCCGGGGCGACGTCGTCGCGGTGCTCCTGGCCTGCGCCCTCGTCGCCGCCGCGTCGCTCTACGGCTGGGACGCGATCGACCGCGGGGTCGACATCCTCGTCGGCTGGCCGCCCGTGCTCGCCGAGTGGATGCCGCACTTCCGCCGCGGCGGGGTGGCCGCGGTGCTCGTGGCGGTGGTGGTGGTCCTGGTCGGCCCGCCGGTCGCCGCCCGCCTGCGCTGGGGCCCGCTGCTCGCGCTCACGTTCGTGGCCTCGGCCGCCTGGACGTTCTCCCTCGCCCTGATCGACGGGTACGGGCCGGGGATCGTCGACCGCCTCACCACGCCGACCGAGTACCTGGTCGAGGTGCGGCGCTACCCGGGCCTCGGCCCCTTCCTGACGACGTTCGCCGACCGCATCGTCGGGATGACCCCCGACACCCTCGTGACGCACGCCTCCGGGCACCCGCCGCTCGCGACGCTCGTCTACGTCTGGATCGCCGACCTCCTCGGGCCCGGCGGTGAGCCGGCCGGGCTGGTGACGCTGCTGGTCGGCGCCTCGGCGTCCACGGCCGTCGCGGTGACGATCGGCGCGCTCGGCGGACTGCGGTGGGGCCCGGTCACGCTCCCGCCCGCCCCGGAGACCGTGCAGGCCGGCCGCGACCTCGCCCGGCGCTACATCCCGTTCGGCATCCTGTTCCCGGGCGCGGTGTGGGTCGGGGTGTCGGCCGACGGGATGTTCGCCGGCGTCTTCGCCTGGGGCGTCGCGCTGCTGGCGCTCGGCTCGGTGCGGCGCGGGGTGCTCGGCACGGTGCTGTCCCTGCTGGCCGGGGTGGTGCTCGGGGCCTCGCTCTTCCTGTCCTACGGGCTCGCGGCGGCGGGCCTGATCCCCATGGTGATCGCGGTCCTGGTCCGCCGCTGGTGGCCGCTCGCCGTGGCCGCGGTGGGCGTCCTGGCGGTGGTCGGCGCCTTCCACCTCGGCGGCTTCTTCTGGTTCGACGGCTACGAGCAGGTCAAGCTGCGCTACTACCAGGTGGGCGAGTACGGGCTGCGGCGTCCGTACGAGTACTGGGTGTGGGCGAACCTCGCGGCGCTCGCGCTGGCGCTCGGCCCCGCCGTGGTCGCCGGCCTGCGCCGCCTGGCCTGGTGGCCCCGCCGCGCACCGCTCGCGGTGCTCGCGCTCGTGGCCGGGGCGGTCCTCGCGGTCGCGGCCGCCGACCTCTCCGGGCTCTCGAAGTCCGAGGTCGAGCGCATCTGGCTGCCGTTCGGCACGTGGATGGTGCTCACCTGCGCCCTGCTGCCGCCCCGCTCGGCGCGGTGGTGGCTCGCGGCCCAGGCGGTGCTCGCGCTGGCGGTCAACAGCCTCCTGTTCACCACCTGGTAGCCCTTCCCGACGATGCCCCGGGTCACCCGGGGCCTCGTCGGGAGCTCCGGGCTAGGAGCCGACCGCCGCGCGCAGCGGGTCGGTGGCGAAGCGCGTGATGCCCTCGGCGAACCCGACCTGCGCCCGGTAGCCGAGCACCTCGACCGCGCGGGCGGGGTCGGCGGTGACGTGGCGGACGTCGCCGGGCCGGGCGCCCCCGATCACCTGCGGCTCCGGCCCGTCCATCGCCGAGGAGAGCTGGCCCGCCAGATCGGCGATCGTGCGGACCTCGCCCGAGCACACGTTCAGCGGGACGCACGTGCCGACGGGTGTGGTGTCGTCGGCGGCCTCGAGGGCGGCGACGTTGATCCCGGCGACGTCGCTGACGTGGACGAAGTCGCGCCGCTGCCGGCCGTCCTCCATCACCCGCGGGGCCTCGCCGCGCTCGAGCGCCGATCGGAAGATCGAGGCGACCCCCGCGTAGGGCGTGTTCTGCGGCATCCGCGGGCCGTAGACGTTGTGGTAGCGCATGGCGAGCACGCGGCCGCCGGTCGCGCGGGCCCACGCCACCGCGAGGTGCTCCTGCGCGAGCTTGGTGGCGGCGTAGATGGAGCGCGGCTCGAGCGGGGCGTCCTCGGGGATCAGCTCGCCCTGCAGGTCGCGGCCGCACACCGGGCACGGGAGGTCGTACCGGCCGGCGTCGACGTCGGCCTGGGTGCGGGCGGGCGGGGGCTGCAGACCGTGCTCGGGGCAGGAGTAGCGCCCCTCGCCGTAGACGACCATCGAGCTCGCCATGACGAGGCTGCGGTGGCCCGAGCGGTACATCGCGGCGAGCAGCACCGCGGTCGCCACGTCGTTGTTCTCGGCGTAGGCGGGCCCGTCGTTCGGGTCGACCCCGTGCCCGACCATCGCGGCCTGGTGGCAGACGGCGTCGACGTCGGGCAGGAGCCGGTCGAGCAGGTCGGCGTCGCGGACGTCGCCGCGCACGAGCTCGTACCGGTCGGTCCACTCCGGGGCCTTGCCGTCGGCGTGGGCCTGCGGCAGGAGGGCGTCGAGCAGGACCGGGGTGTGGCCCCGATCGGCGAGCTGGTCGGCGATCGCGGAACCGATGAAACCGGCTCCGCCGGTCAGGAGGACGCGCACGACGCCACGGTAGGCGCACGACGACCGCCGACTAGGGTCTGGGGGTATGGAGCTCCCGCAGGTGACGTCGATGGGCAACGGTCCCCTGGGCGGCGGCGACGATCTGCTGGGCCGCGCGCTCGTCGTGATCGTCGACGACCGCGTGTCGACCGGTGAGGTCATCGACAACACGGGCCCGCTCGTCACCGAGCTGCTCGGCGAGGCCGGCCTGGTGGTGGACGGGACGATCGTGGTGCCCGGCGAGTCGGTCGCGATCCGCAACGCGCTGAACACCGCGGTGATCGGCGGCGTCGACCTCGTCGTGACCGTGGGCGGCACCGGCGTGTCCCCGCGCGCCGTCACCGCCGACGCGACGGCCGGCGTCCTCGACCGCCCGATCCCCGGCATCGCGGAGGCCATCCGCGCCTCCGGGCTCGCCGCGGGCGCGGTCGACGCCGGACTCTCCCGCGGGCTCGTCGGGGTGTCGGGCTCGACCCTCGTGGTCAACCTCGCCGCCTCGCGCGCGGCGGTGCGCGACGGCATGGCGACCCTGACGCCGCTGATCTCGCACGTGATCGCCGAGCTCTCCGGCCTGGAGGAGAACTGACCGAGGGCGAGTCCCGCGCCGACGCCGCCCGGCGCCGGGCGCGGGAGGCCCTGTTCGGTCCGACCTCCCCGGCGAGCGCGGACGAGCGCGACGAGGCCGACCGCGCGGCCGAGGGCGTGCCCGACCGCTGGTACACCGACGAGCGCCCGCCCCACCACGACCGGGAGTAGGGCGCAGCAGTCGCGTCAAGCCGACGGCGCGTTCTACCGCAGGGTGAGTGTGACGTCGCGGCCGATCGTCGCCGCGGCCACCCGTGCGGCCTCCGGGCCCGGTAGAGCGACCACCACCAGCGGCGCCGACGACGAGCGCTCGTCGCCCCGCAGCACGGTGAGCACCCGGGCCCCGGACGCCAGGACCGCCCCGTCGTCGCGCCCGGCCCCGGCGCCGCCCACGACGTCGACCAGCGCGCCCGGTCGCACCAGCGACGCGATGGCCGGGTCGGCGAGGCGCAGCGGCACCCCCGCCGCGTCGGGTGCCCCGACCGCGGCCCGCGCCGCCTCGGGGCCCACCAGCCGGACGTCGGTCAGCACCTCCCCGGCCCGCACGCCTCCGACGAGCCGGCGCCCGACGACCTCGTCGGGAACGGTCCGCGCCCCCATGGGCACGGTGTCGGGCGGCCGGGACGCCACGACCAGGTCGGCCGCGACGAGCGGGTCGCCGGGGGAGAGGTCGCGGGCCGCGACCACGGCGGGTGCGCCGACCACCGCCGGGGACGTCGCCGAGAGCACGCCGACGACCACGGCGAGGACCGCGAGCAGCCCGGCCACCCCGCGGCGCACCAGCACGGCCCGCCGCCACCCGGTCGGCAACCGCGACCGCGCGAGGGCCCGCCCGCCGTCGTCGTCCCGCCGTGGGGCCCGTCTCGCCACGTCGCGCACGGTAGGTCGGCCGACCACCCGACGGGTCGCCGCGATCACGCCCTGTGGACAATGGGGACGGAAGGCGTCGGTTGTGGATGACCGGGGTCATCGTCATCCGCCGTACGCGACGAGAGGCTGCACCCGAATGGCCGTGGTGCTCGTCCTCCTGGCCTGCCTGGGCAACGCGCTGGCGCTCACCCTGCAGCGCAAGGCCGCGCAGGACAGCGCCCGGCAGCGGGGGCGGTCCGCCGGCTCGCTGCGCGACATGGTGCGCCGGCCGCCGTGGCTGTTCGGCACCGCGATCTTCGTGGGCGCGGTGCTGTGCCAGGTGCTGGCCCTGCAGCTCGGGTCGATCTCGCTGGTCCAGCCGGTGCTCGTGATGGAGCTGCCGTTCACGCTGCTCGTCGGCTGGTGGATCCTCGGTGGCGCGCTGCGGCCCTACGAGTGGTCCGTGGTGGGGCTGATGTCGGTCGGCCTCGTCGTCATGCTCGCGAGCCTGCGCCCGCACGGCGGCGACGCGCTCGCGGCGGGGAACCTGCGCTGGATCCTCGGCACGCTGGTGACGCTGCTGGCGCTCGGGGTCTGCGTCGCGATCGCCCGGTCGTCGCGGGCGGTGGGCAAGGCGGCCTTCTTCGGCATCGCGGCCGGGGTCGGCTCCGGGTTCGTCGCGGTGATCATCAAGGCGATGGCGGACGCGCTGGCGGTCGGCGGCCTCGGCGAGGTCTTCGCCACCTGGCAGAGCTACCTGCTGATCCCCGTGGCCCCGGTGGCGTTCTGGACCCTGCAGAGCGGGCTGCGGGCCGGGCGCCTGCTGGCCTCGCAGCCGGGACTCACGCTCGGGAACCCGATCCTCGCGTTCCTGTGGGGGGTCGGTCTGCTCGGCGAGCAGGTGGCCGGCGGACTCTGGGTCCTCGGCGGGGTGCTCGGCGCCCTCCTGCTCACGGTGGGTGTCTTCCTGCTCGCCCGGTCGCCGGTTCTCGCCGCGCAGGAGGGCACCCCGGGCGCCGGGCGTGGCAGTACCACGCCGAGCCGCGCCCCGTTGCAGTAGACGCTGCTCCGAACAGGTGCAACACGTGAGACAAACCTGATCCGAGGCAACGCGCGACGATCGGGGACGTCTCTCGTTGTACGGAGCACGGGGCCACCGACCGCTGGGGAGCGGGTCGAGCGCCGTGTGGGTCCGGGTCGGCGACTCGGGGTTGCCGACCCGGACCTCACCTCCTGCTAGGCGCTGGTCTTCGTGGCCGTGCCGGAGGACGAGCCGCCGGACGACGAGCCACCCGAGGACGAGGTCCCGGAGGACGCGGCCGCGGGCTTGTCGCCCGACTTCTTCTCGGCGGGCTTGGCGTCCCCGCCGGAGCCGGTCCCGCCCGAGGACGACGAGCTGGAGTCGCCGGACGACGAACCGCCGGACTCACCCGAGGACGAGCCCCCGGAGTCGGCCGTCGAGGACGCCGTGGACCGGCTGTCGTTGCGGTAGAAGCCGCTGCCCTTGAAGACGATGCCGACCGAGGAGAAGACCTTGCGCAGTCGGCCGCCGCACACGGGGCACTCGGTCAACGAGGCGTCGGAGAACGCCTGGACCTGCTCGAACCGGTGGTCGCACTCGGTGCAGGCGTAGGGGTAGGTGGGCACGCACACTCCTCGGTGATCCCGTGGCGGACAGGGCAGTGTAACTGGCACTCACCCCGCGGGAGTGCCAACAAGACCACAGCTCACGGTGTTCCGGCAGTCCTGAGCAGCCCCGCGGTCGGACGCCACACCGCGTCGACCGGCACGTCGTGGGGCTCGGCGGGCAGCGACTCGCGCAGTTCGTCGTCCCCGACGAGCGCGACGACGACGGTGGCGCGCCCGACGAGGGGCAGCGTGCGGTCGTAGTGCCCGCCGCCGCGCCCCAGCCGCACCCCGGTGGGCGACGCCGCGAGGGCCGGGACGACGACCACCGCCGCGTCGGCCACGGCGTCCGGCCCCAGCCGTCGTCCGGACGGCTCGAGCAGGCCGTGCGGCCCGGGCGCGAGGTCGCCCCGGTCGTGGAAGGTCGCCCAGTCGAGAGGTCCCGTCTCCTCTCCCGGGCCGGCCCCGACCGTCACCGGCAGCAGCACCCGGCGCCCGAGCGACACGGCGGCGTCGAGCAGCGGGGTCGACCCGTCGGGCGCCGCACCCGGCTCGTGGCGGACCGGCACGTACAGGCAGAGCGGGCGGGAGGGGTCGGCCCCGAGCGCCGAGAGCAGGCCGGGGAGGTCGGCGGCGAGCTGCGCCGCGTCGCGCCACCGGTCGGTGTCGGAGCGCTGCCGGCGCCGGGCCAGGAGCTCCCGGCGCAGCCCGGCCTTGTCCGCCGTCGGCCCGGCCGGGAGGTCGTCGCTCATCCCTCGAGCGTCCCCGACACCTCCGCCGGGCCCTCGACGACCACCGACCCGCGCACCGTCGTCGGGCCGGTGAAGGTGACGTCGCCCCGGACCTCGAGCCGGACGCAGTCGCGCAGCGAGGGGGCGCCGCCGGGGAAGCGCGCCTCGAAGTCGCGCAGCATCCCGAAGTGGGCCTTGTCGAGCGAGACCACGGGGGGCTGGGAGTCGAAGTGCGGGATCATCGCGCCGTCGTCGCGCAGCTCCCAGAGGTCGGAGCGGGCCACGAGCAGGTCGTCGGTGGTCTTCACGGGCGCGAACCGGGTGCGCGGCACCTCGAGGGCCGCCGCGCCCGCGACGCTCGACACGGCCGCGCCCATCGCCGTCTCGAGCTGGATCACCGGCGTCGAGCCCTTGTCGGTGGGATCGACGGTCTTGCGGTTGACGATCAGCGGCAGCTCGGGCGCCGCCGGGTCGTCGGCCTGCAGGGCCGCGATCGCCGACAGGTCGAACCAGACGTTGTTGGTGTTGAAGTAGTGCCAGCGGGTGAGGTCGCCGAACGACGGGTCGCCGTCGGGCACCTGCGCCGACTCGCGGAGCACCAGTTTCCCGTCGCGCATCGCGAGGTGGCCGCCCTTGCGGTCGGACTCGGTGCCGCGCACCACCTCGAGGAGGAACGGCACCTCGTGCTCGGCGAGCCACGCGGCGATCCGCGGGTCGGGCCGGGCGCCGAGGTTGTCGGCGTTGGAGACGAAGCACCACCGCACGCCCGCCTCGAGCAGCGCGGGGGCGATCCCGGCGACGGCCAGGGCGGTGTAGATGTCGCCGTGGCCCGGCGGGCACCACTCGAGCTCGGGGTTCGCCGGCCACTCGACCGGCTCCCACGTGTCGGCGCGCAGCTTCGGCTCGATCCCCTGCAGGAAGTCGAGCGGGAGCCCCTGGTCGTCGAGCCCCGGGTGGGTGCCCAGCCGCTCGAGGGAGGCCGGGCGGGTGGTGGGGGAGTCCATGAGCAGCAGCGGCAGGCGCGCGCCCGTCGACTCCCGCAGCGACAGCGTCTGGCGGGCGATCACGTCGAGGAAGCTCGAGCCCGGCTTGATCTCGAGGGTCGACTTCGGCCCGTCGAGCCCCATCGACGTCCCCAGGCCGCCGTTGAGCTTGATCACGGCGAGCCGGTCGAGCACGGCGCGGGTGGTGGCCTCGTCGGGCTCGGGGAGGTCGTCGAGGCGGGGGAGCTCGTCGACGGGGGAGAGCTGGTCGCCCGGGACCTTCCCCGCGTCGGGGTCGGCGAGCTGGGCGAGCCGCCGGCGGAAGGCGGCGACCTCCATCGGGTGGGCACCGTTCTTCTGCAGCGCCAGGACGGCAGGGTGGTCGTCGTTCTCGGCCATGGCCTTCAGCGTGCTCCTGCGCTCGGGGGATGCTCGTCCGAGGCTAGCGAGTGTGTCGCTACGCCGGTCCGGTGCCTGCACGTAGCACCATGCAGGAGTGAGGACCGTGGATGCCCAGCTGCGCCGGGTGCTCGACGCCGCGGTGCGCCCGGCGCCGATCCGGGTCGCGATCTCCGAGGCCCAGGGTCTGCTGTGCGCCGAGGAGGTCGTCGCCGACCGCGCGCTCCCGGGGTTCGACCAGGCCGCCGTCGACGGGTTCGCCGTCCGCGCGGTCGACGTGCGCGAGGCCGACGTGGAGCCGGTCGAGCTGCCGGTGGTGGGCGAGGTCGCGGCCGGGTCGCGGCAGGCCCACCGGCTGAGCCCCCGCCAGGCCGTGCGCGTCGCCACCGGCGCCCCGCTGCCGACCCTCGCCGACGCCGTCGCCCCGCACGACCACACCGACGACGCCGGACCCTCGAGCCGCGCCCGCGTCACCGTCAAGGCGCCCGTCCCGAGCGCCGCCTTCGTCCGGCGGACCGGCGAGGACGTCGCCCCCGGCGACATCGCCGTGCGCCGCGGGGTCGTCGTGGGTCCCGCCCAGGTGGGGCTGCTCGCCGCCGTCGGCCGCGCCGGCGTCCTCGTCCACCCGCGCCCGCGGGTGTCGGTGATCGCCGTGGGCGACGAGCTCGTCGACGTCGACCGCACCCCCGGCCCGGGGCAGGTCGTCGACGTTAACTCCTACGCACTCGCCGCCGCCGCCCGCGACGCCGGGGCCGAGGTGACGCGGATCGGCATCGTCGGCGCCGACGCCGAGGTGGTGCGCGAGGCCGTGGAGGCCCGCCTGGGGCTCGCCGAGGTGGTCCTGGTGGCGGGCGCCGTCGGCGGCGCGCACGGCGAGGGGGTCGCCGCCGCGCTCGGGGAGCTCGGCCCGGTCGACACCTCGCGCGTCGCGATGCACCCGGGCTCGGTGCAGGGCTTCGGGCGCCTCGGGGACGACGAGGTCCCCACCTTCCTGCTGCCCGCGAACCCCACCAGCGCCCTCGTCGTCTTCGAGATCCTGGTCCGGCCGCTGATCCGCCTCGCGCTGGGCCGCCCCGAGCTGCACCGGCGCGAGGTGACCGCCCGGCTGCTGTCGCCGGTGGTGTCGCGCCCGGGCCGCCGCAGCTACGTCCGCGGCCGCCTGCTGCGCGACCGCACGAGCGGCGACTACCTGGCCCAGCCCCTCGGGACGGCCGGGTCGCACCTGCTCTCGTCGCTCGCCGAGGCCAACGCGCTCATCGTGCTCGACGAGGACACCACCGAGGCCGGGCTCGACACCCCGGTCCGGGTCGCGTTCCTCTCGCCCCGCTAGCGCACACTGCCGGGTGTGGGCGCGCCGATCTGGGGAGGGACGCGCCCGACCGGGCGGCACCCCGGGTGGCCGGGGCACCTGCGCGCGCTGCGCGTCCCCGCGGGCGTCGTCAGCCTCCGGCCGGTCCGCTTCCGGGACGGTCGGGAGTGGTCGCGCCTGCGCCTGCGCGACGAGGAGTACCTCACGCCCTGGGAGCCGATGCCGCCCGGGCGCTGGGCCGACCACAACGGGGTCGTCGAGTGGCCGGGCCGCTGGAGCACGTTGCGCGCGATGGGGCGGGCGGGGACGGCCCTGCCCTACGCCCTGACCGTCGACGGGCGCTTCGCGGGCCAGGTGGTCGTCGGGAACATCGTCCGGGAACCGCTGCTGTCGGCCTACGTCGGCTACTGGGTCTCCGCCGACCACGCGGGCAAGGGTGCGACGACCGCCGCGGTCGCCCTCGCGGTCGACCACTGCTTCTCGCGGGTGGGCCTGCACCGGGTCGAGGCGACGGTCCGGCCGGAGAACGCGGCGAGCCTCCGGGTGCTCTCCAAGCTCGGGTTCCGCGAGGAGGGGCTGCTCAAGCGCTACCTCGAGGTCGACGGCGACTGGCGTGACCACGTGGTCCTCGCGGTGACCGCGGAGGACGTCCTGCCCGACGGCCTCGTCGGGCGCCTGCTCCGCTCGGGCCGCGCGGAGCGTGCCTGACGCTCGACCGGCGCTCGACCACCCACATGGCCCAGGGCAGAACCGGGTTTCGTTCCACCATCGAGTGGTCACCGTGCGGTAACGCCGGAATCGCGTCCCTCGCTGGAGGGTGAGGGTCACGGATCGCGCACGACACGCCGTCCCGGCTACGGGGCGGATGGGGCTCCTGTGACTAGCGTGGCGAGCGTCGGTCACGAGGTCGGGGAGGTGGACGGTGCCGAGTTCTCTGGTGTTCGCCGCGCTGGTGATCGCGTGGCTCGCGGTGCTCGTGCCGGTCGTCGCCCGGCGGCGGCAGATGGTGCCGCGCCCCGCCGAGGCCGACCTGAGCGCGCGTGTGCTCACCCGACCGGACCGGTCGGTCGCGGTGGGCGTGGATGAGGAGGTCGTCATGACCAGCACGACGGACCAGGTGGCGCCGGAGGCCGAGCTCGAGGAGCCGCGCGGTCGGGTGCTCGACCGCGCCCGCCCGCGCCCCGAGCCCGAGGACGACCACGACGACGTCGACGACCTCCACGAGGACGCCTACGACGAGGACGACCACGAGGACGAGCGCGACCGCCGGCCGCGCGCCTACCGCCCGGGCCGGGGCGGCTTCGACGCCGACGCGGCCGCCGCGGCGGCCCACGCCCGCTACGCCTTCCGGCAGCGCGTGGCGATCGGCCTCATCGCCGTGGCCGTGCTCGCGGCGCTGGCCGCCCTCGTCGTCTCGTCGACGCTGTGGTGGCTCGTGGCGCTGACGGTCGTCGGCCTCGCCGGCTACCTCGTCTTCCTGCGCCAGCAGACCCGCATCGAGGACGAGGTCCGGCAGCGCCGCCTCGCCCGCCTCACCGGGGAGCGGCGCGCGCTCGAGGCCCGCCGCGAGCGGCAGGCCGAGCACGAGGCCCGCCTCGCCGACGCCGAGGAGTGGGGCCACTACGAGTCGGGGGAGTACGAGATCCCCGCCGCCCGCGACGGGCACGACGAGTACGAGGACGTCGAGGAGTTCGAGGAGCCCCGCTGGGTCGCCCCGCGGACCCCCGCTCCCGCGGTCCCCGCCGGCATGGAGCTCGTCGCCGACACCGAGGACGACCCGGCGTTCTGCGACCTCGACGACCACCGCGTCCCGGCCTACCGCCGGGGCGCCTGACCGCCTCGTCCCGCCGCCGAGTGGACGCTCGGGGTCGCTGCTCTCCCCCGACAGCGGCCCTGAGCGCCCACTCGGCGGCGGGACACCCGCTCGTCCGGGCCGTGAGGTCCGGTTGCTAGAGTTCACCGCTGTCGGGGCTGTGGCGCAGTTGGTAGCGCGACTCGTTCGCATCGAGTAGGTCAGGGGTTCGATTCCCCTCAGCTCCACGTCGACATCGACCCCCGCCGGGCATCCGGCGGGGGTCTCGTCGTCTCCGGGACGGGGAACCCCCGCGTCGGAGGTGGTCGCCATGGACGGGATGCCCTGCTGGGCCGACCTGACCGCGGGCGGCGGGCCCGACTTCTACGCCGACGTGCTCGGCTGGAGCTTCACTGCCGACGACGTCGCCGCCCACCACGAGGCCGTCGCCCTGGTCGGCGGCCGGCGCGTGGCCGGCCTCGGCGGGCCCGCGGGCGCCCCGCCCGGGTGGACCGTCTACTTCGCGGTCGAGGACGCGGCGGACGCCGCCGGGGCCACCGAGGAGGCCGGCGGGCAGGTGCTGCACGGTCCCGACGACGACGGCCGTGGCGGCCTCGTCGTGGTCGCCCTGGACGCGGGTGGCGCGCCGTTCGGGCTCTGGGAGTCCGACGAGGAGGCCGCTCCGCCCGCGTGGGTCGAGGCCGCGACGGCCGAGCCCGGCACCACCCGGACCTTCTACGCCGGGGTGCTCGGGCACACCCACCGCCCGACCGACGAGCCCGGGACCACCACGCTGCACCTCGGCGACGGGCCGGCGTTCGGCACCGTGGCCTTCGCAGGCGACGCGCTGCCGCACTGGCTGGTGCAGTTCGCGGTCGGCGACGTCGACGTGGCTGCCGCGGCGGCCGAGGCCGCGGGAGGCGTCGTCGTCGGGAAGGACTCCCGGCGGGCGGTGCTCGAGGACCCCACCGGGGCGCGGTTCGCGGTCAGCGGCTGACGACCTCGTCGAGCAGCAGGTAGATCAGGAACCCGACGAAGAAGCCGACCGAGCCGAGCGCGGTCTCGCCCTGCTCGTGCGCCTCGACCAGCAGCTCCTCCGTGGCGAGGTACATGAACGCGACCGCCCCGAACGCGAGGACGCCCGCGAGCAGCGCGGGGGAGGCGCCCGCGAGCCAGACGACCCCGACCGCGGTGCCGGCCACGGTGAGCAGGGAGAGCAGGACCGCGCGCAGGAGCACGCGCGGACGCTACTAGTCGGTCGGGTCAGCGCCAGGACGGCAGCCAGAGCTCCGCGTTCCACCGGGCCGCGGTGATGGAGGCGCCGACGAGGATCGGCCAGAGCCAGGCGAAGTTGGCGACCACGAGCCCGACGTAGAGCGCGACGACCATCCGCCCGGTCGAGCGCCGTTCCGGCCCGGCCGTGCGGCGGCCCAGGATCTCGCTGATCACCAGCGTCACCGCGAGCACGAGGAACGGGACCACCGGGGTCATGTAGAAGAAGTACATCTGGCGGTCGATGTCGGTGAACCACGGCAGGATACCGGCGCCGTAGCCGACGAGGACCGCCGCGTAGCGCCAGTCGCGCCGCGTGATCCAGCGCCAGACGCTCCAGCCGAGCACCGGGAACGCCGTCCACCACAGGGCGGGGGTGCCGATCGCCATCACCGAGCCGACGCAGTCGTCCGCGCCGCAGCCGGCCGCGTTCGGGCCCGACTCGTAGTAGTAGAGCATCGGGCGCAGCCCCATCGGCCACGTCCAGGGCTTGGACTCCCAGGGGTGCGGGTTGCCGCGCGGGGTCGCGAGCGTCGCGTGGAACTCGAGCACCTTCGAGGAGAAGTAGGCCATCCCGCGGAACCAGTCGGGCAGCCAGCCGGGCAGCAGCGCGTAGAGCCCGACGGAGTCGCCCTTGGCCTCGGCGACGTGGCGGTCGGTGCCGGTCTCCGAGGCGATCCACGGCAGCCAGCTCGCGAGGTAGACCAGGATCGGGATGACGAACAGCGCCCACACCAGCGGCGCGACGTCGCGGACGAGCGTGCCGACCCACGGCCGCTGCACGCCCGCGGTGCGGCGGGCGGCGACGTCGAAGCCGATCAGCAGCGCGCCGAGGAAGACGATGTAGTAGAGCCCCGACCACTTGCTGGCCAGCGCGAGCCCCACGCTCAGCCCGGCCGCGAACCGCCACCACCGAACGCCCAGCCGCGGGCCGAAGGGCGTGTCGAGGATGCGGCCCTCCGCGACCACCCGCGCGAGGCGGGCCCGCACGTCGTCGCGGTCGGCGAGGATCGCGGCGAAGGCGGCGAGGACGAACAGCGCCGGGTAGACGTCGATCATCCCGACGCGGCTCGACACCTGGGAGAGCCCGTCGCAGATCAGCAGGATGCCGGCGACCGCCCCGAGCAGGGTCGAGCGCGTGAGCCGGCGCGCGATCCGCACGATCAGGAGCACGCACAGCGTCCCGGCCAGCGCGCTGACCACCCGCCAGCCCACCGGGTCGTACCCGAACACCCACTGCCCGACGGCCATGAGCTGCTTGGACAGCGGCGGGTGCACCACGAGCTCGTAGCCCGGGTTGTCCTCGTAGCCGCCGTTGCGCAGCACCTGCCAGGCCTGCGGGACGTAGTGCTTCTCGTCGAACACCGGGGTGCCGTTGTCCGACGGCCACCCCAGGTTCCAGAAGCGGACCACGCCGCCGATCAGCGTGATCACCAGCGTCACGATCCAGCCGCGCAGCCGGTCGGTCGGCATCGGGCGCCCGAGCAGGCTCTCCACGCCCCGCGGCCCGGGGGCGAGCACGCCGCGCGGGTCGTTCCGGACGGCCGGGGTCCTGTCGAGCGTGCTGCCGGCCGTCACGGGAGCTGATCGTACGGCCCGACGGAACGCGATCCGAATCCGTGGGAACCGTGGGACCCTCGGCTCCATCGAAGGAGGTGAGGGTCCATGAGCGTCGAGGCACTGGTGCGCGGCCTGCCGCCGCACCCGATCGGGCTCGAGGAGTGGGACGCCCTGCCCGAGGGGCTGCCCGCCAAGGTCGAGCTGCTGGAGGGGGTGCTGATGGTCTGGAGCCGGCCCTCGGCCCGTCATCAGCGTCTCGCCGTCCTCGTGATGAACGCCCTGGACGCCGTTCTGCCGCCCGAATGGTGTGCCGTTCCGGAGCTGGACGTCCTGATCGAGGGCGGCCCGACCCCCACGGTCCGGGCGCCCGACGTCGTCGTGGTGCGCACCGCCACGGCGGACGAGCGCACCCGGCAGGATCCGGCCGACGTCCTGCTGGCCGTCGAGGTCCAGTCGCCGGGGAGCCGCCGGACGGACCGGGTGGCGAAACTCGCCGAGTACGCCGAGGTGGGGATCGCGCACTACCTGCTCGTCGAGCCCGGTCCCCCGGTGGTGCTGACCGAACTGGTCCTTGACGACGGGGCCTACCGACTCGTCGCCGAGCACCGGGGTACGGCCTCACTCGCCCTCGGCGCCACCGTCGACCTGGACGCCCTCGACCGCTGATCTAGGGTCGGGGCGTGCCCGGTGTCCTGCTGCTGGCGGCGACGCCGCTCGGGAATCCCGACGACGCCTCGGTCCGGCTGCGCGACGCCCTCGCGACCGCCGACGTCGTCGCCGTCGAGGACACGCGTCGCCTCGGTCGGCTGGCCGCCGCGCTCGGGGTGACCGTCGGCGGTCGTCGGGTCAGCTTCTACGAGGACGTCGAGCGCTCTCGGATCCCGGGGCTGATGGAGGACCTCGCGGGCGGGGCCACCGTCCTCGTCGTGACCGACGCGGGGATGCCCTCGGTCTCCGACCCCGGCTACCGGCTCGTGGCGGCGTGCGTCGAGGCCGGGGTCCCGGTGCGCTGCCTGCCCGGGCCCTCCGCCGTGCTGGCGGCGCTCGCAGTGTCCGGGATGCCCACCGACCGGTTCTGCTTCGAGGGGTTCGCGCCCCGCAAGGACGGCGAGCGGCGCTCGTGGTTCGCGGAGCTCGCCGACGAGAAGCGCACCGTCGTGTTCTTCGAGTCGCCGCGTCGGCTGGCGTCGCTGCTGGCCACGGCGCGCGAGGTGCTCGGGGACGGGCGGCGGGCCGCGGTGTGCCGCGAGCTGACCAAGACCTACGAGGAGGTCGTCCGCGGCACCCTGGCCGAGCTCGTCGCCTGGGCCGGGGAGCGCGACGTGCTCGGGGAGATCACGGTGGTGCTCGCACCCGCCGTCCGTCGCGCGCCCGAGCCCGGCGAGCTGGCCGACGAGGTGCTGCGCCTCGCCGAGGGCGGCCTGAAGCTCAAGCACGCGGCCCGCGAGGTCGCGACCGCCCACGGGGTCTCGACCAACGACCTCTACGCGGCCGCGCTGGCCGCCCGCGAATGACTACGGCACCAGGACCAGCTTGCCGCTGACGGTGCCCGTCCGGTTGTCCTCCTGCGCCTGCCCGGCCTTCTCCAGCGGGTAGACGACGACCTCCGGCGCCCGCGCGGTCCCGGCGTCGAGGCGCCCGACGAACTCCGCCAGGGCGCCCTCCACCTCGGCGTTCCCGCCCCCGGAGGAGAAGGTGACGCCGTGGGTCTGCGCGTCGGGGTGGGCGATGGTGAGCACCCGGTCGGGGCCGCCGGTCAGGGCCACCAGCTCGCCGAGGTCGCCCTTGCCCGCGGTGTCGAACACCGCGTCCACGTGGTCGGCGACCGCACGGACCCGCTCGACGAGCCCGTCGCCGTAGACGACCGGGATCGCCCCGAGGGCCCGGACGTCGTCCTGGTGCGATGCGCTCGCGGTGCCGACCACCGTGATGCCGCGGGCGACGGCCACCTGGGTGACGACGATGCCGACGCCGCCGGAGGCCCCGTTGACCACCAGGACCGTGCCGGGGGCGTCACCGCCGAGCCGGAGCAGGTTGAGCGCGCGGTAGGCGGTGGTCACGACGACCGGCAGCGAGGCGGCCGTCTCCCACGACACCGAGCTCGGCTTCCGGACCAGGCGCGAGACGTCGGCGAGGGCCTTCTCCGCGTAGGCGCCGCCGCGCGCGTGGCCGAGGACCTCGTCGCCGACCGTGAACGCGTCGACCCCGTCCCCGAGCGCCTCGACCACGCCGGCGACGTCCTGCCCGGCGACCACCGGCCGCTCGGGGGCGTCGGTGCCGGCGAAGGCGCCGGAGCGCAGCTTCCAGTCGACAGGGTTGACCGACGCGGCCCGCACGGCGAGGCGGACCTGGCCGGGGCCCGGCTCCGGGTCCTCGCGGTCCACGATCTCGAGGACCTCCGGCCCTCCGAAGCGGGCGTACTGCACGGCGCGCGATGTCATGATCAGTTCAACCCGCGGACCGGCACGCTCATTTCGTCGTCAGGACGCCGTGCGCCCGGCGGCGCGACCCGGTCGGCTATGCCAGGGCGGCCGTCACCAGTCCGCGCAGCAGCGCGCCGGTGCGCTCCGCCGCGGCGTGCACCGCGTCGAGCACGGCGAGGTGGTCGATCGCCTCGTCGGTGGTACCCGCCGCGGGGTTGCTGACCAGCGCGATCCCGGCCACCCGGGCGCCGAGGGCGCGGGCCGCGATCGTCTCGAGCACCGTCGACATCCCGACGAGGTCGGCGCCGAGCGTCCGCAGCATCCGGATCTCGGCCGGCGTCTCGAAGTGCGGGCCCGGCAGGCCGGCGTAGACGCCCTCCACGAGGCCCGGGTCGAGGTCGCGCGCCGCCGCGCGGAGCCCCGGGTCGTAGGCGTCGGTGAGGTCGACGAACTCCGGGCCGACCAGCGGGGAGCGACCCGTGAGGTTGAGGTGGTCGGAGATCAGCACCGGCTGCCCGACGGCGTAGGACGGGTCGATCCCGCCCGCGGCGTTCGTCAGGATCACCGTGCGGGCCCCGGCGGCGCAGGCCGTGCGGACCGCGTGCACCGCCTGGGCCACGCCGTGGCCCTCGTAGAGGTGGGTGCGCCCGAGCAGGACGAGCGCGTGGGCGTCCCCGACCGGCACGGACCGGGCCGTGCCGCGGTGATCGGGGGCGCCGAGCGGGGTGAACCCGGGCAGCTCCGCGACCGGGACCTCCGCCGTGGCCTCACCGATGCCGTCGGCGGCCGGGCCCCAGCCCGATCCGAGGACCACCGCGACGTCGTGCCGGGCCACCCCCGTCCGCTCGGCGAGTGCGGCCGCTGCGTCCTGCGGGCTGGTGCTCATCGCGGGCCATCTTCGCCTATCGGCACGCACACTCAGACCGGCGGGGAGAAGCTGTCGGCCACCGTCGCGAACTGCAGCGGGGCGCCGCCGGGGGCCAGGCTCGGCGCGGTCAGACGGACGACCCAGAGGTCGGCGCCCGAGGGGATGAGCCGGGTCCAGGTGGTGCGGTCGTCGGTGGTGCCGGTGCGGGCCCGGTACACGGTCTGCTGCACCGCCTCGGTGGCGCCGGGACGGGCGGGCGCGACCTGGGTCAGCGGCTCGACCCGCACCGCGTCCGCCCCGACCCGGCCCGGATCGGCGAGCAGCTGCGCGTAGTCGGCGGCGCTCTGCGCGGGGTAGAAGCGGACGAGCCGGTCGATGCGCAGCTCGCGGTCGGCGTCGTCGGAGACGTAGCGCACGACGATGTCGCCGCCCGGCTGCTGCAGCCGGAACTGCTGCCAGGTGCTCGGGACCAGCGCGGTGAACCCGAGGCCGGTCCCGCTGTAGCGGGCGTTGTCGTCGGAGTGCGCGACCATCCGCTCGCCGTCGACCACCGGCCCGTCGGGAGCCAGCGAGATCGAGAACGGGGGCTGTCCGGCCATGAGGCGGGTCAGCACGTAGCCCCCGAAGAGTCCCGCCAGGGCCAGCACGACGACGAGGACGATCACCGCGATCCGGCGGCGCCGCTGGTCGTCCGCGGAGGGCCCGGTCGAGCGGGCGGGGGCGAACGGCAACGGGCCGGGATCGGCGGCCAGCGCCTGCGGGGGACCGGGTCGCCGGGGCTGGGGAGGCGGGGGCCGCCGGTAGCCGGGGCCGCCGGCCATCGGCCAGGCGCCGGGCGTGGTCGGGCCGCCGGGCGGACGCGGTCGTCCGCCGTCGAGGGGCAGCCGCGGCGTGACCATCGTGGTCTCGGCGGCGGTCGGCGTGCCGCCCGGCGGCGTCCCCGGGCGCGGGAGTCCCGATGACGGCGTGCCGCGCCCCGGGGTGCCGGGGCCGGTGGAGGTACGGGTGCCGCCCGCCGGGGTGCCGGGTCCCGACGAGGTGCCGGGTCCCGACGAGGTGCCGGGTCCCGACGAGGTGGTGGTCCCGCTGCGGGGTGGGGTCGGGTCGTCGTCGCCCGTGTCGGGCTCGTCGGGCGAGGGGTCCTGGTCCGGGTCGGTGGTCGCGGGCTCCGCCGAGCCGTCCGTCGACCCTGCCGTCTTGCCCGCGGTCGCCGCGGCCTCCGCGCCGGTGCCGGCCGCCGCGCTGGCGGCCACCGCTGCCGCCCCGCCTGCTGCCGGGCCCGCGGGCTCGTCGGTCGCGGCGGGGGTCTCCCCGGTCGAGGCCTTCCCGGCGGGGCTCGTCGGCGCCTTCGCCGCAAGGCCCTTCGCCGCGGGGCCCTTCGCCGCGGGGCCCTTCGCCGCGGGGCCCTTCGCCGCGGGGCCTTTGCCGAGGGGTCGGCTCCCGTGCGGGCCGTCCTTCGCCGGGCTCTCGGGCGCCGGGTCCTCGTCCGACGTGCCCTCGTCCGTCGACGTCGAGCCTGCCGAGCCCTCCTCCGGGTCGGCCTCGGCGGGATCGGCCGTGGCCGGGCCCTCGTCGGCCGGCGTCGGGTCGGCCTCGGCCGCGTCGGCCTCAGCCTCCGGGTCGGCGTCGGCGCTCGTCGCGTCCGCCTCGGTCTCACCGGGCTTCGTCGCGCGGGTCGGGACGGCGACCTCACCCGAGGCCGCCTCGGCCTCGTCGGGGACCTCCTCCTCGTCGGAGGTCTCCGCGGCGTCGTCCGCCACGGTGGCCGTCCCGGCCGCCGCGACCACGGGGGTCTCGCTCGACGCGGGGGTCTCCTCGTCGGCGGCCGTCGCGTCCGGGGCGGACCCACCGTCCTCGGCGCCCGCCTCGTCGTCGTCGGTCCCGGCCGTCGCGACCCCGGCCGCCACGGCGCCCGCCGCGACCACACCGGCAGCAGCACCCTCGGCCGACGACGGGTCCGCGGCCTCGACCGGGGTCTCGCCCGAGGCGTCGTCGGGAACGCCCTGGACCGGGGCGTCCTCGGTGGCCGGACCACCGGAGTCGGCCCGGGGGCTCGCGAGCGGCGCGGTGCGGGGCGACTCGGGCGGCGAGACGGGCGGGGTCGCCGGGGCCGGACCGGGCGGGTGCGCGTCGACGAGCGTGCCGTCGCGGCCGCGCGAGACCGGGATCAGGCCGGAGCGGGCCTCGTCGTCGCCCGGGCGGGCGGCGGTGGGGAGCCGGAACTCCGTGGTGGCGGGCGAGGGCGGCGCCGAGAGCATGGGGCCCTCGGGGTCGGCCATCAACGGGCGCAGCCGGCGGCGGACGGCGGGCAGCGGCATCCGCAGGGTCGGGTCCTTGACCATCAGCCCGCGGACGACGTCCTGCACCGGCCCGCTGCCCTTCGGGCGGGGGACGTCGCCGTGCACGACGGCGGAGACCGTGGAGACCGGGTCGCCCGCGTCGTAGGGCGGCCGGCCCTCGAGGCAGGCGAAGAGCGTGGCGCCGAGGCCCCAGAGGTCGGCGGCGGGCCCGACCGCGCGGCCCATCGCGACCTCGGGGGCGATGTAGGGCGGCGACCCGAGCACCGTGCCCGTCTGGGTCATCGACGACTCGGCGGAGTTCCGGGCGATGCCGAAGTCGGTGAGCTTGATCTGGCCGTCGGTGCCGATGAGGACGTTGCCGGGCTTCACGTCGCGGTGGGTGATGCCCGCGCGGTGGGCCGTCATCAGCGCCGACGCGACGGCCGAGCCGATCTCGGCGGTCTCGGCGGGGGAGAGGGTGCCGCGCTCGGAGATGTAGGACGCGAGGCTGCGCGAGGGCAGCAGCTCCATGACGACGTAGGGCTCGGCGTTGACCTCGACGACGTCGTAGAGGGTCACGACGTTGGGGTGGCTGAGCATCGCGGTGGCCCGGGCCTCGCGCAGCGTTCGTTCCCGGACGATCGCCCGCTCCGACACCGGGACCAGCGAGAGCCGGACCTCCTTGACGGCGACCGGCCGGTGCAGCACCTCGTCGTAGGCCGACCAGACGGTGCCCATCGCGCCGCGTCCGAGCTCGGAGTCCAGGCGGTACCGGCCGACGAGACGGCGGATCTCCGTGGGGCGAGGACTCACACCCCCATGATGGCGTCTCGGCCGTCGGTGACCACCGCCCCACCCGCCCGCTACGAACGGTGGCGTGCAACCTCACGAGGCGCGACGACCGACGACCGTCGGACCGCTCGTCCGTCGACCACCGGGGTTTACGCACCGCTGACCCGGTGACCTGCGTGAACCGGCCGTTCGTCCCGCTCCGTGGTCGGTCACTCCGCCACTGACAGCATCGTCGGGACCCCTCGGCGCCCTCGGCGGCGGAGCGTCCCGGGACGTCTGGCGGCGGGGCATCCTGGGCATCACCAGCCGCCGGACGTACCCGTCCGCGGTTCGAGGAGGTGGAACGGTGACGCTGCTGCAGACCCGCCCGGAGGACCCGGCCGTGGCACCCGCCGGCGAGATCGTGCCCGACCTCGGTGCAGGTAACGGACCCCGGTGGCTCGAGGCGTGGCTCGCCGAGCACACGGCCGCCGTCGTCGGCTGGCGCCGCGCGATCCACGCACACCCCGAGCTCGCCCGCACCGAGCGCGTCACCACCGACCTCTGCGTCCGCGTCCTCGAGTCCGTCGGCCTGCGCCCGCGCCGGCTGCCCGGCACCGGCCTCATCTGCGACATCGGCACCGGCTCGCGCACGGTCGCGCTCCGCGCCGACATGGACGCTCTGCCGCTGCACGAGCACGCCGACGTCCCCTGGATCTCGAAGCGCCCGGGGATCGCGCACATGTGCGGCCACGACGCCCACACCGCGGTGCTCCTGGGCGCCGGCGTCGCGCTGGCCTCGGTCGCCGACGAGCTGCCCGGCCGCGTCCGGCTCGTGTTCCAGCCCGCGGAGGAGGTCCAGCCGGGCGGGGCGCTCGAGGTCATCGCCGCCGACGGCCTCGCCGACGTCGACCGCATCTTCGCGCTGCACTGCGACCCGCGGCTCGAGGTCGGGCGCGTGGGCACGCGCGTCGGCCCGATCACCTCGGCCTGCGACATGCTCGAGCTGCGCCTCACCTCGCCGGGCGGCCACACGTCGCGCCCGCACCTGACGGCCGACCTCGTGCACGCCCTGGGCACCGTCATCACCGGGCTGCCCGACCTGCTCTCGCGCCGCGTCGACCCGCGCTCGGGCACCGTCCTCGTCTGGGGCCAGGTCGGCGCCGGGCACGCGGCCAACGCCGTGCCCGAGGTCGGGACCCTCTCGGGGACCCTGCGCACCGCCCAGCACGCGACCTGGAACGAGCTCGAGCCGCTCGTGCGCCAGCTCGTCACCGCGCTGCTCGCCCCCACGGGGGTCGGCTACGTGCTCGAGCACCGCCGCGGGGTGCCGCCGGTGGTCAACGACCCCGTGTCGGCCGACCTCCTCTCGCGCGCCGCCGAGCGGGCCGCGGGGCCCGGGGCGGCCACCGACACCGAGCAGTCGTCGGGCGGCGAGGACTTCGGCTGGTACCTCGAGCACGTGCCCGGCGCCATGGGGCGGCTCGGCGTGTGGTCGGGCGAGGGCCCGCAGTCCGACATCCACCAGCCGACGTTCCAGCTCGACGAGCGGGCGCTGCCGGTGGGCGTGCGCACGATGGTCCAGGCGGCGCTGCTCTCGCTCGAGGGCTGACCCTCCGGAGTGTCAGCACTGCGGCCTTGCTGACACTGGACGTCACGATCGCCGTCGGTACGGGCCGCCTGCCACACCCCGTCCCGACGACGGCCGCCGGGCCCGGCCGAGGCTGTCGGTCCCGTGTTGCACCATGGCTCCCGTGACCGCGTCCGCGCCCGCCCAGCTACCGCCCGTGTCCCGTCGCATCGCCACCGAGCTGGGGGCGGGCGAGGGGCAGGTCCGCGCCGCGATCGAGCTGCTCGACGGCGGCGCGACCGTCCCGTTCGTCGCGCGGTACCGCAAGGAGGCCACCGGCGGGCTCGACGACGCGCAGCTCCGCACGCTCGACGAGCGCCTGGGCTACCTGCGCGAGCTCGAGGACCGTCGCGCGGCCGTGATCGCCTCCGTGCAGGAGCAGGGCAAGCTCACCGACGAGCTGCACGCCCAGCTGCTCGCCGCCGAGACCAAGAGCCGGCTCGAGGACGTCTACCTGCCCTTCAAGCCCAAGCGCCGCACCAAGGCCATGATCGCCCGGGAGGCCGGGCTCGAGCCGCTGGCCGACGGCCTGCTCGGCGACCCGACGGTCGACCCGAGGGCGGCCGCCGCGGCGTTCGTCGACGCGGAGCGCGGGGTCGCCGACGCCGACGCGGCCCTCGAGGGCGCGCGGGCGATCCTCGTCGAGCGCCTCGCGGAGGACGCCGACCTCGTCGGGGAGCTCCGGGAGCGGATGTGGACCCGTGGCCGGCTCACCGCCGCCGTGCGCGAGGGGAAGGCCGACGACCAGGCCGCGGCCAAGTTCTCCGACTACTTCGCCTTCGACGAGCCCTTCACCCGGCTGCCCTCCCACCGGATCCTCGCGCTGCTGCGCGGGGAGACCGAGGAGGTCCTCGCGCTGACGTTCGACCCGTGCTCCGCCGACGACGACGGCGACACCTCGGCCTACGAGGCGCGCATCGCCGCCGTGGCCGGGATCGCCGACCGCGGGCGCCCGGCCGACGCGTGGCTGCTCGGGGTGGCCCGCTGGGCGTGGCGCACCCGCATCTCCTCGCGGCTCGCGGTCGACCTGCGGGTGCGGCTGCGGGAGGTGGCCGAGGAGGGCGCCGTCGGCGTGTTCGCGGGCAACCTGCGCGACCTGCTGCTCGCCGCCCCCGCCGGCGCCCGCCCCACCATGGGGCTCGACCCGGGGCTGCGTACCGGGGTGAAGGTCGCGGTGGTCGACGGCACCGGCAAGGTCGTCGCCCACGACACGATCTACCCGCACGTGCCGCGCAACCAGTGGGACCGCTCGCTCGAGACGCTGGCGCGGCTCGCGACCGCCCACGAGGTCGAGCTGGTGGCCATCGGCAACGGGACCGCGTCGCGCGAGACCCACAAGCTGGCCGTCGAGCTCGCCAAGGCCCAGCCCGGGCTGATCCCGGCGATGGTGTCCGAGGCCGGCGCGTCGGTCTACTCGGCCTCCGAGGAGGGGACGCGAGAGCTGCCCGACCTCGACGTGTCGATCCGCGGCGCCGTCTCCATCGCCCGCCGCCTGCAGGACCCGCTGGCCGAGCTCGTCAAGATCGACCCGAAGTCGATCGGGGTCGGCCAGTACCAGCACGACGTGTCCGGCACGCTGCTGTCCCGCTCGCTCGACGGCGTGGTGGAGGACTGCGTGAACGCCGTCGGCGTCGACGTGAACACCGCCTCGGCGCCGTTGCTGCGCCGGGTGTCGGGCATCTCGTCGGGGCTCGCGACGACGATCGTCGGGTTCCGCGACGAGCACGGCCCGTTCGCCTCGCGCAAGGCGCTGACGAAGGTGCCGCGCCTGGGTGCGAAGGCGTTCGAGCAGTGCGCGGGCTTCCTGCGCATCCCCGACGCGGGCGACCCGCTCGACCGGTCGGGCGTGCACCCCGAGGCCTACCCGGTGGTGCGGCGCATCGTCGAGCGGACGGGAACCGACGTCGCGTCGCTCGTCGGCAACTCCGCGCTGCTCGGGCGGCTCGACCCGCGCGAGTTCACCGACGACACGTTCGGCGTCCCCACCGTCACCGACATCATCGCCGAGCTCGACAAGCCCGGCCGCGACCCGCGCCCGGCCTTCGAGACGGCCACCTTCGCCGAGGGCGTCGAGCAGATCACCGACCTCTCGGTGGGGATGGTGCTCGAGGGCGTGGTCACCAACGTCGCCGCATTCGGGGCGTTCGTCGACGTGGGCGTGCACCAGGACGGCCTGGTCCACATCTCGGCGATGTCGAAGGAGTTCGTGTCCGACCCGCGTGCGGTCGTCGGGCCCGGCGACGTGGTGCGGGTGAAGGTCCTCGACGTCGACGTCCCGCGCAAGCGGATCGCGCTCACGCTGCGCCTCGACGACGACCCGGCGGCGGGGGAGAAGGGGCCCCGTCAGAAGGGGTCGGGCCAGAAGGGGTCGGGCCAGAACGGCGGGGCGCGCGACGACCGCGGCGGGCAGGGGCGGGGTGACCGGCCCCAGGGCGGCAAGCCCGGGGGCGGCCCCCGCGGCGGCGGTCAGGGGCAGCGTGGCGGACAGGGCCAGCGCGGCGGACAGGGCCAGGGCGGCGGCCGTAGTGGGCGCGACTCGCGGCCGGCCGCGGGGAACGACGCGATGGCCGAGGCACTGCGCCGCGCCGGGTTCGACCGGTAGGAGCGCGCCGAGTGGGCGCTCACGGTCCCGAGACCAGCCGTGGGGGCCCACTCGGTGACCGGGGCTTCACCGAGTGGGCGCTCACGGCCGCGGGTCCGGCCGAGGGGGCCCACTCGATGACCGGGTCTGCGCCCGGTGGGCGCTCACGGCGGCGGGTCCAGCCGTGGGGGCCCACTCGGCGGCGGGCTCCCGGTCCTACAGCGAGGCGGAGCCGGGCCCCACGGAGCGGCAGGGGCGCTCGCGCAGCGCCCGCACGTAGTCGTCCGGTGCGCCCGCGGCCTCGGCGGCGTCGGAGAGCACCCCGATGTAGCGGGCCGAGGGCAGCCCGCCCTCGTAGGCGTCGAGCACGTACACCCACGCGAGCTGCGGGCCGTCCATCGTCTGGATGCGCAGCCGCAGCTTCTTGTGCATGCCGAGCTCGGCGCCCTCCCAGTTGTCGAGGCGCTCGACATCGAGCGGGCTCACGTCGTAGAGGACGACGAACACCCGCGAGCCCGGGTCCTCCACCACCGTGGAGAGCGCGCCCTCCCACCCGAGGTCCTCGCCCCCGAAGGTGATCCGCCAGCCCTCGAGCCATCCGGTCCCCGAGACGGGCGAGTGGGGCGCGCGTTGCATCATCTGGGCCGGATCCATGTTCGACCCGTACGCGGCGTAGAGCGGCACGGCGCACAGGGTAGCCAGGGATGAGCCGTTCGGTGCCGATGGTCGTGGTCCTGCGTCGAGTCGTCGTCGAACGACGCCGGGAACACCCTCCGTGCGCCGAACGGGCAGGATGGACGTGACCGGTCCACGGTCAGCGAGCCCGGGCACCACCACACGGCCCGACACCGATCCTCCGGAGGGACGTCCCACCCATGACCCGCATCGTGATCCTCGGCGGTGGCCCCGCCGGGTACGAGGCGGCCCTGGTCGCCGCGCAGCACGAGGCCGACGTCGTGCTCGTCGAGGAGGACAGCGTCGGCGGCTCCAGCGTCGCCTACGACTGCGTGCCCTCGAAGACCTTCATCGCCTCCGCCGGCGTCCGCGCGGGCTTCCGGCGCAACGCCGACATGGGCATCGAGTCCGAGCTCGAGGACGTCGTCGTCGACCTCCCGCGGGTGAACAGCCGCGTCAAGGGCCTCGCGCTCGCGCAGTCGGCCGACGTCCGGGCGACGCTGGAGCGCGCGGGCGTCCGGGTGGTCGACGGCCGCGGCCGGTTCTGCGCGGGCGGGCCGAACAGCGCCACCCACGAGATCGCCATCTCCGGACCGCAGGGCGACGAGGTGGTCACCGCCGACGTCGCGCTCATCGCCACCGGCGCGTCCCCCCGGGTGCTGCCCGACGCGGTGCCCGACGGCCGCCGCATCCTCACCTGGCGCCAGATCTACGACCTCGACGCGCTGCCCGAGCACCTCGTCGTCGTCGGCTCCGGCGTCACCGGGGCGGAGTTCGTGTCCGCCTACGCCGAGATGGGCGTGCGGGTCACCCTGATCTCCAGCCGCGACCGGGTCCTCCCGCACGAGGACCCCGACGCCGCCGCGACGCTCGAGGAGGTCTTCACCGAGCGGGGCGTGACCATCGAGCCGCGCTCGCGGGCCGACAAGGTCGTGGCCACCTCCGAGGGGGTGCGGGTGACGCTGTCCGACGGCCGCGAGGTCACCGGCACGCACGCGCTGATGACGGTCGGCTCGGTGCCGAACACCGGCGACCTCGGCGTGGAGAACATCGGGCTCGAGCTGCGCGACACCGGCCACATCACCGTCGACCGGGTCTCCCGGACGGCGGTGCCCGGCGTCTACGCGGCCGGCGACTGCACGGGTCTGCTCCCGCTCGCCTCGGTCGCGGCCATGCAGGGCCGCATCGCCATGTGGCACGCCCTCGGCGAGGGGGTGAACCCGCTGCGCCTGAAGACGGTCGCCTCGGCGGTGTTCACCCGGCCCGAGGTGGCGACCGTCGGCATCGGGCACAAGCAGGTCGAGTCGGGGGAGTTCGCCGCCCGTGAGGTGCTCCTGCCGCTGGGGACCAACCCGCGCTCGAAGATGCAGGGCCTGTCCCGCGGCTTCGTCAAGGTGTTCTGCCGGCCCGCCACCGGCGTGGTCATCGGCGGCGTGATCGTGGCCCCGGTGGCGAGCGAGCTGATCCTGCCGCTGGCGATGGCGGTGCAGAACAACCTGACGGTGGACGACCTCGCCCACACGTTCTCGATCTACCCGTCGCTGTCGGGGTCGGTCACCGAGGCCGGCCGTCGCCTCATGCAGCACGACGACCTGGACTGAGTAGTCGCTCCACGCCGTGGCGGTGCGGGGCGGGGTGGTCAGGCGGGCGACCGGGGGATGCCGGTGAAGGTCAGGATGACGGCGGTCGCGGAGATCGTCGTCGTCCGGATTCCGGGCCCGACGACCGCCGGGGCCGGGGCGCCCGGCCAGCCGTGGTTGCCGCCGCGGACGAGGTAGTGCAGGACCTCGCCGCCGCGGGAGCAGGGCGCCCACCGGCGCTCGGTGACGTCGGGCGGGAGCGGGCGGTCGACCGGGCGGCCGCACCCGTCGCGCGCCGTCCACTCCGCGAGCCACTCGGGGATCGGCCGGGAGCGCTCGGTGCCGGTGTAGGCGATGACGGGGTCGGCGTCGCCGTGGATCTCGACGACGCGGAGAGGGCCGGACCGGCACTCGCGGACCCCGCCGGCCTCGGGCCGGTAGAACGCGCCGGCCACGGGGGCGATCGCGGCGAGCAGCCCGGGTGCCGCGCAGGCCAGGGTGTGGGTGAACCCGCCGCCCTGGGAGGACCCGGTGGCGACCGTGCGGCGCGGGTCGGTGCAGACCCGCCGCCCGACCTCGGCGAGCAGGTCGCGGACGAACGCCACGTCGACGCCGTCGACCGGGTGGTCGCGGGTGCCCTCCCACGCGAGGGTCGGCTGCGGACCCGCGGTCGGGCGGCCCTCGGGGTAGAGGACCACCGCGTCGGCGGCGTCGAAGCCGGTGTAGCCGCGCAGCCGGGCCGGCGGCTCGCCGCGCCCGTGGAAGGCGAGCAGCACCGGCAGGGGACGGGCGGGGTCCCGGCGCGCGGGCAGGTGCACCTCGTAGCGGCGCACCAGCCCGCCGCTGCGGAGCTGCCCGGTCAGCAGGGCTGGGTCACCGGTGGCGCACGAGGGTGCCGGAGCGGCCGCCGCGGGCAGGGCGGCCGTTCCGGCGGTGAGGAGCAGGACCGCCAGCAGGAGCGGGACGAGGCGCACGCCGCGAATCATCGGCCCCACTGGCCACATCGGCCCCGGGTATCACTCCATGGTGCGGAGCTTGTGAGCACTAATCCGTGTCGGGACACGGATCAGTGCTCACGAGCCTCCGGCACCTCACGCCCAGTCGAAGGTGCGGGTGACCGCCTTCTTCCACTCCGCGTAGATGCGGTCGCGCTCGCCCGGGTCCATGTTCGGCTCCCACACCTTGTCCTGGGCCCAGTTGTCGCGGATCTCCTGCTCCGAGGACCAGAACCCGACGGCCAGACCGGCGGCGTAGGCCGCCCCCAGCGCCGTCGTCTCGGCGACCACGGGCCGGACGACCTCGACGCCGAGCAGGTCGGCCTGGAACTGCATGAGGACCTCGTTGCCGACCATGCCGCCGTCGACCTTGAGGGTCGTGAGCGGCACCCCGGAGTCGGCGTTCATCGCGTCGATGACCTCGCGGGTCTGGAACGCGGTCGCCTCGAGCACGGCCCGGGCGATGTGGCCCTTGTTGACGTAGCGCGTGAGGCCGACGATCACGCCACGCGCGTCGGAGCGCCAGTACGGGGCGAACAGGCCGGAGAAGGCGGGGACGACGTAGGCGCCGCCGTTGTCGTCGACCGACTTCGCCAGGTCCTCGACCTCGGGGGCCGAGGAGATCATGCCGAGGTTGTCGCGCAGCCACTGCACCAGCGAGCCGGTGACCGCGATCGAGCCCTCGAGGGCGTAGACCGCGTCGTTGTTCCCGATCTTGTAGCAGACCGTCGTCAGCAGGCCGTTCTTCGACTCGACCTTCTCGGTGCCCGTGTTGAGCAGCACGAAGTTGCCGGTGCCGTAGGTGTTCTTGGCCTCGCCGACCGAGAGGCAGGCCTGGCCGAAGGTCGCCGCCTGCTGGTCGCCGAGGATCCCCGACACCGGGACGTCGCGGAACGTGCCGCGGGCCCGGATGTTGCCGTAGGTCTCGGACGAGGACCGGATCTCGGGCAGCATCGCCATCGGCACCCCGATCTCCTCGCAGAGCTCGGGGTCCCACTCGAGGGTGTCGATGTTCATCAGCAGCGTGCGCGACGCGTTCGTCGGGTCGGTGACGTGCAGGCCGCCCTCGATGCCCCCGGTGGCGTTCCACAGCACCCAGGTGTCCATCGTCCCGAACGCGAGCTCGCCGCGCTCGGCCCGCTCCCGGGCGCCCTCGACGTGGTCGAGGATCCAGCGGGCCTTCGGGCCCGCGAAGTAGGTGGCGAGGGGGAGGCCGGTCTTCGCGCGGTAGCGCTCGGCGCCCCCGCCGAGGGCCCCGAGCTCGTCGCAGATGTCCTGGGTGCGGGTGTCCTGCCAGACGATCGCGTTGTGGATCGGCTCGCCGGTCGCCTTGTCCCAGATGACGGTGGTCTCGCGCTGGTTGGTGATGCCGACGGCGGCGATGTTCGACGCGTCGAGGTCGGCGCGGGCGAGCGCGCCACCGCAGACCTGGCGGGTGTTGACCCAGATCTCGGCGGCGTCGTGCTCGACCCACCCGGCCCGCGGGAAGATCTGCTGGTGCTCGAGCTGGTCGACGGCGACGACCCGCCCGGAGTGGTCGAAGATCATGCAGCGGGTGGACGTCGTGCCCTGGTCGATCGCCGCGACGTACTGGGTCATCGGGCCTGCTCCTAGCGATATCGGTGCGGGGGAGGGAGAGCCTGTCAGCTGTAGGTCGGCAGGACGAGGGCCACGAGGCCGGCGAGCGCCGCCCCGAGGAAGGGGCCGACGATCGGCACCCAGGAGTAGCCCCAGTCGGCCGTGCCCTTGCCGGGGATCGGCAGGACGGCGTACGCCGCGCGCGGGCCGAGGTCGCGGGCCGGGTTGATCGCGTAGCCGGTCGGGCCGCCGAGCGCCGCGCCGATCCCGACGACGAGGGCGGTCACCGCGGCGTAGTTGGCCGGCGAGTCGTACGGCGCCGTGAGCAGGAACAGCAGGAGCACGAAGGTCGCGACCGTTTCGCTGACCAGGTTCCACACCGGCTTCTTGATCGGCGGGTTGGTGGCGAAGATCCCGACGGTCTCGGTGTTGTGCTCCCGGTTGTGGTCGAACTGCAGCTTGTAGAGCAACCAGGCGAGGCCCGCGCCGACGAAGGCGCCGAGGAACTGGCCGATGAGGTAGAAGGGCACGTTCGCCCACGGGGTCTTCCCGGCGATCGCGAGGCCGAGCGTCACCGCGGGGTTGATGTGGCCGCCCGAGGGGTCGGCGATGCTCGCCCCGGCGAAGACGCCGACGCCCCAGCCGATGACGATCAGCACCCACGGTGCCGTGTCCCCGTCCTGGTTCGACCTCGGGAGGATCACGTTCGCGACGACGCCGACACCGAACAGCAGCAGCACCGCCGTTCCCAGGAACTCCCACAGGATGATCTCGCCACCGCTGAGAACCGGGGTCACTCCGACCTCCCGCGTCGTGCCCTCGGCGGCGGCCCGTGTGCCGGAACCGTCGGGCGCGGCGGAACGCTAGTCGCGTACGTCACATGTGTCTATGCCTCCGTCGTGCGGCCGAAAGCGCTTTCCTCCCGATGGGTGGAACGCCCCGGGCGTCGTGATCCGCAGGTACCGTGGATGGTGCCGCCCTGGGAAGATCACGGACGGTCGTCGCAGGTGGGAGCGGTCGTCCGATCCCGCTGCGTCGCACGGAGCACCGCTCTGACACCGATCGCACGAGGAGGCCCTCAGTGGCTGCGAATTCCCCACAGCACGCCGACGGGACGTCCATCGCCGAGCAGTCCGGGGGGTCCGTCTCGCCCGAGGCCGAGGCGCTCGATGCCACGGTGGAGCCCGCCCGGCTCGGCCCGGCCGAGCGCGCCCGCGCCTGGGCGCGCCTGCAGGACGAGACGTTCGACGTCGTGGTCGTCGGCGGCGGCGTGGTCGGGGTGGGCGCCGCACTCGACGCCGCGACGCGCGGCCTGTCCGTGGCGCTCGTCGAGGCCCGCGACCTGGCCGCCGGCACCTCCAGCCGGTCGTCGAAGCTCTTCCACGGCGGCCTGCGCTACCTCGAGCAGCTCGACTTCGGGCTCGTCCGCGAGGCGCTGTTCGAGCGCGAGCTGAACATGACGCGGCTGGCCCCGCACCTGATCAAGCCCGTGCCGTTCCTGTACCCGCTGACCCACCACGTGTGGGAGCGCCCGTACGTCACGGCCGGCATCACGCTCTACGACACCATGGGCGGCAAGAGCTCCCTGCCCAAGCAGAAGCAGCTCACCCGCTCCGGCGCGCTGCGGATGGCGCCGGCACTCAAGCGGGACGCGCTCGTCGGCGCGGTGCGCTACTACGACGCGCAGGCCGACGACGCCCGCCACACCATGATGGTCGGGCGCACCGCCGCCCAGTACGGCGCCGTGGTGCGCACCTCCACCCAGGTCGTCGACTTCATCCACGAGGTCGACCGGGTGGCCGGGGTCCGCGTCCGCGACGTCGAGACCGGGCGCGAGACCGACGTGCGCGCGCACGTCGTCGTCAACTGCACCGGCGTGTGGACCGACCAGATGCAGCACGCCGCGGGCACCCGCGGGCGCTTCAAGGTGAATGCGTCGAAGGGCGTGCACTTCCTCGTCGCCCGCGACAAGATCCCGTCGGACGTCGGCATGATCCTGCGGACCGAGAAGTCGGTCCTGTTCGTCATCCCGTGGCGCAACCACTGGATCGTCGGGACCACCGACACCAGCTGGCGGCTCGACCTCGCGCACCCGGCGGCCACCCGCCAGGACCTCGACTACCTGCTCGAGCACATCAACGAGGTGCTGGTGACCCCGTTGAGCCACGACGACATCGAGGGCGTCTACGCCGGCCTGCGGCCGCTGCTCGCCGGCGAGAGCGAGGAGACCTCGAAGCTCTCCCGTGAGCACGCGGTGTCGCGCGTGATGCCGGGCATGGTGTCGATCGCGGGCGGCAAGTACACGACCTACCGCGTGATGGCCAAGGACGCGCTCGACATGGCGGCCCAGGACATCCCCGCCCGGGTCGCCCCGTCGATCACCGAGCGGGTCCCGCTGGTGGGGGCCGACGGGTACTTCGCGCTGGTCAACCAGGCCGAGCAGATCGGCCGCGACCACGACCTGCACCCGCACCGGGTGCGCCACCTGCTCGACCGCTACGGCTCGCTGCTGCACGGCCTGCTCGCGATGACCGAGGCCGATCCCAGCCTGCGCGAGCCGGTCCCGGGCGCGTCGGACTATCTGAGGGTCGAGATCGCCTACGCGGTGGCCTACGAGGGCGCGCTGCACCTCGACGACGTCCTCACCCGCCGCACGCGCATCTCCATCGAGTACGCGCACCGCGGCGTCGAGTCCGCCGAGTCGGTGGCCGACCAGATGGCCGAGCTGCTGGGCTGGAGCGCGGAGACCCGCGAGCAGGAGGTCCGCTCCTACGTCGAGCGGGTCGAGGCCGAGCGTCGTTCGCAGTCGGTCGACACCGACGAGGAGGCCGACAAGCTCCGCGTGTCGGCGCCCGACCCCCGCGGCACCAAGCTGGAGCCGCTCGGCACCAGCTGAGGTCCACGGACGACGAGGCCGGGCCCCGGGGAGAACCCCCGGGGCCCGGCCTCGTTCGTGTCCGGCTGCGCTCAGCCGCGGCGGGCGACCTGCGGCTCCCGGGTCGCGTCGTCCGAGGTGGAACCATCCGGGGTGGGCCGCGCGTCGTCGGCGATCGGCTCGGAGGTCACCAGCGAGACGTCGTGGCGCACCGCCGACGGCCGGCCGTCGGCGACCACGCGGTCGGCCCGCGGCGCGTGGCCGGGGGCGCTGACCACGAGCAGCCAGGCCCCGGACCCGGGAAGGGCGAGCTCGTACTCGCCGTCCACGGTGACGGCCCGGCCGTGCTGGCACCCGTGCTCGTCGACGAGGGTCACCACCGCCTCGCCGGCCCGCCGGAGGGTCACCCGACCCACCACCGACGGCCCCGCCGCGGCGTCGTGCCCGGTCGTGTCGCGCGCGAGCGCCGGGAACTCCGTGGTGTCGTCGTCCCGGTCCCCGGACCCGTGGTCGTCGACCGGCCCGGGCCCCTCGGCGTCGGCCGCCGTCTCGAGCTCGGTTGAGGGGGAGACGCGCTTCGGCATGAACAGCGAGATCCCGAACGCCACGACGCCGACGACGCCCGCAGCCATGAAGCCCGCCCGCAGACCCGCCGCGTCGGGGGTACCGCTCGCGGCGGCCGAGCCCAGCGCGGAGATCGTCACGAACGCGGCGGTGCCGAAGGCCCCGGCGACCTGCTGCAGCGTCGCGAGGATCGCGGAGCCGTGGGAGTAGAGCGCTCCGGGGAGCGAGCCCAGCGCCGTGGTCATCAGCGGCGTCATCATCAGGCCGAGGCCCGCCATGAGCACCACGTGGATGACGACCACGAGCCAGAGCGCCGACCCGGCACCCAGGGAGGCGAACGCCCACAGGGACGCCGCCATCATCGCGGCGCCGGGGATGACCAGCGGGCGCGCCCCCACGCGGTCGAACAGGGCGCCGACCGGCCGGCCCAGCAGGCCGAGCACGAGCCCGCCGGGCAGGACCGCGAGGCCCGTCACCAGCGTGCCCTGGCCGAGGACCGTCTGCAGGTAGAGCGGCAGGAGGATGGCGGCCGCCCCGAGCAGGGCCATGAACAGCAGTGAGATGAGCAGCACCGAGATCGTGAACGCCCGGTGGGTGAACGGCCGCAGGTCGAGCAGGGCCGCGTCGTGCTTCTGCAGCGCGAGCTGGCGCAGCACGAACAGCACGAGGGACACCGCGCCGATCGCCAGCGGGATCCACGGCGCCACGTGCGGGCCGGAGCCGCCCGACTCCCCGATCGCGGAGAAGCCGTAGAGGATGCCCCCGAAGCCGACCGCGGAGAGCAGCACCGAGAGCAGGCTCAGCGGCACCTTGCGGGTGTCCGAGGGCAGCTTCAGCATGACCGCTCCGAGAACCAGGGCGGCGACGGCGAGCGGGAGGACGATCCAGAACATCCAGCGCCAGCCGAGCGAGGCCAGCACCGCGCCGCCGATCGTCGGGCCGATGGCGGGCGCGACGGCGATGACGATGGAGATCGTGCCCATCATCGAGCCGCGCCGGTTCTCCGGGACCAGACGCATCACCGAGGTCATCAGCAGCGGGATCATCACCGCGGTGCCGAACGCCTGGATCACGCGGCCGACCAGCAGCACCCCGAAGCCCGGCGCGAGGGCGCTGACGAGCGTGCCGAGGCTGAACATCGTCAGCGACGCGAGGAACACCTGCCGCGGGGTGAACCGCTCGAGCAGGTAGCCGGTGGTGGGGATGACCACGGCCATCGTCAGCAGGAAGCCGCTGGTCAGCCACTGCACCGTGGTGGTGGAGACGCCGAGGTCGCGCGTCAGGTCGTTCAGCGCGACCGACAGGATCGTCTCGTTGAGGATCATGACGAACGCGGAGACGACGAGGACCGCGATCACCACTCCGGCGCGCGTGCCGCCCGGCGGGGGCGCCGCGTCCGCCTCGAGGTCGCCGGACGCGGGGGCGTCCGGCGTGGTGGGAGCCGTGGTCATGAGCTGGGGTGCCTTTCGGTGCGGGCGGGAGGGGCGGCCTCGTCGCCACCACCACCTAGAGAACCACGGACCCCGGACAGCCACCGACCGCTTTACGCCCGGTCGTGGACGGGAACCGCGCAGAGCCCAACCATCGGGGGCCCCGATCTCATCCCTCGTGCCGGTGGCCGAGCCAGGCGAGGAGGCCGATCGCGACCGGGACGAGCAGGAACACCTGCGGGAACCGGAACCCGGTGGCCACGAAGAGGACCACCGCGAGCACGGGGGCGAGCGCCGACAGCGTCCCGGCGTGCCGGCCGAGCCGGGCCCCGAGCGGCGCGACGAGCTCCGGGAGCTCCTCGGGCCGGGCGGGGGCGCCGACCGGGGCCGACGACGCGACCGGCTCCGCGCCGTCGTCGGGACGCGGGACCGCGGCGGAGGCGCACGGGTGGCCCGGGTGCGGCGCGGGGAGGTCGGTGAACAGGGCGTCGATCTCGGAGCGGAACCGGGCCGTGGAGGCCACGGCCGAGCGCTCCGCGTACTCGCCCGGCTCGAGCCGGCCCTCGCGCAGGTGCTCGTCGAGAGCGCCCATGGCGAGCTCGCGCTCCCGGTTCCCGATCCGCAGCTCGCCCACGGCTCCAGCGTAGGTCAGCGCGCCGTACCGCAGCCGTTCGTGACGTCCGGCGTCAGCATGGCCGCAGTGCGGACACTCAGGCGTCGGCGATCTCGCAGATGACCGCGCCCTGGTTCACCGAGCCGCCCGCCTCGACCGACAGGCCCGTCACCGTGCCGTCCTTGTGCGCGGTGACCGGGTTCTCCATCTTCATGGCCTCGACCACGGCGATCTGGTCGCCGGTGGAGACGGTGTCGCCCTCGGAGACCGAGACCTTCACGACGGTGCCCTGCATGGGCGAGGTGACCGCGTCGCCGGAGACCTTGGCGCCGCCGCCGGTGCGCTTGCGCGACTTCTTCTTCGCCGCCGGGGCGGCCCCGCCGCCCCCGCCGCCGAGCGCGAGGTCGCCGGGCAGCGACACCTCGAGCCGCTTGCCGCCGACCTCGACGACCACGGTCTGGCGCGGGGAGACCTCGTCCTCGTCGTCCCCGGCGACCTCGGCCACGTAGGGCTCGACGGTGTTGTTCCACTCGGTCTCGATCCACCGGGTGTGCACGGTGAACGAGGAGGCGCCCTCGGGGGCGGTGAACGCCGGGTCGGTGACGACGAGGCGGTGGAACGGGATGACGGTCGGCATGCCCTCGACGACGATCTCGTCCAGGGCGCGCCGGGAGCGCTGCAGGGCCTGCTCGCGGTCCTCGCCGGTGACGATGAGCTTGCCGACCATGGAGTCGAACTGGCCGCCGATCACGGTGCCGGACTCGACGCCGGCGTCGACGCGCACGCCCGGCCCGGAGGGGGCGACGAACCGGGTGACGGTGCCGGGGGCGGGCAGGAAGCCGCGGCCGGCGTCCTCGCCGTTGAGGCGGAACTCGATGGAGTGCCCGCGCGGCTCGGGGTCGGTCTTGAACCGCAGTTCCTCGCCGTTGGCGATGCGGAACTGCTCGCGGACCAGGTCCAGGCCGCTGGTCTCCTCGGAGACCGGGTGCTCGACCTGCAGGCGGGTGTTGACCTCGAGGAAGGAGATGGTGCCGTCCTCGCCGACGAGGAACTCCACGGTGCCCGCGCCGGAGTAGCCGGCCTCGACGCAGATGTCGCGGGCGGAGGTGTGGATGCGCTTGCGCTGCTCGTCGGACAGGAACGGCGCCGGGGCCTCCTCGACGAGCTTCTGGTGGCGGCGCTGCAGCGAGCAGTCGCGGGTGCCGACGACGATGCAGTTGCCGTGCTGGTCGGCCAGTACCTGGGCCTCGACGTGGCGCGGGCGGTCGAGGTAGCGCTCGACGAAGGACTCGCCGCGGCCGAACGCCGAGACGGCCTCGCGGACCGCGGCGTCGAACATCTCGGCGATCTCGTCGCGCTCGCGGGCCACGCGCATGCCGCGCCCGCCGCCGCCGAAGGCGGCCTTGATCGCGACCGGCAGGCCGTGCTCGTCGGCGAAGGCGATGACCTCGTCGGCGTCGGCGACCGGGTCCTTGGTGCCGGGGACCAGCGGCGCGCCGGCCCGCTCGGCGATCTTGCGGGCGGTGACCTTGTCGCCGAGGTCGCGGATGGCCTGCGGGGAGGGCCCGATCCAGATCAGCCCGGCGTCGATGACGGCCTGGGCGAAGTCGGAGTTCTCCGAGAGGAACCCGTAGCCGGGGTGGATGCCGTTGGCGCCGGACTCCTTCGCCGCGCCGATGAGCTTCTCGATGTTGAGGTAGCTCTCGGCGGCGGTCTCCCCGCCCAGGGCGAAGGCCTGGTCGGCGATCCGCACGTGCGGGGCGTCGCGGTCGGGCTCGGCGTAGACGGCGACGCTGGTCAGTCCGGCGTCCTTGCACGCCCGCGCCACCCGGACGGCGATCTCCCCGCGGTTGGCGATCAGCACGGTGTGCAGGGGGGCCTGCTGAGCCTGCGGGGCCATCGGACTGCCTCCTGGGGGCGAACACGTCGGCAATGACGGGTGGACGGGGCCGATCGGCGGCAGTGTAGGGCCGTCGGGGGAGGGGGACCGTCCGGGTGGCGCGGAACGGTCGGGCGTGACCGTTCCGGGGGACTCTCCCGCACCGCACGCCCGGGGCGACACCGACTGTGGCGTGGTCATGACCACAGCGCGACGGGTCGCGGGCGGCGGTGTGAGCCGGGTCGGGGGCGGTCGCTACCGTCGTGTCCCGATGACCGCCTCCTCGCCCCGCCGCTCCTCCGGTCGCTGGTGGGGCGCCGCCGTGGCCGCCTGCGCCTCCGTGGCCGCGCTGGCGGGGACCGTGGCCGCCGTGGCGACCGCGGCCGGGGCCGACCGCGACCAGGCCGAGCGGACCACGGCCTCGTCGGCACCGGAGTCGGGCCCGGAGCCCGCCCTCGCCGCCGAGGCCGCCGCGCCGCCGGTCACCACGCGCCCCCCGGCCCCGGCCGCCCGCCCCGGACGGGTCGGCGACCCGGCCCTCGGCGCGACGGTGGCCCTGCCCGCCGGGTGGGAGGCCGCGCGCTCCCAGGACCTCGTGCCCGTCCCGCCCGGCCGCTTCCCCACCGTGCTCACCCTGGGCGAGCGCGCCACCGTGCTCGTCGGGCGCCTCGACCCCGCCCGCGGCTCCGGGGAGGACGCCCTCGCCGCCGAGGCCCGCCGCCTCGTGGGGGCCTTCGCCGACGGGGCGCGGGGCGACGGGGACGGCGAGGTCGAGACGGTCTCCGACGGCGCCGGCTCGCTCGACGGCCGCGACGCCTTCACCTCGGTGCGCCGGATCTCCGGCGGCGCGATCGTCCGCGTCTCGACGGTCGCCGGGACCCGCGGCGGGCCCGGGCTCGTCGTGCTGGCCGTGGCCGCCCCCGGCCGTACCCAGGACGCGGACGCGTCCGCCGCCGACCGGGTGGTGCGGTCGCTGTCGTCCGCCGCCCCCGACGCACCTCCCGCGCCGGGCCGCGCGGGCGCCCCGCCGGCCTGCGCGGCGCCGGGCGCACCGTCCCGCATGAGCCCGCCGGTGCCGCCCGCCACAGGTCGCTGACCTCGACCCCGAGCTCGGCGAGCAGCCGGCGCACGAGCGGCAGGCTGATCCCGATGACGTTGGACGGGTCGCCCTGGATGCCCTCGACCAGCCAGCCGCCGAGGCCGTCGAGGGTGAAGGCCCCTGCGACCCCCAGCGGCTCGCCCGAGGCGAGGTAGGCCTCGAGCTGGGCGGGTGTGGGCTCGGCGAAGGTGACCAGCGTGCTGGCGTGCCCGGCGATCTCGGCCTCGGCGAGGCCGCCGCGCAGCCGGATCACGGCGTGCCCGGTGAGCAGCTCGCCGTGCCTCCCGGCCATCCGCGCCCAGCGCGCCCGGGCGTTCTCCACGGTGTGCGGCTTGCCGACCAGCTCGCCGTCGAGGTCGAGCATCGAGTCGCACCCGATGACGACGACCTCCTCGTCGTCGCGGGGCACCTGCGCCGACACGGCCCGGGCCTTCGCGAGCGCGAGGGCGGTGACCTTCTCGGCGGAGCTCGCGTCGGCCAGCTCGGCGAGCAGCGCGTCCTCGTCGACGTCGGAGACCAGCACGGTCGGGTCGACCCCCGCGGCGCGCAGGACACCGAGGCGGGCGAGGGAGGCGGAACCGAGGACGAGGCGCACGGGGCGCGACCCTAGGGCCTCACCCCCGGTCTCAGCGCGGCCAGGCCGACATCCGCCACGCCCCGGGACCCGGCGTCAGGGGACGGCGGACGAGGGACTCCCGCTCGGTCCACGCCGAGCGCGGGCCGGTGTCCGCCGGCTCGCCCCCGCCGCCCGAGGCGGCCGCGATCACGGCGGTCAGCGCGGCCACCTCCTCGGGGGAGGGGTCGCCGCGGACGATGCGCAGGACGGGCCGCGGGGTCTCCACGGCCTCGTCGTCGGGGCCGCTCACAGCGGAATGTTCCCGTGCTTCTTGGGCGGCAGCGTCTCGCGCTTGCCCGAGAGCGAGCGCAGCGCCCGGGCCACGTAGCCGCGGGTCCACGACGGCGGGATGACCGCGTCGACGTAGCCGCGCTCGGCCGCCACGTAGGGGTTCGCGAGGGTGTCCTCGTACTCCTGCTGCAGCTCCGCGCGGCGGGCCTCGACGTCGCCGCCCTCGTCGGCGACCTTCTTGAGCTCCTTGCGGTAGAGGATGCTCACCGCGCCCGACGCGCCGGTGACGGCGATCTGCGCGGTCGGCCACGCGAGGTTGAGGTCGGCCCCGAGGTGCTTGGAGCCCATCACGTCGTACGCGCCGCCGTAGGCCTTGCGGCAGATGACGGTGATCAGCGGGACGGTGGCCTCGGCGTAGGCGTAGATCAGCTTCGCGCCGCGGCGGATGATGCCGTTGTACTCCTGGTCGGTGCCGGGCAGGAATCCCGGGACGTCGACGAAGGTGACCACCGGGACGTTGAACGCGTCGCAGGTGCGCACGAAGCGCGCGGCCTTCTCGCTGGCCCCGATGTCGAGGCAGCCGGCGAGCTGGGAGGGCTGGTTCGCGACGAAGCCGACCGCTCGGCCCTCGATGCGCCCGTAGCCCACGACGATGTTCGACGCGTAGAGCTCCTGGACCTCCAGGAACTCCTCGTCGTCGGCGACGCGGCGGACGACCTCGCGGATGTCGTAGGGCTGGTTCGGCGAGTCGGGCACCAGGGCGTCGAGCTCGAGGTCGGCCTCGCCGAGGCTCTCCTCGACCGCGCCGGCCTCCTCGTCGGCGGCCAGCCGCGGCGGCTCGGAGAGGTTGTTGGACGGCAGGTAGCCCAGCAGCTCCTGCACGTAGGCGATCGCGTCGTCCTCGTCGGAGGCGAGGTAGTGCGCGTTGCCGGAGGTGGTGTTGTGCGTGCGGGCGCCGCCGAGGGTCTCGAACTCGACGTCCTCGCCGGTGACGGTCTTGATGACGTCGGGGCCCGTGATGAACATGAACGAGGTCTCGTCGACCATCACGGTGAAGTCGGTGAGCGCGGGGGAGTACACGGCGCCGCCGGCCGCCGGGCCCATCACCAGCGAGATCTGCGGGACGACGCCCGAGGCGTGCGAGTTGCGGCGGAAGATCTCGCCGTAGAGCCCGAGCGCGACCACGCCCTCCTGGATGCGCGCGCCGCCGCCGTCGTTGATCCCGACGACCGGGCAGCCGATCTTCATGGCCACGTCCATGACCTTGACGATCTTCTCGCCGTAGACCTCGCCGAGCGCCCCGCCGAAGACCGTGGCGTCCTGGGAGAACACGCACACCGGGCGGCCGTCGACCGTGCCCTGCCCGGTGACGACCCCGTCGCCGTAGGGCCGGTTGGCCTCCAGGCCGAAGTTGGTGGAGCGGTGCCGCGCCATCGCGTCGAACTCGAGGAAGCTGCCCTCGTCGAGCAGCAGGTCGAGGCGCTCGCGGGCGGTCTTGCGGCCCTTGGCGTGCTGGCGCTCGACGGCGCGCTCGGACCCCGCGTGGACGACGTCGTCCTGACGACGGTGCCAGTCGGCGAGCTTGCCCGCGGAGGTGTGCACGTCGGGAGTGTCCGCAGCCTCGTCGGGCTCCGGCGGCGGCTTCGTCGCGGCGGTCATGGTCGCGGACCCTAGCGACACCCCCCGACGCCGACCCAGACGAACGGGCCAGTGATACCGGGCACGTCGGAGACGGAGCGCAGCGTGAGCTCGACCGGGAAGTAGCGTGCGGGCCATGCCGCCCGGAGTGAGGGACGCCGCCGCCTGGAAGGCGCTGCAGAGCACCGCCGTCGCCCCGACCGGCCCCTGGGCCCGGCTGGACGTGGTGGACGCCACGGGCTCGACGAACGCCGACCTGGCCGTCGCCGCGGCCGACGGCGCCCCCGACCGCACCGTGCTCGTCGCCCACCGCCAGGACGCCGGACGCGGTCGTCGGGAACGGGTCTGGGAGGCCGCGCCGGCCGAGGGACTGACGTTCTCGGTGCTGCTGCGCCCCACCGAGGTGCCCGTCGAGCGGTGGGGCTGGGCGCCGCTGCTGGCCGGGCTCGCGCTGGTGGTGGCGATGGAGGACTACCGGGCGCCGGCGTCGGTCGCGACGCTCGAGGCCGCGCTGAAGTGGCCGAACGACCTGCTGCTGGGCCCCGACCGCCGCAAGGGCGCCGGGATCCTCGCCGAGGTGGTGCCGGGCGGACCGGCCGGACAGGCGTTGGTCATCGGGATCGGGATCAACGTGGCGACCCCGGAGGCGGAGCTGCCCGAGGGCGGGACGTCGCTGCTCGCGCAGAGCGTGCGGCGCCCGCGGCCCGACGTGCTCGGCGACGTCCTCGCCGTGCTCGCCTCCTTCGACGCCGACTGGCGGGCGGCCCGCGGCGACGCGGCCCGCGCCGGCCTGCTCGCCGGTTACCGCAGCCGGTGCGCGACCCTCGGGCAGGACGTGCGGGTGGCGCTGCCGGGCGGGCGGGAGCTCGTCGGGTCGGCCGAGGACGTGGACGACGACGGCCGCCTGCTGGTGCGCGCCGACGGCGAGCTGCACACGGTCTCCGCGGGCGACGTGGTGCACGTCCGCCCCGTCTGAGGATCGTCCGACCACCGGCCGACCACCCGGCCGGGCCGCGCGCGGTGCTCGGATCCGGGGCCGCGCGCGGATACCCTCGTCCCGGCCGACAGCGCCGATCGGACGAGGGGGGCAGCCGTGGCGTACCCGGAGCGTCTCCTCGTGGCGGGCGAGCGGGTGATCGTCCACGTCCGACCGCACTGGCGGATGCTCGTCGTCCCCGCGCTGGCCCCTCCGCTGACGGCGTTCGCCGGGGCGTGGCTGGTCGCGGTCACACAGGCCACGCCGTGGGCGACCGCGGTGCTCGTCGGCGTCCTGGTGGTGGCCCTCGGGGTGCTCGGGTGGTTCGCCCTGGCGCCGGTGATGCGCTGGCGCGCCACCCACTTCGTCGTGACCGACCGGCGCATCCTCGTCCGCGAGGGCGTCTTCTCCCGCACGGGCATCGTCGTGGCGGGGCGGTCGATCACCGTGGTGCGCACGGTCCGCGCCCGGGCGGAACGGCTGCTCGGCAGCGGCACGCTGGTGGTGGGGGTCGACGACGCCCGCGAGCCGTGGCGCTTCGACGGCCTCGCCCGGGTGGCCCGCGTGGCGGCCGAGGTGGAGCGGATGGCACAGCGCCGCGGCGGGCTCGACCCCGACCGCTGGGGCTCCTACCGGGACGACGACCTCGACGACGACCTCGAGGACGACGACGAGGACGATCCCGACGACGACCTCCCGGTCGCGTACGAGGACGACGGCTACGACGACGACATCGTGGATGCCCAATGGGAGGACGCACAGTGGGACGAGCACGTCTCCGGCCGGTTCCCCCGGCTGCGGCGGCTGTCCTCGGCGCGGCGCCGGGAGCTCCCCGCGGGCCGCTGATCATCCCGCGGGAACCGGCGGCACCCCGGCGTCGTCGGAACCGGTGTGGGAATCGACGCGCTGCCCGGCTGGATCGTCGCGCTGGGCCTGCCGCCGGCGACGCTCGTCGTCGGGACCGTGCCGGAGGACGCCGACCGGGTGTGGTGCGTGCACCCGGGCCCGGACGACACGTGGGAGGTCTACTGGGCCGAGGACGGCGAGCGGTACTCGTGGACGCGGTTCGACGAGGAGGCGGCGGCCTGCTTCCACCTGTTCGGCCGGCTCGCGTGGACCCAGATGATGCGGGGCGCGCTCAGGCCGGCCGGATGATCGCGCGCACGGCGTCGTGCAGCAGGCCGTTGGTGCTGAGGGCGTCGCCGCCGTCGATCCGGTCGGTGCCCGCGAAGTCGGTCAGGCGCCCGCCCGCCTCCCGCACGACGACGGCCGGCGCGGCCAGGTCCCACGCGCTCGCGCCGGGTTCCGCGACGACGTCCATCACGCCCTCCGCGACGAGCACGTGGTGGAGGAAGTCGCCGAAGGCGCGGCTCTCCCAGGTGGCCTCGGTGAGGGCGACCCAGCGGTCGCGGGCGCCGATCTCGCGCCAGTAGTCGAGGTCGGTGGTGGAGACGTAGGCGTCGCCGAGGTCGGCGATCGCGGAGACCCCGATCGGGGCGGCGGCGATCCCGCGCGCGACGTCGGAGGTGAAGGCGCCGGTACCCCGCGCCGCCCACCAGCGCCGGCCCAGCGCGGGGGCGCTGACGACGCCCACGGTCGGCTCGCCGTCGACGACGAGGGCGAGCAGGGTGGCGAAGACCGGCACGCCGCGGGAGAAGTTCTTGGTGCCGTCGATGGGGTCGACGATCCAGTACCGGCCGGCGTCGGGCGCGGTGCCGCCGCGCTCCTCGCCGAGCACGGTGTCGTCGGGCCGGGCCTCGGCGAGCAGGCGCCGCACCTCGTCCTCGCAGGCGACGTCGGCGTCGGTGACCGGCGTGCGGTCGGGCTTGCGCTCGACGCGCAGGTCGGTCGCGCGGAAGCGGTCGTGGGTGACGGCGTCGGCCGCGTCGGCGATCCGGATGGCGAGTTCGAGGTCCTGCTCAGGGGTCACGGGCGGCATCCTCGCCGTCGGGCGGCGGGTGCGCGAGAGGGGTCTACATTCACGGGTCATGACCACCGTGCTGCTCGTCGAGGACGATGCGGCGATCGCCGGGCCGCTGTCCCGGGCGTTGTCGCGCGAGGGCTACGACGTCGACGTGGTCGACGACGGCCCGTCGGCGGTCACCCGCGCCGGGGAGGGCGAGGTCGACCTCATGGTCCTCGACCTCGGGCTGCCGGGGATGGACGGGCTGGAGGTCTGCCGCCGGGTCCGCGCCGGCAAGCCCGACCTGCCGGTGCTCATGCTCACCGCCCGCACCGACGAGGTCGACTTCGTGGTGGGGCTCGACGCCGGCGCGGACGACTACGTCGGCAAGCCCTTCCGGCTCGCCGAGCTGCTGGCCCGGGTGCGCGCCCTGCTGCGCCGCCGCGCGCCGGAGATCCTCGACGCGGGCGGGGTGCGGATGGAGCCCTCGGCGCGCCGGGTGCTCGTCGACGGCGTCGAGGTGGGCCTCGCGAACAAGGAGTTCGAGCTGCTGCGGGTGCTGCTCGCCCACGCCGGGCAGGTGGTCTCCCGCGAGGAGATCCTCCGCGAGGTGTGGAACGACCCGGAGATGAAGACCTCGAAGACGCTCGACATGCACATGTCCTGGCTGCGCCGCAAGCTCGGCGACACCGACGGTGCCCCGGCCTCGGCCAAGCGCATCTCGACGGTGCGCGGGGTCGGGTTCCGGTTCAACACCTGATCCGGGTCGGGGCGGGCGGAGCGACGGGGAGTGAGCTGAGGCCGTGCGCCGCCGCATCCTGATCTCGACGCTGCTCGTCGTCGCGATCACCGTGACCGTCCTCGGCGGGCCGCTCGCCGTCACCACCTGGCGCCTGGTCGAGGACTTCACCCACGCCGAGCTCGCCGGGCGCCTGCGCCAGGTGGTCAACACCCTCGACGCGCAGCTGCAGTCCGACCGGCCCGTCGACCTCTCCGCGGTCGCGATCGCGGTGCCCCCGGGCGGCTCCCTCGTCGTCCGGACCCCGCGCGGGACCAGTGCGATCGGCGCCACCGACGACCCCGCGCAGGTCTCCGAGACCGCGCTGTTCGGCATCAACGGCTCGGCTGCGATCTCCGAGCCGTCCGAGGAGATGCGCACGCGGCAGCTGCAGGCGACCGCGCTGGTGCTCGCCGCGATCGTGCTGTCGGTCGCGGTCGGGGCCGTCGTCGCGACCCTCACCGCCCGGCGGCTCGCCGACCCGCTGCAACAGGTGGCCGGGCGGGCGGCCCGGCTCGGGGCGGGCGACTTCAAGCAGGCGCCGCTGCGCCACGGCATCCCCGAGCTCGACCGCGTCTCCGACGTCCTCGACTCCTCCGCGATCGCGCTGGCCGAGCTGCTGCAGCGCGAGCGCGACCTCGTCGGCGACGTCTCCCACCAGCTCCGCAGCCGGCTCACGGCCCTGCAGCTGCGCCTCGACGAGCTCTCCTCGCACCCCGACCCGGAGGTCTCCTCGGAGGGCACGGCGGCCCTCGAGCAGGCCGAGCGGCTCGCCGAGGTCCTCGACGAGCTCCTCAGCTCGGCGCGGGCGGCGCGCGCGGCCAGCGCCTCGCCGCTCGAGCTCGACGGGGAGCTGCAGGCGGTGGCGCAGGAGTGGCAGACGCCGGCGTCGGGGCAGGGCCGGAGCCTGCGCGTGCGGGTGCCCGACGGGCTCGTCGCCCGGGCGACGTCGGCGCGGCTGCGCGAGGCGCTCGGCGTGCTGGTCGACAACGCGCTGCGCCACGGCGCGGGGACGATCACGATCGCCGCGCGGCACTCCGACAAGGACACGATCGTCGTCGAGGTGTCCGACAACGGCGACGGCGTGCCGTCCGAGCTCGCCCCGCACGTGTTCGACCGTGGGGTGTCGGGTGCCGCGTCGACCGGGGTGGGGCTGGCGCTCGCGCGGGCGCTGGTGGAGGCCGACGGCGGTCGTCTGGAACTGGCCCGGACGAAGCCCGCGGTGTTCGCGGTGTTCCTGCCGGTGCCGCGCACCGACCAGGTGGTGGCGTCCCGACGACCGCTGCCGGCGACGCCGCGCTAGCGCAGCGCGGTCGGGAAGACCCAACGCCGGAAGGCCCACCAGCGGAAGCCCATCGCGAGCAGGGTGCCGATCACCTGCGCGCTCACGAGGTCGGCCACCTGCTCGGTCAGGGGCGTCACGTCAGGTGTCGCGAGGTCGAGCACGTAGCGCGAGATCCACAGCGGGCCCGCGTTGATCACCAGGGCCACGCCGGAGACGACGAAGTAGAGGGTCGCCTCCCGGGGCCGGGCCAGGCCGCCGCGCGAGCGGAACGACCACTCGCGGTTGAGCAGGTACCCGACGACGGTCGCGACGAGCACCGCGAGGATCTTCGCCGTCACCGGCTTGGGCTCGAGGACCGTCGTCTTGAGCAGCAGGAACAGGGCGGTGTCGACGACGAAGGTGCTGGCGCCGACGAGGGCGAACCGCACCAGCTCGCCGTGGCGGTGCCACGCGGCGACGAGCCGCGAGGGCGCCGCCGCGCTCGGGTGCTCCATCGCGGCCGAGTCTAGGACGGTCGCGGGAACGGTCGGCCGCGGGTGACCCGCAGCATCGACATCGGGAGAAGGCAAGCTTAGGCTCACCTCAGAAATCGGCGGATGGGTGCGAGGAGGTCCGGATGGCGCTGCGGCTGCCGGTCGGTGAGGTCACCGCGCTGCTGGGTCCGGGGCTCGTGCGCTGTCGCATCATGGCGGGTCTCGACGACGGGTCGGGCCGCGGCGAAGGCGGGGGCCCGGCGGCCGTGACCCGCCTGCAGTTCGGGAAGCACGCGGCGGTCGCCACCCGGCTGGCGGCGATCCGCGAGGCCCGCGGGGCCCTCGTCCTGGCCGACCGCGTCACCGACGGGCTGGAGCCGGGCGGGCGCCGCGAGGTGCTCGTCGCGCTGCGCGACCTGGCCGCGACGGGGGTCGCCGTCCTCGTCAACGACGCCGACCCGGTCGCGGCGCTCGCGGTCGCCGGCGGCGTCCTGCGCGCCGACCGCACGGGCGGTCTCGCGCTGGAGCGCGCCGACGAGGGGATCGAGAAGAGCTACCTGGCCTCGTAGGTCAGGCAGTCGGCGACGTCGGCGCCCTGGCCGATCTCCACCGACGAGGCGGTGCACTCGAGCTTGTCGTTGAACCGGCACTCGGAGCGATGGCACGCGCCGACGAGACCGTCGCGGTCGAATCCACCGCGGAACGAGATCTCGACGAACGTCCCGCACGACTGGCCGCCGACCGTGATGGCGCCGGCGTGGCAGCTGGAGTCCTGGTTGTACGAACAGCTGGTGGCGGCACAGCTCTGGACGGTGGGCATCTCCTGCATCGAGGTCATGCGAGAAGAGTGTCCGGTTCCGACCTCGATCAACAGGAAGCGAAGGCTCGGCTCACCCGTCGTCCTCACGCCGATCGCACGGCCCTGACCAGGGGCGATACCGCCCACCGTGGGTCGGGGACCGCCGGTCGTCCGGGTCGTGGCCGGGGACGTCACCCCATCGGGCGAACGGCACCCGCGCCGGGTCGTAGGCGTGCCTGACCTTCCCCGGGGACGCGCCGCACGGTCCGTCGTGCTAGATCACCGGGGTGCGCATCGGAGCCGGGCGAGCCCGCCAGGAACAGGTCTACCGCGACGGCGTCTCGGGTCGCCGACCCCGCGTCCCCACCGCCGCCGGCGAGCTCGAACGCCGCGGCCGGCGGGCGATGTCACGGGCCGCCGACGCCTACGTGAGCGGCGGGGCCGGGGCCGAGGCGACCGTGCGCGCCAACCGCGAGGCCTTCGCCCGCCGACAGACCGTGCCGCGCGTGCTGCGCGACGTCGGGACGCGCGACCTGTCCGTCGAGCTGTTCGGGCGCCGCCACCCCTCGCCGCTGCTGCTCGCGCCCATCGGCGCGCTCGACCTCGTCCGGCGCGGCGCCGACCTCGAGGTGGCCCGGGGCGCCGCGGCCGCCGGGGTGCCGATGATCGTCAGCAACCAGGCCGGCACCGCGATGGAGGAGCTCGACGGGATCGGGAGGCGCTGGTTCCAGCTGTACTGGTCGACCTCCGACGACCTCGTCGACAGCTTCCTCGCCCGCGCCGAGACGACGGGCTGCGAGGCCGTCGTGGTCACGCTCGACACGACGATGCTGGGCTGGCGGCCCCGTGACCTCGACCTCGGGCACCTGCCGTTCAGTCGCGGGTTCGGGATCGCCCAGTACACCGCCGACCCGGTCTTCGACGCGCTCGCCCGCGCGCGGGCGGCCGCCCCGCGCTCCGGGCCCGCGCCGCGGGTCACCCCGCGGGCGGTGCGCACCCTGCTCGAGATCTCGCGCCACCACCCCGGCGACACGCTCGCCAACCTGCGCTCCCCGGTCCCGCGCGCCGCCGTCGAGACGTTCCTCGACGTCTACTCGCGCCCGACCCTGGGCTGGGACGACGTGGCCACCCTCCGGTCGCGCACGCGGCTGCCGATCGTGCTCAAGGGCGTCCTGCATCCCGACGACGCCCGCCGGGCCGTCGACGCCGGCGTCGACGGGGTGCTCGTCTCGAACCACGGCGGCCGGCAGATCGACCACGCGGTGGCCGCGCTCGACGCCCTGCCCGGGGTGGTCGCGGCCGTCGAGGACCGGGTCCCGGTGCTGCTCGACTCCGGCGTGCGGACCGGCGCGGACGTCGCGGTGGCGCTCGGGCTGGGCGCGCGGGCGGTCTGCCTCGGGCGGCCGTGGGTGTGGGGCCTGGCGCTCGCCGGGGCGGCCGGGGTGGAGCAGGTGGTCGGCGACGTGCTCGCGGAGCTCGACCTCACGGTGGGCCTCGCCGGGGCGCGCACGGCCGCCGAGCTGGAGATCCACTCGCGGGGCTGAGGGTCAGCCGGGCCCGATCGCGAGCGGTCGGCGGGTCACCGACACCCCGCCCATCATCGCGAACCCCGTGACCCGCAGGCGCGGTCCGTCGGGGCGCGCGGCCGGCCCGGCGTCGTTCGAGAAGCCGCCCATGAAGCCGATCCCGGTCACCTCGACGGTGGTGTCGGGGTCGACGACCACCGCGCACCCGCCCATCAGCGCGAACGCCTGGATCGTCACGCCGGGACCCGTGTCGCCGACCGCGCCGCGCAGGTCGATCTCCACCCCGCCCATGATCGAGACCGTCTGGATGGTCAGCCCGGTGTCGTCGAGCCGGGCGTGGCGCAGGTCGAGATTCGTGCCGCCCATGATGCTCATGGCGCGGTGCGTGCGGCCCGGGGTCCACGCGCCCCGCCGGTCGGCGCCGCTCATCACGGCGACCGACCCGGTGCTGTCCGGGCGGTCGGTCACCGCCGGTCGGGTGAGCGTCCCGGCCGTCGTCGAGGGCGCGGGAACCGGGGCGAGGTCGGCGGTCACGGGCTCGAGCTCGTGCCGGAAGACGGCCCCGTAGGCGGCGGCCTGGCGCTCGTCGCCCTCGACCACCGTGAGCCGCCCGTCCCCGACGGCGGCGCGGACGAGCTCGGCGACGCGCTCCCGGTCGGCGTCGGAGGCGCGGATCGCGGGCGACGGGTCACTCATGGGCCCAGCGTAGGAGGTCCGACCAACCCATAACGCTCGCTTCTGGCGGTCGTCAGGAACGTGTCTTGGACTTCTGCTCCGGCCGCTCCGAAGCTGGTCCGCATGACGAACACCGCAGCTCGCGAGGTCGTCGGGTTCCAGACCGCCGACCCCCACCGCCCCGATCTCGTCGTCCGCGCCCGGAACGCCGCCGACGTCGTCGACGCCGTGCGCCGGGCCGGGACCGGCCCGCTCGTCGTGCACGCCACCGGCCACGGCCACACGCGCGGCGTGCGGGGCGGCGTCGTGGTCGACACCGGGGCGATGCGGGGCGTGACGGTCGCCCCCGCGGCCCGGACCGCCCGGGTCGAGGCCGGTGTCCGGTCGGCCGACCTCGTCGCGGCCGCGGCCCCGCACGGGCTGGCGCCGGTGTCGGGCTCGTTCCCGGGCGTCGGGGTGGTCGGCTACACGCTCGGTGGCGGCCTCGGGCTGCTCGGGCGCGAGTTCGGGTGGGCCTGCGACCACCTGCGGGCGGCCGAGGTGGTCACCCCCGACGGGGAGCTGCGCCACGTCGACCCCGGTGACGAGCTGTTCGCCGCGCTGCGGGGCGGCAGGGACGTGCCGGGGGTGGTTGCGGCGATGACGGTCGGGCTCGTGCCCGTGTCGTCGGTGGTGGGCGGCGGCCTCTTCCTCGACGCCGCCGCGGCCCCGGCCGTGCTGCCCGTGGTGCGCCGGCTCGGGCTCGACGCGCCGGAGACGCTCGGCCTGTCGTTCGGGGTGGTCCCGGTGCCCGACCTCGACGCGGTCCCCGCCCCGATCCGCGGCCGCACCGTGCTGCACGTGCGCCTCGTCGACACCGACGGGTCCTCGGCGCGGGCCGCCGAAGCTGCTCTGCGCGGGGCCGCCCCGGTCCTGCTCGGCGGCCTGCGGGAGATGCCCTGGACCGAGAGCGGCTCGATCGTCGGCGAGCCGGAGGTCCCGCACGCCTACGAGGGGACGAACGTCCTGGTCCGGGAGCTGTCCGACGAGGCGCTCGCGGCGGTCGTCGCGCGGGCGGGCGACGCCGTGCTCGACGTGCGCCGGCTCGGCGGGGCGCTGGCCCGCCCGGCGTCGGGCCCCGACGCGGTCTCCTTCCGCGACGCCGGCTGGATCGTGCGGGTGATCACCGGGCCCGGCGCCGACCACGCGCGGGTCCTCGCGCCTCTGCACGACGAGGCGCTGGGGACGATGGCGGCGTTCGTCTACGGGCGGGCGCACGCTCTCGGGCCGGTGCACGAGCCCGCGGTGGCGGCCCTGCTCGACCGCGTTCGGCCGTAGGCCCCGGGCGTGCGTTTCCGCCTCTGGACACGGAAACGCACGCACAGGGCCGGAGGCCGAACCGATCAGCCCAGCAGGACGTCGAGCACCGGCTCGAGCAGGCCCCGGCGCTCGGGCGCCGGCGCGCGCTCGAGCACCCGGAGCTCGACGATGCGGGTGCGGCGGTCGAGCTCCCGGTCGATCGGGTCCGTGCTCCCCGACCCCGACGACGAGTCGTCCGTCCAGTGCCCCGAGCTGACCCGGCCCGACGACGGCACCCCGGTCGGGTCGTCGCGGTCGTCGCGGTCGTCGCGGCCACCGTCGTCGTCGGACCGCGATCGGCTCGGGCCGTCGTCGTCGGCGCCCGTGCCGCGCGACCCGGCCGACGTGCCCGCCTCGTCGTCGGGAACGGGAACGGGAACGGGAACGGGCACCGGCGCCGGACGCGGGACCGGCGGCGGGGGCGCGACGGGCGGCACCCAGACCGGCCCCGGCGGCATGACCAGCGGTGCCGCGAGCGGCGGCGCCGACCCGGGGCTGCCCGCGAGCATGGTGACCGTCGCGACCCCGAGCCCGGCCAGCCCGACGACCGCGGCCCCCACCCGCCGCGACCGCGGCACCTCGGCGGTGCGGACGAGCCCGCCGACCGCACCGAGCACCCCGACCACACCGCCGCCCGCGACCACGAACTCCGCCGTGCTCGGGAACTCCACCCACGACGACCGCGAGGCCAGGTAGCCCACGAGCGCCGCCCCGAGCACGAGCGGCCCGATCGCCGAGCGCACGATCCCGGAGTTGACCTCGCGGAGCTCCGCGGCCAGGGCGCGGCACTCCGCGCACTCGCGCAGGTGCTCCTCGACCTTCGCGGCGTCGCGGCGCGACAGGCCCCCGCGGGTGTAGGCGCCGAGCCTGGCCTCGGTCTCGGTGTGGCGGCGGCCGGTGGGGCCGTCGGGGGAGCCGCCCGCGAGGTGCTCCTGCAGGTAGGCCTGCCGCAGCCCCTCGCGCGCCCGGTAGCCGAGGGCAGACACCGCGTTGGGGGTGAGGCCGAACAGCGGGGCGATGTCGGCGGGGGAGTCGCCCTCGACCTCGAGGTGCCACAGGACGGCCTGCCAGCGCTCGGGCAGCGTCGCGAAGGCCCGTGCGGCGAGGGAGCGCTCCAGGCCGGCGACGGCGGGGTCGGCGAACGGGACGATCGTGCGGTCGGGGTCGACGCCGATCACCTCGCCCATGTCCTCGGTGAGGTCGAGGCGGCGCTCGGCGCGGGTGCGGTCGTAGGCGAGGTGGCGCAGCGAGGTCAGGAGGTAGGCGCGGAACGCCTCGGTGGGCCCGCCGCCGGCGCGCAGGATCTCCAGCAGGCGCGCGAAGGCCGCGGAGACGAGGTCGTCGGCGTCGGAGGGGGAGCGGGCGAGCTGGCGGGCCAGGGCGCGGGCGGCGTCGCGGTGGCGGCCGTAGAGGGTGCCGAAGGCGACGGTGGAGGCGTGGTCGGCCGGGCGGCCCCGGATGACCTCCAGGAGGTCGGCGTCGGAGGGCGCGTCGGGGTCGCCGGGTGACCCCGCTCCCGCAGCCTCGGCACCAGCCATTGAGCCCACCACCCCCTCGACGACGAGTCTGCGGGCGGTTCCGGGAGGATCCCTGCAGCGTCACCGTCACGGATGACCGCCTCGCGCGTCGCCAGGGGGAGATGCACAGCGGCGGACGTCGAACGGGACACAGGAGGTGCGTGCGATGACCCTGGCGGACGAGCGCACGGACGAGGACACCCCGGGGCTGGGCGCCGATCCGCGGCCCCTCGCCCGGGGTGCCGGCGTGGGGCGTCCCGGGGTCGCGCTGGCCTCCCTGCGGGAGCGGTGGTTCGCCTGCTCGAACGCGCTCGGGTGGTCGGTCGCGTCGGAGTGGCCCGACCCCACCGTCGACGACGTCTGCGACACCGTCCTCTCCGGGCGCGCCGGGGCGCCGCTCGAGCGGTCGCTCACTGCGTGGGCCGGGGCCCGGGCCGCGGCGGGCATCGGGCTCGACGAGACCCTGTCCGACCTCGCCGCGCTGCACATGGCCGTCAGCGGCGCGCTCGGCGACCTGGGCGAGCGCCGCCGGCTCGGCCTGCCCGGCGCCGAGGGGTCGCGGCTGGTGCGGGTCGTGTCGCTCGGCTGGACCGACGTCGCGTGCGGGGACCTCTCCGAGGCGGCCGCGCTCGACCCGCTCTCCGGGCTCGCGAGCTCCCGCTACCTGCGCACGCGCCTCACCGAGGTCTACCGCGCCGCCCGCGCCCACGGGACCTCCGTGACCGGCTCCCACGCCCTCGTCGTCGTGACCCTGCGCGTGGCCGGGTGGTCGCGCGTGGCGCCGCTGACCGTCGCCGGCGACGCCGCGTCGGTGGTGTTCGACGCCGGCGAGACGATCGCGGTCGTCGGGCGCTCGACCGTCGTCGTGCTGGCCCCCCGCGAGGGGCTCGCCGCCCGCGTCCGGGTGCTGCGGGGGCTGCTCGCGCGCCGGCTCTCCGGGGCCGGCGGGGTGACCGGCGCGCCGGGCGCCCGCATCGTTGGGCTGCCCGCCACCATCGAGGGCGCCGAGGAGACCCTGGCCCGGCTGCGGGAGGCCGAGCCGCCGGTGCCGCGGCGCGACCGCATCCTCGGTCTCGACGTCCCGGCGGTTCCCGACGAGAGCTTCGATCCCGACGACGGTTAGGGTCCCGTCCTCGTGGACGAGCGCACCGGCCTGCCCGTGGTCGCGATGGTCGGCGGGGGCCAGCTGGCCCGCATGACCCACCAGGCCGCGATCGCGCTCGGGCAGTCGCTGCGGGTGCTCGCGCTGCACCCCGACGAGCCCGCCGCGATGGTGGCCCCGGACGTCGTGATCGGCGACCACCGCGACCTCGACGCCCTGCGCCGCGCGGCCGTGGGGGCCGAGGCGCTGACGTTCGACCACGAGCACGTGCCCGGCGAGCTGCTCTCCCGGCTGGTCGCCGAGGGCGTCACCGTGCACCCCGGGCCGGAGGCACTGCTCCACGCCCAGGACAAGCTGGTCATGCGCCGTCGGCTCGCCGAGCTGGGGGAACCGGTCCCGGCCTTCGCCCCCGTCTCCTCCGCGGCCGACGTCGACGCGTTCGCCGCCGAGCACGGCTGGCCGGTGGTGCTCAAGGCGGTCCGCGGCGGCTACGACGGGCGCGGGGTGTGGATCGTCGGGGACTCCGGGATCGTCGACGAGCTCCTCGAGGCCGGCACGCCCCTGATGGTGGAGCGCCGCGTCGAGCTCGTCCGCGAGCTCGCGGTGGTGCTGGCGCGGTCGCCGTTCGGCCAGGTCGCGGTCTACCCGGCCGTGGAGACGGTGCAGCGCGACGGGATCAACACCGAGGTCCTCGCCCCGGCCCCCGGGCTGTCCGAGGACGCCGCGGAGGAGGTCGGGGAGCTCGCGATCCGCATCGCGGCCGCGACCGGCGTCGTCGGGCTCCTCGCCGTCGAGCTCTTCGAGACTCCCGACGGCCGGTTCCTCGTCAACGAGCTCGCGATGCGCCCGCACAACTCGGCGCACTGGTCGATGGACGGCGCGGTCACCGGGCAGTTCGAGCAGCACCTGCGGGCGGTCCTCGACTACCCCCTCGGGTCGACCGCCGTCCTGCGGCCCGCCTGCGTGATGGCGAACGTGCTCGGGGGCGACCCGGTGCCGACGACGGGTCCCGACGAGCGCCTGCACCACACCTTCGCGCGCTTCCCCGAGGCGCGGGTGCACCTGTACGGCAAGAGCGAGCGGCCCGGTCGCAAGATCGGGCACGTGACGATCACCGGGGACGACATGGACGAGGTCCGGCGGCGCGCCCGCCTGGCCGCCGACCACCTCGCCACCGGTGTCTGGACCGACGGATGGAGTGCGCACTAGATGTCGAGCTCGGAGCTGGTCCCCGGACAGGCGGTCGCGACGTCGGACGACGCGTCCCAGGTGGCGGGCGCGCGCCTGCCCCCGCTCGTCGGCATCGTCATGGGCAGCGACTCGGACTGGCCGACGATGCGCGCCGCAGCCGAGGCGCTCGACGAGTTCGGTGTTCCGTGGGAAGCGCGGGTCCTCTCGGCCCACCGCACCCCGCGGGCGATGCTGGAGTGGTCGGAGTCGGCGGCCGAGCGCGGGCTGCGCGTGGTGGTCGCGGGCGCGGGCGGGGCGGCGCACCTGCCCGGGATGGTGGCCTCGTCGACCGTGCTGCCCGTGATCGGCGTGCCGGTGCCGCTCAAGCACCTCGACGGGATGGACTCGCTGCTCTCGATCGTGCAGATGCCGGCGGGCGTGCCGGTGGCGACCGTGTCGATCGGCGGCGCCCGCAACGGCGGCCTTCTCGCGGTGCGCATCCTGGCCGCGGCCGACGCCGGTCTCGCGGCCCGGATGGCCGACTTCCAGGCCGACCTGCGCACCTCGGTGGCGGGCAAGGACGAGGCGGTGCGGAAGTTGGGGCCGGGAAGTTCCTGACGACGGCAGCGGCCGGCCTGTTCGTTCCGGCCGTGAGCTGGGTCGGCCGAGTGTCAGCGGTGGCACGTCGCTGACGTCGGATGTCAGCGATGTGCCACCGCGGACATCTCTTCCCGACGACGGCCGCCGCCGACCTGCTCGTTCCGGCCGTGACTGTCAGAGGGTCCCGCTATCCTTCGAACATGAGTTCGAACGAGGCGGTGGGTGAGGCGGTCAGCGACGAGCTGACCGCCCTCCTCGCGCGCCTCGGCGAACTCGCCGACCTCCCCACCGACCCCGTCGCCGACGGCGGCGTCGCCCTCGTCGACCAGATCGCCTGCCTGGAACGCCTCCGCGGGGCCGTCGCCGCCGCGCAGCACACCGCGATGGTCACCTTCGCCCGCTCCCAGGTCGAACTCCAAGCCACCCAGGTCGCCGCCGGACAACTGGACCCACGCGCCGTCGGTCGGGGTATCGGTGACCAGATCGGGCTCGCCGCGCACGTCTCCCCGCACGTCGGGTCCCGCCGGTTGGGGGTCGCCCGGACCCTGGCCGAGGACCTGCCTGTGGTTCGGGGTTTGTTGGTGGCGGGGCGGATCAGCGAACACCTCGCCGAACACGTCGTCGCCCAGACCAGCCACCTCGAACCCGAGCAGCGCCGCCTGGTCGACAAACACCTCGCCGACACCGAGCTTGAGCACCAGGGACGCCGCGAGGCCGAAGCCACGGTCAAGAAGACCGCCTACGAGATCGACCGGGCCGGATATGTGAACCGTGGGCGCACCGCCCGCACCGACCGCCGGGTCACCCTGCGCCCCGCCCCGGACACCATGAGCGTCCTGTCCGGGCTACTGCCGGTCGAGCAGGGAGTCGCCTGCCTCGCCGCCCTACGGAAGCACGCCGACTCGCTGATCGCGACCGGGGCCGCCGGGGACCGCACCCGGGATCAGATCGTCGCCGACACCCTCGTCGAACGGATCACCGGCCAGGCCCGCGCTACCGATGTGAGCGTCGAGCTGGAGATCGTGCTGCCGATCGACGCCCTGCTCGACCCCGAGAGCGACACCCCGGGCGAGCTGGTGGGGCACGGGCCGATGCCGGCGGACATCATCGCCGACATCCTGGCCACCACACAGGGCACGACGTGGTGGCGGCGGCTGTTCGCCCACCCGAAGACCGGGTGCATCGTCGGGGGAGAGTCGAAGCAGCGGTTCTTCGACGGGCTCCTCGCCAAGTTGATCGATATCCGGGACCACGGACGGTGCCGGGATCCCTACTGCGACGCCCCGCGGCGCCACCGCGACCACATCCGACCCGCCCGCGACGACGGACCCACCAGCCTGGTCAACGCGCGGGCGGAGTGCGCGCGCGGCAACCAGGTCAAGGAGATGCCCGGCTGGCACCACCGGGTCGTCCACGACGGGCTCGGCGACCACCCCCACACCGTCGAGACCACCACCCCCACCGGACACACCTACACCAGCCGTGCCGGACCATGATCGTGCTCGCCGGTCGCCCGGCGGGCGGAGGCTCTCGGCTTCGACGCCGCGCAGCTCGCCGACAACCCGCTCGCCGGCACCCCGGCGCAGATCGTCGACGCCCTCGGGCGGTGGCGCGAGCAGACCGGCATCAGCCGGGTCTACCTCCAGGTGCTCGACCTGACCGATCTCGACGCCATCGAGCTCGTCGCCTCCGAGGTGGCGCCGCAGCTGGCGTAGAGCGTCCGCCACGCCCCGCACCCGCAGCGCTGGTAGCGCACGGGGCCCTCGGAGGTGTGATGGCTGGAGACGGTGGTCCACCGGTGGGTCGCGGTCATGGCAACGAGCCTGGTGTCATGGCCTCGTGCACCTCAACCCTTACGGGCACGACGCCGTCGTCCTGGCCGCGGACCTCGTCAACGACCCGCCGCCGGACGCGGGCGAGCTCGTCGCGCGGTGTCGCGCCGCCGGGCTCGTCGTGGACGCGACCGCGGACGACGACCTCGAGCGGGCCCACGAGGTCCTCGCGGACTGGACGGCGATCGTCGACGCCACCGACCCCGCCGAGCGTGCACGGCGGACGAACGACCTGCTCGCCCGCCACTGCGCGCACCCGCGGATGACCGACCACGCCGGGTCGGGGTGGCACCTGCACTTCCGCGACTTCGACCTGCCCGTGGGCCGCGTCCTGGGCTCGCTGATCGCCATGGGCACGGCCCTGCACCTGGCCGGGCGCGGGATGCACCGGCTCGGGCGGTGCGGGGTCGAGGGCTGCGAGCGGGTGTTCGCCGACGTGTCGCGCACCGGTCGGCAGCGCTACTGCTCGACGGCCTGCGCGAACCGGGACGCGGTCCGGCGCCACCGCGCTCGGTGAGACGCGGGCCATCGTCGGGAACGGTAGGACGTCCGACCTTTGCGGCGGTACGGTGACACGAGCGAGTGACTGGTGGGAGGAGTACGCGGTGAACCCGGATTTCGACGTCTACGACCTGGGTGAGGAGCGCGCCGCGTTGCGGGAGTCGGTCCGCGCGCTGTGCGAGAAGGAGATCCAGCCGTTCGCGGCCGAGGTCGACCTCAACGCCCGCTTCCCGCAGGAGGCCCGCGACGCCCTCACGTCGGCCGGCTTCCACGCCATCCACATCCCGGAGCAGTACCAGGGCGAGGGCGCCGACTCGATCGTCGCGTGCATGGTGATCGAGGAGGTCGCGCGCGTCGACGCGTCGGCCTCGCTGATCCCGGCCGTGAACAAGCTCGGGTCGATGCCGATCATCCTGTCGGGCTCCGAGGAGCTCAAGCAGAAGGTGCTCCCGACGATCGCCTCGGGCGAGTCGATGATCAGCTACGCGCTCTCCGAGCGCGAGGCCGGCTCCGACACGGTCTCGATGCGCACCCGCGCGCAGGCCGACGGCGACGACTGGATCCTCAACGGCACCAAGTGCTGGATCACCAACGGCGGCATCTCCGACTGGTACACGGTCATGGCCAAGACCGACCCCGACAAGGGCTCCAACGGGATCTCGGCCTTCGTCGTGCACAAGGACGACCCGGGCTTCTCGGTCGGCCCGGGCGAGCACAAGCTCGGCATCAAGGGTTCGCCGACCACCGAGATCTACTTCGAGAACTGCCGCATCCCGGGCGACCGCATCATCGGCGAGCCCGGCACCGGCCTGAAGACCGCCTTCGCGACGCTCGACCACACCCGCCCGACGATCGGCGCGCAGGCGGTCGGCATCGCGCAGGGCGCTCTCGACGCGGCCGTCGACTACGTGCGCGAGCGCAAGCAGTTCGGCAAGGCCATCGCCGAGTTCCAGGGCGTGCAGTTCATGCTCGCCGACATGGCGATGAAGATCGAGGCGGCCCGCCACCTCGTCTACGTCGCCGCGGCGAAGGCCGAGCGCGGCGAGGCCAACATCGGGCTCATCGCGTCGGCGTCGAAGTGCTTCGCCTCGGACACCGCGATGGAGGTGACCACCGACGCCGTCCAGCTGTTCGGCGGCGCCGGCTACACCACCGACTTCCCGGTGGAGCGCATGATGCGCGACGCGAAGATCACCCAGATCTACGAGGGCACCAACCAGATCCAGCGCATGGTCATGGCCCGCAAGGTCCTCAAGGGCTGACCGTCAGGCGCACGTCGGCCCGCTCCGACTCGGCCACGCGGTCGAGCCGGGCGGGGTCGGCGTGCCGCACCTGCACGAGGGATCCGCCGCCGGCCAGGACGGCGAGCAGCCCGTCGACGAGGCCGCCCTGCAGGTCCAGGGGCCAGTCGATCGTGGACAGCAGCCGGGTCCGCGCGCCGTAGCCGAGCTCCGTGGCCCGACGCAGGGACGTGCTCACCACCTGGTCGACCGACGCGTCGCCGAGCGCCGGGGCCGTCCCGGGGACGGGCTCGGGCGTGAAGTGGTCGCCGTGCATGCGGACCTCGCTCGCGTAGTCGACCGCGTCGGGCGGGAGGTCGGCCAGCGGGCGGCCGAACGCGTCGAGGGAGAGCCCGACGACGACGCCCGCGTCGGCGTCCGCCAGGTGCTCGGCGTCGGCGAGCGCGACGTCCGCCGCGCCCTCGACCACCTGCGCCCCGCACCACCAGGCGCCGAGGAGCACCACCGCGGTCTGCCAGTGCGTCGGGAGGCCGACCGAGACGCGGCCGCCGACCTCGAGGTCGCACTCGTCGCGCAGGAAGTTGGCCGTCTTCGCGACCCAGTTCGCCAGCGTCTCGCCGGAGAACTCCAGCCGCTCCCCGGTGGCGTCGTCGTAGAACGTGATCAGCGGCCGGCGGGCGTCGGAGGTGAGGACGGGGGCCAGCAGCGCGTCGGTGACGGTCATCGGGCGGCGAGCCTAGCCGGGCCCGGCGAGCGTGGCGGATCGCGGACGTCCGGTGTCAGCGACGTGCCATCGCTGACACGTCGCCGAGCTCAGTTCACGCAGGGGATGCCGTCGGCGGTGATCGGCGGCTGCGGCGGGGGAGGCGGCGCGGAGTCGGCCGCGTCGCTCGCCACCGGCACCGCGCCGGGCCCGCGGTAGTCGGAGGCCAGCAGCACCCGGACGGTGTTCGCCGGGACGCTCGAGTCGGGCCGGGTGGGCAGCCCGCCGAGGGCCCGCGCCACCACGTCGGCGCCGGCGTCCCCGCCCGGCCCGAAGACGACGGCCGAGGTCGGCGCCTGCTCGTCGGCGTTGCCCGAGCGGAGCTGCGTGTAGCCCTGGGCGCCGAGGATCTGGACGACCCGCGCGGCGGCGCCGCCGGTGCCCGAGGCGTTGCGGACGTCGACCGGGATCGCCGACGGCGCGGGGCCGGTGGCGACCACCGGGGCGTCCTTCGGGCCGATCGCGTCGCCGACGAACTGCCGGACCTCGTTCTCGTCGACCTTGAGCGCGTCACCGGCGGCGGTGCTGACCCCGCCCTCGGTGGGGATCGTCATGAAGGTGACCTGGCCGCCCGAGACGCCCTGCATCTGCTGGGCGAACCCGAGCAGGTCCCAGTCGCCGTCGAGGACCACCGACTGCTTCACGGAGTCGAGGAGCCGCGAGAGCGTCACCGGGTCGGCGAGGGTGCCGGCGGAGAGCAGCTTGTGCGAGAGCCCGGCGAGGAACGCCTGCTGGCGCCGCACGCGGTCGAGGTCGCCCAGCGGCAGGCCGTGGCGCTGCCGGACGAACGCCAGCGCGTCGTGCCCGGCGACCGAGCGGGGCCCGGCCGCGAAGTGGGCGCCGGAGAAGTCGTCGTCGACCGCGCTCTTGAGGCAGACGTCGACGCCGCCGATCGCGTTGGTCAGGTTGAAGAAGCCGAGCAGGTTGATCTCGGCGTAGTGGTCGACGCCGATCCCGCTGAGCTCCTGCACCGTCTCGATCAACGCCGAGCGGCCGGCCTCGGAGGAGCGGACGTCGACGTCGCGCGGGTCGGCGTCGCCCCCCGCGACGAGGCGCTGGGCCTCCATCGCCTTCGCGCCGGGGTAGACCGAGTTGAGCTTGCCCTTGCCGAACTGGCCGGGGATCGAGACGTAGCTGTCGCGGGGCAGCGAGAACGCGACCGCCCGGCTCCCGTCGTTGGGGACGCGCACCAGGATCATCGAGTCGGTGTTCAGCTCGCCGTCGGCGGAGCCCGCGTCGAGCTGGGCGAGGACGTCGCGCGAGAGCGGGTTGCCCTGCGCGTCGTTCCGGCTGTCGGTGCCCACGAGCAGGACGTCGGTGGCGCCGTCGGCCGCGGTGCCCTTCTTCGACAGGGCCCCGGAGGTCGCGAAGCTGCCCGACAGAGCCGCCCAGGCGGTGCCGCTCAGAGCGAGGACGAGCACGGACGCGACGGTCACGACGATGCGCAGCACGCGCAGCGGGCCGCGACGCGGGGCCTCGTCGGGCGGTGCCGGACGCGGGGGACCGGGCGGGCGGGGCGGTGCGGGCCGGCGCACGACCGGGCGCGCCGGGGGACGATCGGCGTGGGGACGCCGGGGCGCAGGACCTTCGCGGAGCGCAACCGTCGAGGGC
>NZ_JBHSIV010000015.1:0-120797 GCF_042653685.1 Actinomycetospora atypica | reverse complement strand
GACGTCAGTCCGCGCTCGCAGGCCCCGCACACCCCGCACGCGATGGGGAACGGGATGACGACGCGGTCGCCCACCGACAGGTTCCGCACCTCGGGCCCGATCTCGACGACCTCGCCCATGAATTCGTGGCCGAGGATGTCGCCGTCGCGCATCGTCGGGATGAAGCCGTTGTAGAGGTGCAGATCTGAGCCGCAGATCGCGGTCGAGCTGATCTTCACGATGGCGTCGCGCCGGTTGAGGATCTTCGGGTCGGGAACGTCCCGGACCTCCACCGACTGCTTGCCCGTCCAACAGTTGGCCCGCATGGGTCTCTCCTTGTCCGAAGTGAGTCAGGCGACCGGCTGGGCCGGCCGCTGGGCGAGCTGCTGGTGTGTCGACTGGCCCGCCGGGCTGCCCTCCGAGCGGACCACCTCGCCGAGTTCCACGACCTGCTTGAACCGCCGCAGGTCGTCGCGCAGCTGCTGGTTCGGCTCCTCGCCGAGCAGCTTCGCGACGACCGCGCCGGCGCGGCCGGCCGGTGGGCGGTAGCGCAGGTCGACCACGACCTCCGTGCCCCGCCCGCCCGCCGCGTCCCGGAACCGGACCGAGCCCGAGTTGTCCACGTCGGCGTCCCCGACCGATCGCCAGGAGAGCACCTCGTCCTCGCGGTCCTCGACGATCTCGGCGTCCCAGCGGATCGTCGACCCGGCCGGACCCGTGGCCTCCCAGTGCGAACGCCCCGAGGCGTCGGTGCTCACCGAACGCAGGTGTGCCATGAAGTCCGGGAGGCGCTCGAGGTCGCGCCAGTGCCGGTACACCTCGGAGCGGGGCCGGTTGACCGTGATCGCGGCGATCGCCCGGCACTCCCCCGCGCCACCGTTGCGGCTGGACAGCCCACGCGCGGTCACGACGTCGGCGACGGTCACCCCCGCGAGCGCTGCGAGGCTGAGCCCGAGACGCCGGGGCTCGGCGCCCTTGCGAGCGGCGCCCAGTGCCAGCGTCGCGATGTCGAGCACGTCGCCCGCGACCCGGCTCCACACCCAGCCTGCCTTGCGGCGGCCACCCAGGATGCCCGCGCCGTGGGCGAGCTCCCGGGCCCCGTACAGCGAGGTGACCGTGCGGACGGCGGCGCCGTCCCCCTGGACCCCCGCCAGCCTCGCGACCGCCCGCGGGGCGGCGAGCTCGGCCGACCCCAGCGCCAGGCTGAACACCGCCAGGCCCTTCGCGAGGGTCCCCGTCACGTCCCGCCCGGGACTCCCACCTGACTGTCCTGCACCCATCACACGCCCTCCGTTCGTCGGACACCGGTGGGCCGAGTAACCCGCTCGGACCAGAGCCGCGAGCGACGAGCACGCAAGTTCGTCCTGCGAGGTCGAGCCGCGTCGACGAGTTCAGCTCATCGGGTCGAGGTGGGCGCGGCGGGGCAGATGCCCCGGGCCCGCGGACCGCCATCGCCTGCCTGGAGCAGCTGGTCGTTCTATGGAGGCCTGCCTCCCCGTGGGCGTTGACGTCCGTCTCTTCGCCCGTGCTTCGGAGCGGCCACCGACCGCCTGCGACCAATGATCACCGGCAGGACCGGCAGGACCGGCAGGACCGGCAGGCGGAGCGACGGGAGCGCGGTGCGGGTCTGCCCGCCGGAGGCTTGAACGGCGCGCCCCCGGGACGATCGGGGCGATCGCCGGTCACGGCACGGCAGCGCGGACGTCGCGACCCGCCACGTGTCCGGTCACGCACGACCGTAGTGGGACGTCGCATCGGCTCAATCGACCGCGGCACCCCGAGAACGCCGGGCAGCCGACCAAAGAGCACCGCCCAGCCAGCGATAGTTCTGGGCACGATCCGCTCTCGCGCCGTATTCAGCTCTTCGGGGAGGCGGCGAGCGAGCGATACCGCAGTATCTGCAGTATCGCTCTCCGCAAGAAAGGCCGCCGATATGTCGCTCGTCGCTCGATGACAGAATCTGAACTATCGGTTGTCTGTTTGTGCTGCTCATAGCCCTGCTGCGCACGTTATGTCAGCCGAGCGACGGCGTTATTGCGGGTCGGTCAGTTCGATCCAGGTCGGCGCGTGGTCGCTGGTCCTCTCCTTGGCGCGGGGGCCGCGGTCGACGCCGGCGGCCACGAGCCGGGCCGCGACGGCCGGGCTGAGCATCAGGTGATCGAGGCGCAGGCCCGCGTCGCGACCGAACGCGTCGCGGACGTAGTCCCAGAAGGTGTACATCCGCTCGCCCGGGTGCAGCGTCCGCAGCGCGTCCGTCCAGCCCTGCGCGGCGAGCCGGTGGAACGCCTCGCGCACCTCGGGGCGGAACAGGGCATCGTCGACCCAGCGCTCCGGCTTGTGGACGTCGAGGTCGGTCGGCATCACGTTGTAGTCACCGGCCAGGACGACCGGAACCCCACTCGCGAGCAGGCTCGCGGCGTGGCCGATGAACGCCTCGAACCAGGCCAGCTTGTGATCGAACTTGGGACCGGGAGCCGGGTTGCCGTTGGGCAGGTAGAGGCAGCCGATCACCATGCCGTTCACCGCCGCCTCGATGTAGCGCGACTGCCCCGGATCGGGCTCACCCGGCAGACCGCGGCGAGTCTCCACCGGCGACACGCCGCGAGCCAGGATCGCGACCCCGTTCCAACTCTTCTGTCCCAGCCAGACGGCCTCGTACCCGGCGTCGCGAACGGCGGCCGCGGGGAACTTCTCCTGCGGCGCCTTCAGCTCCTGGAGGCAGACGACGTCCGGCCCCGCCTCCGCAAGCCACTCCAGCAGGACCGGCAACCGGCCGTTGACGCCGTTCACGTTGTAGGTCGCGATCTTCATCTAGAAGGCGCGCCTCGTCCCACCGCCAACACCACCGAACCCAGCTCGCGCACCGCCACGACGTCACGCTATCCGGCTGTTCCCAGACCGCGGCCGGTGGCGGACCGGGTCTGCTCCCCGGGGCGGCGGGCTGCGGTCATCGTGGGCTTCCCACGCACCTCAGGAGCCTCTCGTGCCCCGCCGATCGTCCGGCCGAGGACACAATCCAAGGCTGGGTATTCCAGCCGCTCAGCGCGTTGCGCATCCGCGTTGTCCCGGTATCGCTCGCGAGGACGGAAGACAGCCGACGCATCGCTCGTGCACCGAGTAGGCCCTGCGCCGGCGTGCAGGGGTCAGACGGAGACCGCACGAGAACCTCGACCCCAGCCGTGCCATCGGCCACGTCGACCTTCGCGACGTCCCCGCCCGACGCCTCGGGACAGCCGGGAGCGGGCCGACGATCATCGCGCGGATGGCCGAGGTGAATTCGGCGATGATCGCCGCCGCGGCCTACTACGCGCTGTGGGCCGTCGAGACCGGCGCGCCCGACCGGCAGCTGGCCGCCGCCATCGCCAAGACGTACGCCTCGGACGCCTTCTACGCCTGCGCTGCCACGAACGTCCAGATTCACGGCGGCATCGGCTTCACCTGGGAGCACCCGGCCCACCGCTACCTGAAGCGGGCGAAGGCCGACCAACTCATGTTCGGGGACTCGGCCTGGCAGCTGGAGCAGATCGCGACCGCCGTCGGAATCTGACCCCTGCTCTCGCTTCGCCTGGTGCTACGGCTCCTGCGCGCCACCCCGGACGACGCTGCGCCAGGTCGGACCGGAACTGGCCCGCTGCGATCGTGGCCGAGTGGTGGGTAGGTGGGCGTCGGTCCCTGATCGATGAGCAGGTCCGCTCACCGCGGGCGGGCCGCCCGAGGGTCGTCGCCTGCGCGCTCGCGGTCCGCGCCAGTGGCGTCGTAGAGCGAGGACGCGGACGACGAAGATGGCGGCGGCGACTCCCGCGCCCAGCGAAGGGCTGTGGGCGCCGAAGGCCGAGGCAGAGCCGACGACGAGGGCACCGGCGAGGGCGGGCACCGCGTAGAGCTCGGAGTCCGCGCGGAACAGCGCCGGGGTCTCGCGTGCGAGGACGTCGCGCAGGACGCCGCCGCCCGCGGCGGTCGTGACCCCGAGCAGGGCTGCTGGGACCGGCCCGAGGCCGTGGTCGAGGGCCTTCTGGGTTCCCGCCACGCAGAAGAGCCCCAGGCCGGCCGCGTCGAAGACGAGCAGGGGTGTGCCCGCCCGCCCGAGGTGGGGGCGGGCGACGGCGGTGATGGCCGCCGCCGCCAGCGCCACCACCAGGTAATGCCAGTTCGTGAACGCCGGAGGCGGCGTGTCGCCGAGAACCAGGTCCCGGACGATGCCGCCGCCCAGCGCCGTGACGATCGCCAGGATCGCGATGCCCACCACGTCGTAATCGCGGTCGATCGCCATCAGGGAGCCCGAGACCGCCAGGGCGAAGATGCCGATCAGCTCGAGAACCGCCATGTCGTCACCGACCTCCTGATGTCTGGGTGGCGGCGCGGCGTCCCGGCCGTCCCACGCGCTCCTGGCTCGTCGCCCGCAGTGGGTGGGACGGTCGTGGTGCGGCGCTTCAGCCGGCTGTCGCGCGAGCGGCCTCGACGATCAGGCCGGCGACCGCGCCGGGCCGGGAGACGGCGACGGCGTGGGAGGCATCCACCTCGACGGCGGTGGAATGCGCGCGCTGGGCCATGAAGGTCTGCGCCTCGGCGGGGACCGCGAGGTCCCTCCGCGTGACCAGGGTCCAGGACGGGATGCTGCGCCAGGCCGCCGCCGTCGCCTTCTCCTCCAGGGCCTTGCTGGTGATCGGCCGCTGCGTCGCGACCATCAGCTCGGCGACCTCCGGGGGAACGTCCGCGGCGAACACCGGCCGGAACTTGTCGGTCTGGATGTACAGATCGGTCACGGTGCCGCCGTTCCCGTCGTCGACGGGGACCGAGTCCAGCGCGGACCCCAGTTCGTTACCGGGGAACTTCCCGGCCAACTCACCGGTGCTCTCGCCCTCCTCCAGCAGGAAGCTGGCCACGTAGACGAGCGCCCGCACACCGGGGTGGCCGTCGGCGGCCACGCTCATCACCGATCCGCCGTAGGAGTGGCCGACCACCACCATCGGGCCGCCGACCTGATCCAGGAGGCCGCGCAGCTGGGAGGCGTCCTCCCGCAGGCCCCGGAGTGGGTTGGCCGCGGCGATGACCGGATAGCCCTCGCTCCGGAGCTGCTCGATCACCCCGTTCCAGCTCGCGGACTCGGCGAAGGCGCCGTGGACGAGCACCACGGTGGGCTTGTCCTGCGACGTCGTGTTCGTGTCGGTGTCGACGCTCATCGTCGTTCCTCTCGATCCGCAGCGACCGGAGTGGCCCGATCGGCCCCCTCTGCGCTGATGGATCGACCGTAGGAAGCGGGGCTCCCTCCTCGCGTACGTCAGATGACCGTCACGGCGACGTGGACCGGCCGGTCATGGACCGATCGCGGCACGCAGGGCCACGCGGGTCGTGATCCCCAACTTCGGGAAGATCCGGTGCAGGTGCGTGCCGACCGTCCGGTGCGAGAGGTAGAGCCGCGCGCCGATCTCCCGGTTGCTGAGGCCGTCCGCGGCGAGCTCCGCGATCAGCAGCTCCTGGGGGCTCAGCTGCTCGCGTGCCTCCGGGGTGCGCGGCCGGCTCTGCTCCCCGGCGGCCCGCAGCTCCTGCCGCGCCCGGTCGCCCCAGGCCGCGGCGCCCAGAGCATCGAAGGCGTCGCGGGCGGCCCGCAGCGGGGCCCGGGACTCCGCCGCTCGCCGGGACCTCCGCAGCCAGGCCCCGTGCGCCAACTGCAGCCGTGCGCGGGCGAAGGGCCAGGAACCCAGATCGGCCGCCAGGGCCGTCGCGAAGTGCTCCTCGGCCTCGTCGTCGGGGGCCAGGAGCGCTCGGCCGTAGCGCAGCCCGACATGCAGGAGCGGTGACGGCGTGCGCGCCGCGATCGCCTCGAGGTCGGCCACGATCGGCTCGACCTCGGCCCGGCGACCGCTGTGGACGGCCGCCTCCACGAGCTCGCCCGCGGCGTAGGTGCGGACCACGCCGTGATAGGCGGGGTCGGAGGGGTCGGAGAGCCGCACCAGTTCCTCCCACGCCTCCTGGTGCCGTCCCCGGTTGAGCGCAACGACCCCCCGGGCGAGCTGCACCACCCCCAGGACGCCACTCGAATCGACCTCCAGTCCGAGCCGGGCCGCCTCGGCGAAGCGCTCCTCGGCGTCCTGGGCGCCGCGGATCGCGGAGACCGCCGACCGGACCACCAGGGCGAGGGCCCGCACCAACGGCAGACCGGCGTCGGCAGCGAGCCGGACGGCCTCGTCGGTCGCCGTGGCGGCCATATCGAAGCGCCCGAGGTTGAACGCGCTCCAGCCCTGCACCATCAGGACCCGGCCCAGGACCCCGAGCCGGCCGTCGGCGCGCAGATCCGGCACCGTGGAGCCCAGCAGCTCCACGGCGAGCGGCAGGTCTCCGGCGTTGCTCAGGGCGAAGCCGGCGGCGCGGGTGCGCGCCGGGTCGAGCGGACCGGAGGCGAGGACGCGGAGCCGCTCCACCACGTGCGCGCCTCGGTCGAAGGGCGCGACGTAGCCGATCGCCTCGAGCGCGAACACGTCGTCCGGGTCGAGGGCCTGCTCGACGACCTCGAGGACGCGGGCACGGACCGGCGCGTCGGCAGCGGCCCAGTTGCACCGCAGCGAGGCGGTCTGGAGGAACATCAGCGCCTGGTCGGTGCGGCCGTCGGCGGCGGCCGCCTCGGCGACGTCGGCCAGCCTCAGGGTGCCCGCGCGGACGTCGTGGATGCCCTCGTCGAAGTTGTCCCGGATCACCGTCAGCCGGGTCCGCTCCCGGGCGGGGACGTCGAGGTCGGCGGTCTCGTGCAGGAGTCGGTCGACGATGTCGGGGCGCCCCCACTCGAAGGCGAGCTCGGCCGCCTGCAGGTAGCGCCGCACGCGCTGTGCCGGGTCCGCACTGAGCCGGGCGGCGCGCTCGAGCGCCGCCTGCGCGGACGCCACGCCCCCGCGGCGCTGTGCACGGGCACCGGCCTCCTCCAACGCGGCGGCCAGCGCGTCGTCCGGCGCGTCGGTCGCGGCGGACCGGTGCCAGACCTGCCGGTCGGGCTCGGGCAACGTCCGCGCCAGGGCGAGGTGGGCCTGCCGCCGTTCGAGCAGGGTCGACTGCTGGCGGATCGCCTGGCGGACCAGCGGATGGCGGAAGCCCAGCGTCTCGCCGTCGGTGACGACCAGCCCGACCTCGACGGCCGGGACCAGGGCCTCCGCCGTCACCTGGTCGCCGCGCAGGGCGCTCGTGGCGGCCAGGGCCTCTCCCAGGATCCCCTCGTCCTCGAGCGTGATGACGAGCAGCAGGTCCCGCGTCACCTCGGGCAGCCCGGGGAGCCGCGCCGCGAAGGCGTGCTCCAGGCGAACGGTCAACGTCGGGGGTGCACAGTCGTCCTGCATGCCCTCCAGGGGCAGCTCCCACAGCGCGAGGGGATGACCCGCGGCCGCGGTCAGCAGGCGTCGGCGCGCGACCGCGTCGAGGTGCGGCGCCCGGCGCGTGAGCACCTCGTCGGCGGAGCGAGGGTCCAGGCGCTCCAGGTGCTGCTCCTCCAGTCCCGACCCGGTCAGCACGGGCGGGAAGCCGTCGCGCTGGGCTGCGACCAGGACCACGGCCTCGGACTCCAGCCGCCGGGCCACGAAGCCGAGGACGTCGGCGCTGGGCCCGTCGAGCCAGTGCGCGTCGTCGACCAGCAGGACGAGGGGCCGGTCGGCGGCGCTGTCGCTGATCAGGGTCAGCGCCGCCAGACCGATCAGGAAGAGCTCCGGTGCCGCGTCGTCGTTCATGCCGAACGCCGCCGTGAGCGCGCGCCGTTGCGGGGCGGGCAACGCGGGGAGGCGGTCGAACAAGGGCCGGACCAACTGGTGGAGGCCGGCGAACGGGAGGGTCATCTCGGACTCGACGCCGGTCGCGCCCAACACCCGCAGCCCGCGCTCGGCCGCGGTGTCGCGCACGAGGCGCAGGAGAGCGGACTTCCCGATCCCTGCCTCGCCGCGGACGAGGACGGCGGTACCGCGGCCCCGGATGTCGCGGAGCAGCCGGTCGAGGGCGTCGATCTCCGCGTCCCGACCGACCACGCCGGACGTCGTCGTCCCCGCACCCGTCAAGGCCCACCACCGTCCGGCTGCCGCGCGATCCGCGATCACCTCGACAGCTCCGTCGGTGCGCGCAGGACCTGGTCGAGGCACAGCCTAGACAAGGCACACCCGGTGGAGCGCGGTACTCGCTCATCCCCAGCCGGCGAGGATCTCCACCAGGGCCGCCGGATGAGCCAGGTGCGGGAAGTGCCCGCTCCCTGCCAGCACCGAGAGTCCGGCCGTCGGCAGGGCCGTCCGCAGCCACCTGACGTACGCGGGGGCCAGGGGGGCGCGGCTGACGTGGTGGTATCCCGTCCCATGTCGTCGCAACGCGGTGAGCTCGTCCGTCCGCTGCCGGCGGAGCTCCTCCGGCGACTTCTCGAGAATCTCCCGCCAGTACCCGAGCAGCAGGTCCTGGCGCGGCTCCGACCGCAACAGCGCCCGGAGCGGCGGGCTCAGCTCGTCGGTGCCCATCCCGTCGAGGAGCGTCGTCCAGACGCCCAGGTAGTCCGGTCCGCGCAGCACGGGTTCGACCGAGCGCAGCATCTCGCCGAAGGGACCGGCCAGCAACGGCTGGTCGATGTTCAGCACCGCCCGCGCGGGATGGCGTGCCGCGTACACGGTGGCCAGCACGGCCCCGATCGAGTGGCCCACCAGCACCGGCATGTCCACGCCCGCTGCGGTGATCGCCCCGTGCAGGATGTCGGCGACATCCGCCGGGTCGTACGAGCTGCCCGGTGGCGAGTCGCCGTGCCCCGGCAGGTCGAACGCCACCGCCCGGCGATCGGCCAGCGCGTCCGTCATCGGGGCCCACATCCCGCGATCGAAGGTCAACCCGTGCAGCAGGACGACCGGGGGCCTGCCGTCGTCCGTGCCCGTCAGGTCCGCGACGAGCTCACCGAGCTGCACGCCGGCCCCCTCTCTCACCCGGGTCCCGCCGTCCACCGTGCTCGCCACCGCGGTCACGCCAGCGGCCGACGGATCAGGTCGGCGGCCTTCTCGCCGATCATGATCGTCGCGGCGTTCGTGTTGACCGGCACGATCCGCGGCATGATCGATGCGTCGGCCACGCGCAGACCGGCCAGGCCGTGCACCCGCAGGTCCGGATCGACGACCGAGTCCGGACCGACGCCCATCGCGCAGGTGCCCACGGGGTGGTAGTAGGTGCTGGTGCCCCGGGCGACGAACTCGCGCAGACCCGCATCGTCGGTGACGTCGGGTCCCGGCAGCACCTCGCGAGCACGCCAGGACGCGAACGGCTCGGTCGCCGCGATCTCGCGGGCCACCCGGACCCCGTGCACCAGTCGGCGCACGTCGGAGTCCGCGCCGAGGTAGTTCGGGTCGATCAACGGGGGCACCGTGGGGTCCGGTCCCGCGAGGCGGATCGAGCCGCGCGCTTCGGGCACGGTGGCGATCGCGAGGGTGAAGCTGTTGGCGGGGGCGGCCAGGTGCGGCGGGTGGAACGGCACGTGGATGAACATCAGCTGCATGTCCGGGCCGCCCAGCGACTCCTCGCTGCGCCACACCATCGACGTCTCGGCGTGATTGGTCCGCCCCGCGGGGATCGGCCTGGCCGCCTCGTAGACGACCCCGCACAGCGGGTGGTCGTGCAGGTTGCGGCCCACCCCGGGCAGGTCGAGCACGACGTCGACCCCGACGGCCTCGAGCTCCTCGGCCGGCCCGACCCCGGACAGGAGCAGCAGCCGCGGCGAGTCCACCGCGCCCGCGCTGATCACCACCTCGACGTCGGCGTAGGCGGTGGTGGGCTCGCCGTCCTTCTCGAACTCGACGCCCACGCAGCGGTCCCCGTCGAAGAGCAGCCTCCGGGCCCGGGAGCCGGTGGCGACGGTCAGGTTGGGCCTCGTGTGGCGTACCGGGTGGAGGTAGGCGAGCGCGGTGCTCTGTCGTGCCCCGCCCGCGATCGAGAGGTCGTGCCAGCCGGCGCCCTCGGCGTGGGCTCCGTTGAAGTCGTCCGTGGCCGGGTACCCGGCGGCGGCCGCACCGTCGAGGAAGACCTGGGAGAGCGGGTTGGGGTCCGACGAGGGCGCGGGGAGCATCGGTCCGTCCGTTCCGCGGTAGTGCGGGTCCCGTCCGGTGACCGTCTCCATGCGCCGGAAGTAGGGCAGCACCGACTCGTAGTCCCAGCCCGTGCACCCAGACTTGGCCCACTGGTCGAAGTCGTTGCGGTGCCCGCGCAGGTACACCATCGCGTTGATGCTGCTGCTCCCGCCGAGCGTGTGCCCCCGGGGCCAGGGGTGGGAGATGCTGCCGGTGCCCGCCTGCGGAACTGTCTCGTAGGCGTAGTCGACCTCGGTGCCCCACAGCGCCGGCCACGCGGGCGGCGCAGCGATCTCCGGCCGGGTGTCGGCCGGGCCCGACTCGAGCAACAGCACTCGGGCCGCCGGGTCCTCGGACAGGCGGGCGGCGAGCACGCAACCGGCCGATCCTGCGCCGACGACCACGTAGTCGTAACGGCTGCTCCGGGCCGTCGTGCGCGTCTCGGTGTCGATGGTCATCATCCGTTCCTCTCGGTCTGCAGCGCCCGGAACGACCGGATCGGCCCTCTCTGCGCTGACGGATCGACCGTAGGAAGCGGCGGTCCTTCCTCGCGTACGTCACGTGACTGCCACGGCGACGTGAACCGGCCGGTGACGGACCGGTCGCGGCACGGAGCGCCGGCTCGAACCGGCAGGTCGGGCGCACACCTCACCCGGCCCGGCACGTCGTGGTCAGCCCGCATCACCCGCAACGCCTGTCGGCGCTCGTCGACCCCCGACGGAGCATCGACATGGCCGCAGCCACCTCGACACCGATCGCGGGGCAACTCAGAACACACCCTCGTCATCGCTCGTCGATAGGCGATTCCCGGTCTAGCCGCGACAGGCCCACCGTCATCGCGGTATGACCTGCACCGCCGACCCCTCCCCCACGCTTCGTGGATCGCAATCCATCCGCGCGAGTTATGTCCCCGCACCACGCGATCGAGCCTGGTACGAGGTCGAGCGATATCACGAATTGCGTCATCGCTCGCGACTGGAGATTGCCGATCATCGACTGATGACACAATCTAAGTTATCGGTTGTTTGTTTGTGCTGCTTACAGCGTTGCTGCATCACTTTTGTCAGCAGACGACCGACTACCGCGTTCGAGGCCCAGCCAACGCAACGGTGGTAGCGGCTCGAGCAGTACGAGGCCGTGACTAGCGCGGGTAGCACCGGACATGACTCGGTGCTCATCGCGGCGGTCCTCCGCCACACCTTGACCTTTGAAACGACCATGGCGCTGCTGGACCCGACCTCGCGGAGGCAACCCAGGCGGTCGGTACTCATCTAGCCCGTCAACCACCTTGAGGGCGCATTCCCAAGGGACAAGGCTGCTGCCACGATCTGCTAGCCTCCGCAGGCCTCCAGCCAGCCCTCCCGCCCGACGCTTTGAGACACGCGATCGAGACGTTCCAGCTCGTGCGTTGGCGACACCCGCGCTAATCGGCGTCGCTCGGCGCACCGGTCACCCCGGATCCTGGAGTGCGGGACGACCCGTTCGACGCCCCAGAAGGGGTTGGACATGTCGTTCATGACCAGGACGACGTCCTCCAGCGGCTCGGCCTCCAGCAACGGCGGCGGGGTCGGCACGCGCAGGATCTCCGGCAGGTCGCGAGTCCTCGGTTAGGGGGCCGCCCGGATGGCCCTGATCCGGGATGGGGCGCCTCTGCGGTGGGCTCCAGCACGTTTTCAACACCGAACGTGTCCCGCACGCGGACGCCGTCGAACCGGGGGTGACCGATCCGGGTGGCAGCATCAGCGGGACGACGAACGAGTCCACGCTGTGGGCCACAGCGGACTCCACAACGGCCAAGCGGGTGAGATCGGCGCGCGCGGTCTAAACTCCGCCGACGTACACCGCAGCGTCCTCGAACGCGAACAGCCGATCGGACCGCATCCCAAGGATGTTCGTTCGGGACGGCGATGACCAGGTCGGCCTCAAGTCTCCTAGGCTACCATGCTGTTATCGATAGCCCTGCCTCAAATTAACTGTCTGAAGGAAAACCCACCGGGAGCAGGCGTGATGGGCAACAAGCGTCCACGACCAGCCATGGAACGCAGCTTAATAGCCGCCGTCTTGGCGATTCTCGCTTTTGGTCTTGGACTTTTCGGTATGCACCAGTTGCTCTTGCGCCCCGACATTCCGGGGGGGCGAGGGGTCTCTGACCTAGTCTATTATACTTTACAACTCTTTCTTATAGACTCAGCCCCTCTGCAAACTGCTGGCGAATTGCCGACAACTCTGAACATCGCACGTTTCGCCGCCCCGGCTACGGCTGTTCTAGGATTAGGAACGTTATTAAGTCAAGGGGTCGCGAACTTCCTCGATAGGGCTCTTACTCCGCGGCGGTCGGGACACTCGGTAATAATTGGCGAGGGCGTTGCGGCTATGCAGCTGGCACATTCCGTCGTAGCCCGCGGCAACAGCTGCATTCTGATTCACAGCGAGACTCTTGGCGTGGGCATAGCCTACGACGGCGTGATAAAAATCGGAGGTGACGCAAGATCTCTCGCTACCTTAAGAGAAGCAGATATCGACAGAGCTCGAGACATCTTGATCTTATCTTCTCAGTTCAACCATACAGTAGAAATCACCAGCAGTTTGACACAAGCGATTAAGGATCGAAAGACTGCGCTACCGCTGTGCATCGCAGGTCGGTTTCCACAGGATCTATCACGTGCGTTGGCGGGGCTGTTCCCCGAAAAGCTGTCCTTGGAATTCGTCGATCCACTTCAGGTCGCCGCTAGAACGGTGATCGACCAGTGGTGGTCGCATGACGAAATGCTTGGCCTTATTGGTTCTGGAGCCGTTTTCGAGGCGCTTTCAGCAGAGCTAGAAAGACCCAGCGTAAATTCATCACGGCCTCAGGGCGTAGTTTTCGGCACACTCGAGGAGCTTGACATGGTGCCCGACGAACTCTCGACGATCATAGTTACGTGCCCGCCCGACTCGCTCGCAGTTAGCGCAGATGTCGCGCAGCGACTTCTTTCTCGGCCAGTCGATGTGGTGGCCTTGTTGGATGGGGCTACGAGATCGCATATGTCAATAGACCCGGGGCTCGAGCTTTCGGGCCGTCCGCGTGTACACACCTTCGATCTCGTCAGAACGATCTATAACGTTGCTCACCTGCGAGATCGACTTGCTCTTGAATTAGCACGCTCCGCGCACGACTCGTACCTGTTACAAGCTAAGAAGCGAGGAGACAGAGCGGGCTCAAATCCTCTCCAAGTTCCGTGGCCAGAGCTCGACGAGGAGCTAAGGGCATCGGCCGTGGAGCGCGCACGAGATGTGATCCGTAAGCTTCGTGTAATCGGATGTGTGGTGGTCCCCAGCCAGGATGTGACGTCGGAATCGCTTTCACTTGAAGCTGATGAAGTGGATCAACTCGCGCAGATCGAACACGAGAGATGGATGCAGGATCTCCAGAGGAGAGGTTGGCGCCAAGGTCCGCGAGATCTCATAGCAGGCTCCCATCCCGACCTAGTCGAATGGGAAGCGCTGTCAGACGAATCTCGCGAGAAAGACAGAACATCAGTGCGCGAAATCCCCAACCAGCTTCGTGCTGTGGGATATCAGATCGCGCGTCTCAAGACGCGGAAGTAGTTCGATACATGCACGCTCGCAGGTTACATTAGTCGGGGGGAGCTTCCGCTGAAGGCGGCTAGTCTCCGCAATATCGCACCTTGCAGAACGATGCATCCCTTCCTCGGGAAGGCGATGCCAAGGGTGGCGCCATGTCTGGCCTGGTCGGTCTTTGAGCGGGCCGGTCGGGTCCGGTGAGGGCGAGGCCGCCGGCGAGCCCGTCGCCCTGGCCGCCGACGCCTACGCCGGCGTCGACCTCCATCGCTCTACCGACCGCCCGCTACCGCCGCGATCGGCTCGCGGGCTGGGTCGCCGAACTCACCGCCGCCGCCAACCGCATCGCGCACGAGCTGAGGTGATGGCCGGACGCGGAGCGTGCCGGGTGCGCCGCATCATGCCCGGCTTCTGCCATACCGCGATAATCCCCGCTATCGCGGTATCGCTGAGCAAAGAGAAGGCCAGCGATATATCGCCAAGCTGACCCGACTTGAGGTATCGGCTAGAGTTGCTGCTGATCACGAGTTATGTCAGGACAAACGTTATCGCGACCAGCTTTTCCGGCAGGAACGGCCCGCGAGGGCCTCTTAATTCGGGTCAGGTGCGCGCACCACAGATTGGTCATACGCCCGTGGTGCCGGCTATGCCAGACATGTACGCCACCCTCTGCGGTGTGTGATATTACGGCCCTGGGTTGTCGAAGCTTCAGAGGTCCGCACGACCTGGAGTAAGAGCTCCAACACGTACAGTTCGGTAGATTCCCAAACTAGCCGCACATCCGCCGGAGATTCGTCCCAATGGCGTATTGCTCGTCGGGAAGCGGTCCACATGATCGTCTAGCTCGCACACTCCAGGGGGAATTGAGTGCGCGCTTCTCATCGGCTCTCGACGGCTGCCACATTCATAGTTCTATTGTTCATCGGCATGTCTGGGTTCAGTACAGCTTCCGCGGCCCCGCCCATGGGGCACGATGCTTCTTGCAACTACTTCGGCAAAGTAATCGACGTTAAGGGTGTGCCGACTTACAAGTCGATCCTTTGTCAGTACGTCTATCAGCGAGAGGCAGATGGCAGCCTGCTGAATGCTGAGGCAGATGGTTGGTTCAACACGGTTGGCTACTCGATCCAGACCGTAGCCAAGGAGCAGGTATGCAACTATTGGGTAGACTTCGACGCATGGGACTCTGATAGTGTGAAGTACTTTCACAACCAGGGCCAGAATCTAAGCACTTGCACGAAGCCTTTCATTAGTAAAAGTGGGAGCCGAGACCTCAACGCCGATCGACTCATCCGACCGAATAGCGAGTTCTGCGCAACGCTGTTCGAGACGGAGCAGGACAAGCCTCGACAGGTTGCGAGAACTTGCGCGCATCTGTCCTGATCTCGGAACAACTACGGGTACACCCGGCGCGGATTCCCCCGCTGTGCGAAGCGGACAACTCAAGCCTGTCGGTTCCCGACTAGGTGGAGTCGTGAGGGGCCTTAAGCATCTGGGCACGGGGGGACCGGGTCGATGCAGAGGTCGCCGCGGTAGAGCCGGTCAGCGCACGTCCTGGTAGGGCTCTAAGCAGATCCCTTGCGGATCGGCGGTGAGCCGATTGTTCCGCAGGCCGCCGCGGGCGTCGAGCCGATCGGAGTGAACGAGGCGCTGCACGCGCTCACACCCCATATCCACCACTTGTTCGCCGACCTGCCCATCGACATCGATGCGTTCGTCATCCTGTACATCGAAGTCCCAGAAGAGGGGTCGTTGCCAGCCGCGCCAGCCGACCCGCACCGTCACCCGCGGGCTCCGCCGCCACGACCGTCAGCGATCCCTCAGGTCGATCCAGTCACCGTGCCGTCAGCCCGCCACTAGCAAACGACAGCCAAGACCAGCTACGCGGCACTTACACGCTAACGATGACGCACGCTCTCGCGATGTGATGGCTGAGCGGGTGATGACCTGGGGGGACAATGGGGAACAGCTGCACGTGCAGATTCAGCAACATCCCAGGCACTCGCGCCTGGGCCAGGGGGGCAACGCCCTCGGAACGGGACCAGAACTGCCCCCTGCACAGCCTCCTCATGGAACGAAGCAGGCGAAGCAGTGCGTCCGCCAATTGGGGAAGATCAACATACGCCCCTACACCCAGCATCAACCCAGGAGGCGCGGACGTTGAGAGGGGGCGTGGACGCCTCAAGACCGCCCTGTACGTCTTCGTCACCCTGAGTGCGCTTTTCCTCGTTCTGGTTCTCTCGTTTATCTTCAACTTCCCCAGATGGTATTGATGACCTCGAGCGCCTCGCCACGACCGGGCCCTGCACCTCTGACGATCACTCACTTTCGGGCAACCCCAAGTGCCAGCTCCCGAAGTTGACTGCAACGGGAGATGCGAAGAACAACGCAGGGCAGCGGCCCCGTTGCCGCTGGGCATCCGTCCAATCAAGAAGCCCAAGCGTTTGCTCGAAAGGCGACTGTACGAATCCGAGACAGTGCACTAGGGGCCGCTTCAGAATAAATTTCACAACGATCCGATTGTCGCGGAATCGCTGCCGACGGTCGCACTCTCTGATGATCGTCACTACAAAGTCGATCGGTACAGCTGGCATGGAACGGGCCGAGGTGGTCGCAGTTGGGACACTCCCGCCGTTGCCTCCGTCGTCGAGGCCGGGCGGCCGGCCTGGTCAGGCTGTCTCGAGGGGCGTCGACGACCTGCGCGGCTCGGTGCCGCACCAGCGGCTTGCGTAGAACGCGAGGTGTGCTCAGCGCCGTAGGAGACGTGCCGGGTCGGGACGCTCTGATGTGGTCGACGGCGGCCGAGCCACCGGACTCGCCCGCTGGCTCAGCGATGCCGGCTCTGGCTCGGTCACTGCTGGGGCCGCCGACCCGACCGGCTGCGACATTCGCAACGCCCGATTTGCGCCCTCGAACGCCTTGACCGCCTCCCGGATCGGCACCGCGGCCTGACCTGTCCGCCGCTCCGCCCCAACCATCCGGCGCCAAAAGCGCTCGAGAGAAATACGCCGTGCCCACCACGCGGGCACCCGTCTGCACTCCGCGACCATGTTCGCTGACCCAGAACGTAGGGCACTCGCCGACCGAGGCCGCACGTTATGTCAGGTGACGCCAGTGACGCACCTCGCGCCGCAGGCTGTGCCGGCGAAGTCTTGAACCCTGTCGGGCGTTCTCGAGTCGACTGTCGAGGCTCCTCGAGACGGCTCCGTCCTGGCGCATCTGCCAGAACTCGTTGCCGGTCCACGCAATAGTGTGTGTCCCGCCATCGGTGGAACATGCAATGTTTCTTGCGTACCAATTGAAGTAGATCGTCCCACTGTAGCCTTGGTAGACGGTGTCTCCCGCAGCCGTGAAATAGGTGTCGTAGTAGTCGAGGTCGGTGTGACACACCTTCTCCACGAGCGCATTCTTCGTGCAGACGAAGTCAGCCGCGCTAAGATGCGGTTTCTCGCTGGTGGGCGTTGCGAGTACGTCGCATCCGAAGGCCGAGGTGCCGACGACCGAGCCTTCGACAGGAGCCGTGGATGCGGTCGAGACACTCGAGCTGTTGCTCGAGGCGTGCGGGCTTGCAGCGAACGCCACAGCCAGCAGTGCCACCGCAGCGCCGACGACTGCCTTCGCTCGGCCTCGCGCAGAGGCGGCCTCCCACAGGTCCCGCGGGCTCTTCCCAGAGCCATCTCGTGCGGCAATCAGTGGCCGTCCGGAGAAGAGGTCCGTCTCTTCAGCCGGTGGGTCCGCAATGAGCAGCGTCTCGGTGGGGGCGTCGAGGTTCTCGACGATCTCGTGCGGCGGGATGCTCGCATGGCAGCTCCCGGGTGCTGTTCGCTCGGGGCGGCGCATCCCGAGCCGAGCATTGGCAGAGCGCGCGCGGGACCCAGTGGTGCGCCAATCCCCGATTTCGGTGAGCTCTGACCGAGTCGGCGCCGTCACCTGCCCGGCGCCGGCGTCTGGCGCGGCCATTGTTCCGTCCACGGCGGCGGCGTGACGTCCCATCGCTGAAGTCCCCCGACTCCTTCGCGGTCCCCGACGGCCCGCGTTCGTCGTGTGGATCGCGGAATGAGACCGGACCGTTACGCGTCTGCTGGACCTGGGCGCCGCCGCCCTGTGACCTGCTTCCGTGCCAATTCCAGGATTCCTCCCTGCTTCCTGGGCGAGCCATCCTCTGCAGCCATCATCCACCCTCGAGAGGCAGTTAAGCTCCCTCGTCGCCGTCGCCCTACAGCAGTTCGACGTCGAGACCTGTCAGCAGTAGGCCACCATGAGCGGGCCGGCGGCTTGGTCGGTCGCCTCGTCGCGCGACAGGCCGTCCGCTTGTAACCGCTTCGTACCGAGGAGTGCTCGGTCGAAGCTGGCCTTCGGGAGCTGTTCAGGGATTCCGCCCGCAGTCTGCAACTGCCCGAAAGTCGCTTGCCCTGCTGCCGCACGTCTGAGTGCGTCGGCGAGGCGGTCACCGCACCCGCTGACCGCTTGTGCTTCTGCCGGGTCGTACGAAGGCGGAACGTAGGGCGCAGCGGTGGTCGGCGATGGCCTGACAACTGGTGGGTCGAGAAGTGTTAGCGACGCCGGGATGGTGTCGCCGACCGATACGAGCGTTCTGTAGTCGAGAGATAGCAGCGTCGTTCGCAAGTAGCCGGTGAAGCGGTAGTCCTTCCCGTTCTCAGCGCGTGTGCCATTACGGCAGCTGATGCTGAGGGACACGTCGCCCGCAGCCCCGTCGGCGCGGTAGCCGAACAGGGCGATGTTGGCTCCATTACGCGACCACTGACTGCTGTAGCTCGCCGTCGGAGTCACGGTCGGCACTTGGGCTACGACGTCGGCGAGGTCCTGGTGGCAGTACTTGCGCAGCACCGCTCGCTCCGTGCAGGCCATGCGCTCCGCCTGGTCGGCGGTCGGAACCGCGGGAATGTCGGCGGCTGGGCACCCCAGCGGTGTCGTACTGGACGTGTCGTCTGATGACCGATCTCCAGACGAGCAACCAGCGAGGACAGCCGCGGCGACGGCCAGGAGGAGCAGCGGAGTAAGGAGCCGACCCACACGTGTCATGCGCGTGGACGTCGGGGACGGCGGCGCCGTGATGACGTTCGGCATCTATCGATAACGAGGCGCCTTCTACTGGAGGTTCGCGGTGCCCGCCAGGCTCCGGGCAGTGCTGCCTCGACGCAGCGGCCTCTAGGGACACGGTGAGGACTTCCGTAGACGTCCCGAGCGGTCCAGCTGCTAAGCCCACGCCGCGCAACGCCACGGTGCCGGCCGACCGGTGTCGACGTTTCACCCAAGCGGTCGCCTATCCGGTAGTCCGGCTTCGCACGGTGGTTGCGTTGGAGCGCGCACGGCCCGTGCGGCCCATCCGTGATCAGGCAGAGGCAAGGCGTGGCTAGAGGTAACAGGGCGAGGACGTCCATCGACTCGTAGGAGACAAGCAAGATCGATCGGACAGAAGGTCATCAAGATGACGATGATGCAGGGACCGACTCCGGGTGAAGCCCCCTCGGGCGGTCCTTGGGGCCCGGCACCAGTGCCGCGCCGACGTATGCCGGCCTGGGCGGTTGCCCTGCTCGTCGTCGGGAGTGTGCTGATCGTTGCTGTGGCCGCATTGCTCGCTGTCGCCGTCGGGCTCGGAGTGGGCGAGCAGCAAGACGGTAGTTCGGCGACAGCGACGACACCGCAGGTCACCGAACAGGCCGGGCATCAGATTGAGGTCATCATGGACTCTTCTGAATCCGTGTTGCGGCAGATCAGCTCGCGCAACCCGATGGGAAGCGGTCAAGAGCAGTACGTAGCCTCGCCAGCCCGGTTTCCCGTCACCACCACCCCGGGCGCTCCCTACCTGACCACCGTTAACGTGCTCGGTCCCACGAACGCGAGGCGTGGAGCGTGGGTGCGATGCACCATCACTGTTGATGGTCAGATTGCCTCACAGCAGGTTGGGGTGAACGGCGACGATGCAAGCTGCAGCGTCTCCCTGACCAACTGATAGCCAGGCGAGATAGCTCGAAGGTCGCGTCGGCCTGAACACCGGCGACACCGCATCCGAGTTAGGTGAGCCAGTGGGTGGGGTTGGTGGAGTCGAAGGTGCGGGCATAAGTGTTCGCTGGACCGAGCGCGTTCCCGTTGACCCCGGTCGACGAGGTGCACGTCGATGACGGTGCGTGCGCCGGGCTCGTGGCCAGGCTCGACCGCGCCAGCGTGGACTCCGTCGGCGCTCTGGGTTCCACCGGCAGCTACGTCTACCTGACGCGCGAGCAACGACGCTGGATCGCCGAGGTCGCCGGCCGGACCCCGGTCCTGGTCGGGATCGGTGCGCTCCGGACGTCGAACGTCCTGCGTCACGCCGAGGACGCCCAGGAGGCAGGCGCCGGCGCGGTGATGCTGGCGCCGGTGTCCTGCCAGTCCCTGACCGACGAGGAGGTCTACGGGCTCTACGCCGATGTCACGACCTGTCGGTCCCGCTCGTGGTCTACGACAACTCGGGCACCACCCACGTCGTCATCTCGGACGAACTGCACGGCCGTACCGCCGCACTCCCCCACGTCGCCTCCATCAAGATCCCGGCCCTCCCGGCGGATCTGCCGGAGGAAATGGTGGTGCTAGCACCTTCCTTTGCCCCGGCCGGTCAAGAGGACTACTCCACGACCGACATCCGACGGCGACGACGATAGGCGGGCCGGGATGAACGCGCGGAGAGGCCGCCCCAGACCGTGAGGGAGGGCTGCGCGAGACTGCGGCAGTGATCCAGACCTGCCCGGCCTGCTACCGAGCCGATGACGTGCGCTGGTCGAGGCTGCCGGAGCAGATGATCAGCTACGTCTGCGACGACCGTCATGAAGGTGCGGGCCCCCACTTCTGGACCGCAGCAACCGGGTCACGCGAGCCGACCGAGACGGCGACGGCGGGAGTCACCGCGGACCTCCTCGAACCTCTGTTTCTCTGCGTCCATGAGGGCGACCCGTTCGTCGAGTACGGGGTCGTCGAGTACCGCCTCCGGACAGACTTCCCCGCGCTCTTCCACACCCACGTCGCCGAACGTGGCCACTCGATCTCCGGCCACCCGGCCCCGACCGCGAGCAGTGTCCGGTTCGCCGCCACGCTCGGTCGCCTGGCCGACCGGGGCGACCTCTTGAAGACCTGGGGTCCGGCCACCGGCGCTTGGCGGCGCAACGACCGCGTGACCTACTGGGCGACGCCGTCGACGCCACCGACGCCCCGGCTCTCGTGGGCCGAGTTCTGCGAGTCCATCGGCCGATCGGCCGAGTGGACAACGACTGACGTCGACGAGTTGTGCAGCGGCCGGCCTCGCCATTGACCTCCGGACAGGTCGTGTTCTCCCGTGAAGCGCCGGATGCCCGTCTCGCCTGTGGGTTCGGGGCCTCTCTGCGGTGACCTCCTTCACGGGGCCGTGGATCTCGTTTGGTAGGCAGTGCTGCCGGCACCGGCCGGACGGGGGAGGCGTCGATGACGTTCGTGCAGCATTTGTCTATAAGAGTTCCGTGGCACGACGACGGCTGGGCGGGCACCGTCTGCCGCTCGCCCCGGAGCAATAACGCCTGTCTGCTGCTCACCAACATCGGCGAGAAGCGCGTCGACGCCGTCGAGGAGGCCCACTCCGGCGCCGCGATCGATGACCTCCCGGAGGGTCAGACCCCACCGTGCGTCGCCGAGCGCGCCACGTTCATGAGTCCCCGCGTCCATGCCCTCACTCAAACCCACCCCTACGCGTGGCACCCGGCGCTCTCGGGGCTGCGGCCGTCCACGCTGCCGATTCCGGCGTTCTCAGCACCAGCGGTGCCGTACTTCTGGCTCAACCGCGGGTCGATCGAGGAGCTGCTCGAGCACGTCCCCGTCGACGGCTTCGAGCTCGACCGCGAAACCGACGCTCTGGACGCACTGGGCTGGGACAAGGCAACGTGGATCCTCCACGGCGACAACCAGCGGGCGTTGATCGACACCTTCTTCGCGAACGTGCGCGTCGAGGAATCATTGGTCTTCTTCTACGTCAAGCACTCGCCGTTCGAGGACAAGCCCGGTCGTGTCCTCGTCGGCGCGGCCCTGGTCGAGCACCTCACCTCGCCGTCGCCGTGGCCGACGGCGGGCGCGACGGCGTTCCCGAACCACCAATGGGAGACGCTCGTCGGCCACACGCTGCGCCCCGACGGGTCGGGCGGGCTGCTGATGCCGCTGCAGGACCTTCTCGAGCTCGCGGACACTGGTGTCGACGTGTCCGCGGCCGTGCCCGACGCGGTGCAGGCGAACCGCGAGTTCTCCTACGTGACCGAGCACGTCGGCTCCGACGCTGCGGTCGCCGCCCTGCTCACCTTGCGTCGCTGCGCCGAGGAGTCGTTGCGGCTCGGGGTCGCCGTGCCCCAGCAGTCCTTGGAATGGCTCGACACGCAGCTCGCCAGGACCTGGCGCCGCCGCGGCCCCTCCCCAGGCCTCCCCGGTGTGCTGGGGTTCCTCGGCTGGGAACACCCGACGTATGCCGCGCAGGTCGCGACCACCGCGGCAGGCGAGGACGACGCCTGGCCGCTCGTCGTCGCCGCTCTCGAGGAACGCCACGCGCCGACCCCAATCACCGAGCTCGCCACGTCGACGCGCCGGCGCATCTGGGCGGGGCAGTCGAGCGAGAGCCGGCGGGTCCTCGATCTGCTCGTACGCTTCGATCTCCCCGCCGAAGCGGTCATCCAGGCCACCGAACCCGAGCTGCCGAACCCGGTCGATCGCGACCGGCTGCTCGACAATCCCTACGAACTGGTCGTGGTCACCGCCGACAGGCCGTTCCCGGTCGACGTCACCGCTATCGACCGCGGGTGCTATCCGGACCCTGCCGTCGGCGCCGAGTTCCCCCTCCCGGTGAGCACCCCGTTCGACGATCCGCTCGACCGCCGCCGCCTCGAGGCGATTCTCACGTGGCTCGTCGTTCAGGCCGATGAGGAGGGGCACACGCTGCTGCCGGTGCCCGACGTGATCGAACGCGTCCTCAACCTCGCGACCACGCGCCCACCGAAGCTCACCACCACGGTGCTCGACGGGCTCGGTCTCGACCCGCGGCGCCTCGAGCAGGACGAGCGGGCCCTCGTCGCCAGCGAGCTCGCCGACGGCACGGCCGCCTACAAGCACGTTAGCGCCCAGGAGCGCGCCGAGGCCATCCTGGAGGTCATCGAGCCGCTGCGGACCGGCATCCGGCACCCCGTGCCCGGCGACCTCGCAGCGAGCCTTGACGCAGCTTTGCGGCCCCTCGCCGACGCCGGGACCGAGGACCGCGACGACGAGCAGCGCGCCCGGCAGGAGAAGCTTGCGGCGCTGACCGAGATGTTCGCCGCGCGGTTCACCGTCCTCAACGGCCGGGCCGGCACCGGAAAGACCACGCTGGTCAAGGCACTAATCAGCCGCCCCGACGTCACCGCTCGCCGGGTGCTGCTCCTCGCGCCCACCGGGAAGGCCCGAGTGCAACTCGAGGCGAAGGTGGGCCACCCGGCGAGCACGGTCGCTCAGTTCCTCGCCCGCAGCAAGCGCTTCGACGGCGACGACGGTTCCTACTTCTCCACCGGGGACGCTGCGTCGCGCGACCGCTTCGGCACCGTGGTGGTCGACGAGGCGTCGATGCTTACCGAATCAATGCTCGACGCCCTGCTCGATGCCCTGCATCCACCGGACCGCCTTGTGCTCGTCGGCGACCCCCGCCAGCTCCCGCCGATCGGGCCCGGTCGGCCCTTCGTCGACCTCGAGGGTGATGTCCGACGCGCCCACGACGGCCGTTGGCCACACACAGCACCCGGCTGGTGCGAGCTGACGGTCCTGCGTCGACAGCGCGGCGGGGGCCGGGCGCGCGATGACTTGCAGCTCGCCCAGTGGTTCGGCGGCGACGAGCTCCCCGAAGGCGCCGACGACGTCTGGGACCGGCTGCGGACGGGCGCGACCATGCCGACTCTGCGCGCGGTGCCCTGGGCGGGGCGTTCCGCCGGGGAGGTCCTCGACGCCGTGCTTGCCGAGGAACTCGACGTCACCGAGGACGGCGGCCGCAGCTTCGCCGCCTCGTACGGCGCCACCATCGACAAGTACGTCGACTACGGCTCCGCAGCCCAGCAGTGCGAGCGCTGGCAAGTGCTCTCACCGACACGGGGGCGCGCGCACGGCACCGTCGGCCTCAACCGGCACCTCAAGGCCGCACACCGCCGCGATGAACTCGAGAAGGCGCTGCGCCGTCGCTACCGGACGGTGCCCCGCCCGCTCGGCTGGGAACAGATCGTGCTCGGCGACAAGGTCGTCAACCTCGAGAACCGGACCTTCCCCGCATGGTCGCGCGACCAGGGCAAGCAGCGGGTCCTCGTCGCCAACGGCGAGATCGGAGTCGTCACCGGCCAGGTCAGCAAGAAGGCCCCGTGGGCGACACAGGTCGAGTTCCTCCAGCGCGCCGGGCTGCGCGTCACCGTGAACGGCGCCGTGTCCGAGAGCGACGCATCGCTGGAGCTCGCGTGGGCCCTCACGGTCCACAAGTCCCAAGGCAGCGAGTTCGGCCTGGTCATCCTCATGCTCCCCGAGCATCTCGGCGCGCTGTCGCGAGAACTGATCTACACAGCGCTGACCCGCCAGACGTCCCGCATCGTGCTCTGCCACGAAGGCCCGCTCGACCACCTGCTCGACCTCACACGCGCGACGGGCTCGGAGACCGCGCGGCGCTACACCGACCTCGTCCGACCCGCCGACCCCGTGACGGTCACGAGCGCCGACGGGCAGCACGCCTACGTCGTCGACCGCGGCCTGAGCCACATCACTACCGGCGGCGTGCTCGTACGGAGCAAGAACGAAGTCATCATCGCCGACATCCTCGACGACTTGGTCCCCGGCCAGTGGAGCTACGAAGCGCCGTTTACCGGTGACGACGGCCGGACCGTGCGTCCCGACTTCACCGCCGTGCTGCCCGACGGACAGATCGTGCTCTGGGAGCACCTCGGCATGCTCGACAGCCCCACTTACAAAGAGGCGTGGCACCGAAAGCAGCAGTGGTACACCGAGCAAGGCGTCCACACACCAGATGGGCCAGCCGAGGGACGTCGAGCAACCCTGATCACGACGTCCAGCACCGCCGGGGTCGACGTCCCCGCGTGGCGCGCCATCGCGGAATCAGCCCTCACCGGTGCGGCACCGCGGATGCAACGCCGCGCACGGGTCCGTCGAGGTCGATGAGCGGTTGGGACTCCGTGTCGCCGCGCTCGGGCTCGGGGCTCCGGCTAGTAGACGCTGCAAAGGACCAGGCCGAGGTGGACGGCGATCCGTGCAGACCCGATTGGAGATGAGATTCGCAGTGAGTGATGGTGAACGCCCGCAGTTCCCGTTAAAAGAGCTGCTCCAGGCCGGCCCAAAGGCGCCGCTGGTTCTCGTTGAATACGTTATCGAGCGACGTGGGCCCGACATTTCAAAGGAGCAAGCCAAGGCAAGAGAAGAAGCTGGATTTGGCGTCGAGGCTTATGTGGACGACCTCGTCAAGAAGCAACTGCTTCTTGTTCGCGGCCAAGGCGCTCTTGCGGGTCTCGGCTTCGTGGCGGCCGGAGCCGCAGGTCCTGGCGTCCTCCCAGCGGCGACCAGCGTCATTCTCTCGGATGTCGCAACACTTGCGTACTTTCAGATCGATCTATCACTGAAGATCGCCGCTGCCTACGGCCACGACCTGATAGATCGCGAAGCCAGAGCCCGCGAGATTTTACACCTTCACGGGATAGAGATTATCGGAGGAGAAGCACTAGCCGCTCCTCTCGGTGCTGCTGGCGAACGTATTCTCAAGCGACTCCTGATGCGCTACCTCCGAGGTCCCGCCTTACAGGCAGCAAAGGCACTCTTCCGCTTCGTGGGCGTCAAATTCACGCGGACAGCCCTGCTCAAAGCAGTCCCGTTCATCAATATCCCCGTCGGTGCAGCATTCGCAGACGTGACGACTCGTAGGTCAGCACGCAAGGCTCGACAGTTCTACCGGCCGTCTTCCTATCAAAAGAAGGCGTCCTAGCCCTAAGGTCAGGTGCCGCCGCTGGCCATCCAGATGGGACACTGGGCGAACCATAATCCGGAATAATGGAGGCTTAGGAAACCCGCTTTGGGCCGAATTTGTAGCTGACTGGCCAATGGATGGGACAAGGACTCAGCCCAGCCAATCTGTGGGGTTGGTGGGGTCGAAGGTCCTAAGCGGGCTCCCGTCGCTCCGCCCCAGGATTGCTACTCGAAGAGATTGAGTCGATCCCGCTCACTCGACTGCCGTAATAGGCTGCTCTCGCGCGTCCCGACCTCTTGGGCATGGCGAGCTTCAGACTGCTTGCCTCGAACCCGTAGCTGATCTCCGAGGCCAGGGCGAACAGTGCTACTGCTCAGCGCTTCGCTCAAGGCGTGCAACGTTCGACAGTACTGACGATTCCTGTGCGCCTTCGCCACTACATTCCGGCCCGGACAACCGTTCGCTAAGTGTGGCCAAAGCATGTCGCGCTGCTCATGGGCGGACCCCTGGGGCTCACTCGTGCGATGCACCGTCGCGCAGTGCCTGGTCCGAGTCACACGGGTTATGTCCGCGACTCTCACCGGACGCGCCTCAAATGCCGCGATTGCCGTAGTTATCGCGCTCCCGGTCGCGAAAGATTGGCGACTTATCGCCCGGCGACACAATCTGAGTTATTGGATTGCCATCAGTCGTGCCTAGAGCGTTGACCTGCCATGGTGAATCAAAGCCGTTTCGTCGACTCTGACGGAAGATCGTGGTATAGCAGCTCGAGTACGGTGTCCTTGCCCATTGGGATGGTGAGACTCCGTCGACGTCGTCGCCCGCCTACTGACCGTTTCGCATCATAGTGAGCCCGACAGCGTTGCAGCCGTCGAGGTAATCCTGCCAATGGGAGCCGCCGTAACCGTCGTCGTTGATGGAGCAGCGGCTCATCACCGTGATGCTGTAGTAGCCCCGGTCACGGAGGTCTCTGGCGTAGTCGGCGCCGGCCTGGCGGGCGCCGATGGAGGCCTGCACGGCGATCTCCGAGGCGCTGGGCCCACTGTTCGCTTCCACCACGCTCACGAGGCCGAGGGCCGACCCGGCGATAGCGCCGATCGCCAGCCACGCGCGGGTGTTCGGTGTGCGTTCGGCCCACCAGGCGCCAAGGTCGACCTCGCGCGGGTTGGCGCGAGTCATCTCGACGGTCGGCGCGTCCAGCTCTGGCGCGGTGTGGCGTCCCATATTCGTCCCCCGACGAGTCGAGCACGCTCCGACGGCATGCCCTGCCTCTGTCTCGCGGGCCGACACCTCGTCGTTACCCCCAGGACGCGATCGCCCTCGGTCGCCACGGCTAGAGGTGCGGCGCCGGTCAGCGATACTTCACCGGCGGAGAGGGACCGGGTTCGGGACAGCCCGAAAACGAAACCGGCACGACGGGCGATCGACGCGCATGCCAGCGAACTCGGATAGAACTCCGTCCGGGTCGTCTACCGGCCTACGCCGATCGGTTCTGCAAGACGCCGACGCACACGTCCTTACTGACTCCTTGGAGACCGATCGCGGGCTGCGACCCCAGGCCTCGCTCGTGCCTCTGTTCCTGGAGCCTGTCCGGCCCTTACACCCGAAGGAACCGAGTGTGGGCACGTCCTTACGTACGCCCGCTACCGAGCCGGCAACGCCGCCGACGACCTCTCGGAACAGGGCGCCACGATCGAACGCCTCGAACCGGGACGCGGAGACATCACTCCGAACGCGCCCCTCCCCCCCGAGCCCAGCACTGCAGCGCGGAAGTCGTCGCCGGCCCGTGACGAATCCAGCTCTGCGGGAAGTACTCCCCTACGCCAAAGAGCCCCGCGAGCACCTGGCACTCCGCGAACTGGCGCTGCGTCGAACCAGGAGCACCTGCGCGCGGAGGTGGACCACCTGGCTCGACGCCTCGACCGATGGACGGCCGCCATTAAGCGCGGGAAGGCGCCCATGATCTCCAACGTGCACCACGCCCGCTCCAAGCTGCGGGAGCTCTCCTTTCACGTTGACCTCGGCGGAGATGACTGCAGGACGGTCCATCGGCTCATCACCCGGGCGAGCGAACTCCTCACCGAGTTGGAACGGTTGGTACGGCAGGTCGCTGCGGACAAGGCCGCCTTCCGCACACAGACAGCTGGCGCGGGCTTCTGGGCCTACCCGACGATCGGCAAGGTTCCCTTTGAGACCGGCCAGATGGCCCGTGGCCCCCGCACGTCCAACCGCCACAGGCCCGCGCGCAGTGCCTGATCAGTGAGCGCAGGTCTACCCGGTCTCGGACGCTGACCCGGGGACGCTGAGTCGGCGTCCACGCTCGGAAGACCCGAACGCCGGCTTCGACGCACCGCCGCCGCTGTCGACCAACGCCAGGATTGGCCTCGCCGCACGGCAGGCCAGACGAGGACCGTGCGGCTACATAAGCCAGCTCGGGCCCGACGCGAGCCACAGCGGGACGGCGGTTAGGGGGCGCTCGTCGCCGGGTTTCGTTGGATCAGCGTCTGGCGACTGTCGCCAGAGCTGGCGGACATCGAGCGCGAGGGGTAACGGACAGCCTATTACAGACGAACTGGTCTTCACGATCAGCCGGAAGGAACCGTTATGTCCATCAAAGACGACGTCCCCACGCCCGGTAGTGCGCCGAAGCAGATGCTGGTCGTGCCCGTCCGATGGCTGGTGACCGGTGCGGGCGTCCTCGCTGCCCTGGGTCTCATGGTCTGGGCCATCGTCGCGCTGTCGGACCCCAACTCGGAGGACCGTCTCGTCCGGCTGATGCGTAGCGATATGACTCCATCAGCGAACGCCCGGGTCACTGACCCTCAGCTCGTCGAACGCGCCGAAGCGATCTGCACTCGGCTTGGCGCCCGCAGCATCGCCGTGGCGATGGACGGCGTCGAGACCCCGATCCCCCGGGACGAGTTCATCGAGCTGTACGACGACTTCTGCGACTCTCGGTAGGGACTCAAGGCGGCACATGTGCCAGGCGTCGGCGGGCTGGGGTCGACCTTCGAACTGCAGTTTCGGCAGGCCGACTGACGCCGAGGAAGTTCGCCGGCAGGCCCGCCAGGCGAGGGCGCTGTAGGTGGCCGCGTAGCTCACGAGTCGTCTGCGTCTTCGCCCTCGTCGTCGCCGATGCGAGCGATGAGGTCGCGATAGAGAGCGAAGGCGTCCTGCGGACCGAGCACGGGGACGTCGAGCACACCGCGGTAGACCTCGTCGTTGCCTTGCTCGGTCAGCGTCCAGTCCACGCGGACCGTCCGACTCCCGGAATCGGTGAGAATGCAGAAGTCGCCGTTGTCGGTCGTCCATTCCTCATCGGGGTGTAACGAGTACGGCGTCAAGGTCACCCGTGCTGTCCCGCCGACTACCTTCCAGTCCACCGGATAGTTCGCGAGCATCGGCGGCGATGGCGACACCATGTCGTGGAAATCCTGTCGTCGCCCTAGGCGTCCGGACTGCGGTTGGCCGCACCGAGCAGGAACTTCGCGACCTTCGTGATTCCAGTCGGCTTGGTCAGGTCGATCTCACTCTTGACCTCGAGGTAGGACGTCTCGGCCTCGTCCCCGACCTTGACCACGTGGTCGAGGATTGCCTGCCGTGATCGTTCCCCTAGCGGCGGCCCGTTCGTGTCCATCCGTCCATCGTGCCGCCGCGCGGTTCAGTGGCGGCGCCAGGCCGGGCTCCGGCCCTAGTGCCCGTCGAGCGCGAGCTCCCCCGGCTACTTCCGCGCCCGCCCCGCGCTGTTCCGTCCGACAATGCCGGGGTGGCTGATGAGGTAGAGGAGGTAGAGGTAGGCCAGCGCAGGCAGATCGTGCGGGACCTCGCCGTCGTGGTTGGCCAGGAGGGCTTCGGTACGAGCGGAGTCATTCGCGCCTGGCTTGCCGCCATAGCCGTGGGTGGCGTTACGGAGCAACTTGACGTAGTGCGCGGCCGCACCCTCGAGGGAGAGGTCAGCGCGACCTGGAACGTTGACGACCTCGACGTTGAGTTGGCGAGGCAGAAAGAAGCCGTGCTGCAGCGCGCTGAGGGCCTCGACGCCACGCTCGGCCCCGTGAAGGAGTAGCGCGGCCTGCCGGTCGGTCATCGACGCGGCCAACTCGGCGAGTTTCTTAATCGCGAAGGAGGCCGTGCACATCCTCTCGGTGGAGTAGCCGAGGAGGCCCTCAAGAGTGTCCATGACCGTGTGGAACAGGGCCCGTCGGGCGGTGGAGTCGCGGTGCGAGGTCTGGATCGAGTGGGTGAGCCGGAAGACCTGCTCGACGCTGGCCAGGCACTGCAGGTGGCGAGCTGGGCGGTATCGCCCGTCAGGTCCTGCGAAGACGCGGGGGTCGCTGATCACCTCGAGGAACCGCTGGAGGTGGTAGCACCACCACGACAGCGAATCCGACACCGCGCGGGTCGCCAGAACTGGGAAGACCGTCTCGCCGGCGCGATCCCGGATGGAGAGCATTTGAAGGGGTTCAGCCGGCCCGCCCGGTCTACGGCCGTTCAGGGCGCTGCCAAGACTCATGACGACGATCCCGAATCCGCGAGCGATCGCAAAGCCCCAGACCGCGGGACTGATCGCACCGAGCAGCGGGCCGATGTAGGCGTCGAAGGTGTATAGCCCTTCCCACAGACCCTCTGAGCTGGCGAACACGCTCGCGCCAGCGACGTGGGCGACCATCAGGTCGTCGATCTTGCCGTCTCGCATCTGCTGGTCGTAGTCGGCGCGGACGAGGAAAGAGGTCAGCTTCGCGCGGGTGCGTAGAGACGCACTGGGTATGACGACGTGCACGGCCGCGTCTGGGAAGGCGGGGTTGCCGTCCTCACCCTGGACCGTCCGCAGCTGCTTATATGCCTCGTCGACACGGACGGGGAGTTCGGCGTTGGATGCGGTGCTACACAAGAGCTGCTGTCGGTAGAGCAAGTCGACCGGATCCCGCAGCGGGCCGAGGCGTTCGAGGTCGCGCGCTATGCGACCGGGGTCCTGGGTCGGCTCGATAAGGGCCGGCGCCTGGGCGATCAGTTCCTCGAGCCGTTCCAGGCGTGGGCGAGGCACTCTCCCGCCGGCGATCTTCTCGACGTTCACCAAATCAACTGAGCTCTGGCCGAATATCGGCACGGGCTGGAACACGCGGTACAGGTTCTGGTCCGCGTCCTCTATCCGGGCGGTCAACCCAGCGTGGGCGAGCAGCCCCAGAGGGGCGCCTCCCCAGGTCGAACCGGGTAAGCCCATCGTCACCGAGCGCGGCGCTACCCACCGTGCATCTGCCATGACCACTCCGACCGGCTCTGCCGAGAACCGCATTCGCGCCCCCAATACCTGGCGAACTCTATCCGCACCTGTCCTTCCACGAGCCCACGCCGCAACACCCACCCGCCGCCAGCCTGGACCTCGCCGAGCCTGGTCAAGACGGTCCCGGCGGTCGTGACCTTCCAGGAACCCCCATCCGGACATGTTGGGCGTCCCGTCATATCAGCCAGTGGGTGGGGTTCGTGGCGTCGAAGGTGCGGGCAGCGTCGATGTAGGGGTCCATGGATGCTCGGGAGCGCCAGCGGCCGTGGCGCTGCACGTCGCGTTCGGGGACGCCGGCGGCGATGGCTTCGGTGGCGAACCCGCGTCGGAGGCTGTGGCCGCCCCACAGATCGGCGTCCCCGAGTCCGGCCGCCGCCGCGCGGCGTTTGATGATGTCGGCGATGGAGTTGCGGTGCAGTCCGCCGGCGCGGGGGCGGCGGCCGTAGCGGTCGATCCCCCGCCACGCTGGACCATCAACGATGCCGTGGGACCCGAGCAGGTCCCGCCACCGGACCCAGGCGACACCGGCGTCGAGCAGCATCGACTCCCCGCTCCCCTCCCCCACCGTCGTGGTCTCGGGAGTTGGGGCGGCGATGCCGAGGGTGGTGCCGTGCCCGGCCTGGTCGGTCTTGGACCGGGCGATGAACACCGACAGGCCCTGCTCGGAGGCGTGCAGGTCTTCCATTCGCAGGCGGGCGAGGTCGTCGGAGCGGAGCGCGGCCTTCCACCCGATGAGCAGCAGGGCGTGGTCACGGGCGTCGGACAGGGACTCCTCGGGATGCAGCGCGCGCAGGAGCTCGAGCAGCGGGTCGCGGCGGGCCGCGGCCCGGCGTCGTGGTGGGGCGACGGCGGGGTGGCGGCCGATGCCGGCCAGGGTGCGTCGCACCGCTTCCGAGCGGGTCGGGTTCTCGAGCTGTGCGGTCTGGTGGACCACCGAGATCGCCGCCAGGTAGCCGCGCAGGGTCCCGGGGCGCATCCCGTCGCGCTCCCGGACCTGCCCCGCCACCACGGTCGCCGGCGGGTCGGCGGGGGTGGCGGGGCGCCACCGCGGCGCGAGGTCGGCCAGGAACCGCGCCACCGTCAGCGGGTCCGCCGGTAGCGCCCGCTCCCCCACCCCGTCGCACCAGACTTCGAAGCGGGCCCATTGCCGCTCGTAGGCCGCCCAGGTCTTCTCCGCCCGCGCGCCGCGGGCGTAGGACTCGGCCCGCGCAGTCAGCTCGTCGCGGGCCTCGGCAACCGCACCCGGCTCGTCGTCAGGAAGAACGGTGAGGGCCTCCTCGGGCAGCTCCATGGCGGTCACCGGAGCAGCGTCTCAGCAGCGAAAGACCGGTCTCGGGAGGCGCGCCGGGTCAACCGGGCAGATACGGCTGTTGTGCACGGTTGGACGGGCAGGGCGTCGAGCGGGGCGGGTGCTGCCGCGCAGCACCCGCCCCACTCGGCACGGCGTCAGGGAGTCGGCACGTCGTCGACCAGCGCCGCCAGCCCGTCGACGACCTCCTTCTGGTGGGCGGCCATGTCCTGGCCGGACATCGCGGACAGGAAGTCGAGGAACGGGTCGTCGGCCTCGGTCCGGATGCCGCTGAGCTCCTCGAACACCGCGAGCCCGCAGAACGGGACGTACCCGGCCGAGTAGCCGCCCTCGTGCACGCAGAGCAGCCGGCCCTGCGCCGTCGAGGCCGCGACGTCGAGCATCCGCCGGGTCAGGCGCCGGTAGCCCTCGCTGTGCAGCATCTGGCGGCCCAACGGGTCGAGGGCGCTCGAGTCGAAGCCGGACGCGACGAAGACGAACTCGGGCCGGAACCGCTCCAGCGCCGGCACCACGACGGTGTCGAACGCGTACTCGTACCCCCCGGTCCCGGTGCCCGGCGGCAGGGGCACGTTGATGTTCGTCCCGACCCCGTCGCCCTCGCCGGTCTCCCCCGCGAACCCCGAGTCGTGCGGGTAGTAGCCGTCCTGGTGCAGCGAGATCGTCAGGACCGACGGGTCGTCGTAGAAGGCCTGCTGCGTCCCGTTGCCGTGGTGGACGTCCCAGTCCACGATCGCCACCCGCGCGAGCCCCCCGGCGCGGAGGTGCCGGGCGGCGACGGCGACGTTGTTGAGCATGCAGAACCCGCGGCCCTGGTCCCGCTCGGCGTGGTGGCCGGGCGGGCGGATGATCGCGTAGGCGTTGTCGACCACCTGGTCGCGGACCGCCTCGGCCGCCGCGATCGCGCCGCCGGCGGCGAGCGCCGCGATCTCGTACCCGCCGGGCCCGAAGGGCGTCAGTTCGCCGGCGTCGCCACCGTTCGCGTCCGAGAGCTCCTTCATCCGGTCCAGGTAGGACCGGTCGTGGACGCGGCACAGCTCCTCGGTCGTGGCGGCCCGCGGGCGGATCCACTGCAGCTGCTCCGAGAGGCCCGTGGCGTCGAGGAGGTTCTTCAGCCGCCGCTTCGTACGCGGGTTCTCGGCGTGCTCGTCGGGCTCGATCCACCCGCTCGCCGGGATGAACACCCCGGCGTGCCGCGTGTCCCACCACATGTACTTCTCGTGCCAGAGGGCACCGGTCGTCATGATCTCTCCCAGCTCGTCGGGTTCGGGGGACGCCGGATCAGCCGTGGCAGTGGCTGCCGCCCGACGGCGGCACGTCGAGTACCGGGTTGCGGTCGAAGAAGCCGACCGGCATCAGCCGGAACTTGGCGTGGTCGACCGGCATGACCGGCCAGTCCTCCGGGCGCGGGACGTGGGTGAGGCCGAAGGTGTGCCACAGGACCACGTCGGCTCCCGCGCCGCCCTCGTCGAGGGAGCGGTCGGCCGCGGTCCACGCGGGCAGGCCGGCCCCGCCGGGGTGCTGGTTGACGAAGTCGCCGGCCGGATAGCGCTCGGCGTCGTCGTGGGCGGTGACCCACAGGTGCTTCGTCGCGAAGGCCGCGCGCCCGGCGATGGAGGACTCGGGGTCGGCGAGCAGCGTCGGGGTCCCCTGGGCCATCAGGGCGTAGGCCACCGGCTTCCCGTAGCGGTTCGTCGACGACGGGTTGACGATCTGCCAGCTCCGGTTGCTCCCCGGGTCGGCGAGGCGCTGGGCCTCGCTCTCGCGGGTCAGCCGGGTGCGCGACTCGGTGAAGGCGTTGCCCCAGGGGTTGCCCTCCCCCATCGGGAGCCGGACGGCCTCCACCTCCTCGACGGCGTTCTCGGTGCCGTCGACCGCCATGTCGAGGCGGGCGGAGAAGAGGTGCTGGTGGAACGGCGCGCCGAGCCCGGGCGCCACCTCGCTGGCGTACTCCGAGCCACCCTCGGGGAAGGCCGAGGTGAAGGGGATGCCGGTCAGCTTGGACTCGCACTCGATGGTGCCGTCGAGGTAGAGGTACCAGTAGAAGCCGTAGTCGTAGTTGCCGACGGTGGTGAAGAACGAGACCACCATGCGGCGCTGGCGGCGGCTCTCCGACGCGTTGGTGAACAGGTCGGTGTGCTTCCAGAGGATGCCCGCGTCCTCCTCGTGCAGGCAGATCGCGTTGGTGATGGTGCGGGGCGAGCCGTCGTCGTCGGCCACCACCACGTCCATGTACGTGATGTCGCCGAGGCAGTCGCAGCCGAGCTCCAGGGAGTTGGCGTAGCGGGCGAACATGTACTCGCCGCAGTCGAAGTAGTTCTGCCAGAACCGCACCGGCGAGGGGTCGGCGTAGGGGACGACCATCTCGGCGATCGACGCCCGGTAGACCACGGGGCGGCCGTGCAGGCCGATCTGGTGCAGGGTCAGGCCCTCGCGCTCGTTGAACCCGATGCGCAGGTCCCAGCCCTCCCAGCGCAGCCGGTTGCCCTCGAGGGAGAAGCTGACGCCCTCGGGCTGGGTGATCTCGATCGGGCGCAGGGTGGTGCGCTGCGGGCCCACCTGGGCGGGGTCGTCGAAGTTGCCGGGCTCCGCGGGGACGGCCATCTCGGCGTGGTCGATGACCCGGGTGACCTCGCGGCGGGTGAGGTCGACGTAGGCGACGACGCCGTCGACCGGGTGCGCCCAGGGCGAGTCGGCGGCGTGGTCCTGGCGGAAGCCGAGGACGCGCGCCATGCGGTGCCCGGACTCCTCCGGGTAGTAGGAGCCGGCCGAGAGCGGGACGGCCCGGACCGTGGCGGGGTCGATCCCGCGGCGGCGCATCGCGTCGCACCACTCGGTGGAGGAGTTGACGATCTCCTCCATCACCTCGAACTCGGTGTCGATGATCGGCAGCTGGCCGCTGGTGGCGGCGTCGAGGTCGACGCTGGTGACGATCTCGCGGCGGGTCGCGGACACGACGACGTCGCGGGACGCGGCGCCGGCGAGGTCGAGCAGCAGGACGCGGAGGCGGCGGTCCACCGCGTCGCCCTCGGTGTGGGCGAGGACCTCGGCCTTCGCGGGCTCCTCGAGGGCGGCGAAGCAGACGCGGACGGTGTCGCCGAGCAGGCCGGCGTCGGTGAGCACCTCGCGGACGGCCGCGAACTCCTCGGTGGTGGGCTGGTCGAGCGGGTGGGGGGCGAGACCGGACGCGGTGCTCGTCGGGGCGGTGAGGGTCATGGTGTCTCCGGGAGAGGCGGGGGGACGGGTCAGGACGCGGGGGTGCGGTCGGGTCGGGTGTCGACCTCGGCCGGGGCGGTGCGCGGCGCCGGCACCCCGGCGGACGAGCGGCGCTGGAGCAGCGCGATGACGACGCCGGCCAGCGCGACGAGGGCGAGCACGGCCGCGATGGCGAGCGCCAGGGCGGGTGAGCCGCCGATGAGCGTCGGGAAGTTCGAGATCGTGAGCCACAGGCACACGAGCAGGCCGGCGAGGCCGAGCGCCGGGGCGATGCGGGTGTTCCAGGCCCGGCGGTCGACCCGGCTGCGGGCGAAGAAGACCAGGACGGCCAGGCAGGTCACCGACATCAGGACGAGGACGCCGAGGGTCGCCGTGCCGGCCATCCACGCGAACACCTGCGCCACCGGGTCGAGCCCGGCGAGCGCGAACACCACGATGAGCACGAACGACAGGCCGCTCTGGGCGAGCGAGGCGACGTGCGGCGACCCGTGGCCGGCGTGGGTGCGGCCACACGCGGCGGGCAGGGCCCGGTGGCCGCCGAGGGCGTACCAGTAGCGCGCGGCCACGTTGTGGAAGGACAGGATCGCGGCGAAGAGGCTCGTCACCAGCAGGATCGCCGCCAGGTGGCCCGCGAACGGCCCCAGCCACGCGTTCACGGTGTCGACCAGGAACGTGCCGGGGCTCGCGCCGGCCTGCGCGACCGCGGCCTCGTCGCCCCACGCCGAGACGATCGCCCAGCTCGACACCGCGTAGAACAGGCCGATCACGACGAGCGCGGTGTAGGTGGCGCGGGGGATCGTGCGCTGCGGGTCGTGCGCCTCGTCGCGGAACACCGCGGTGGCCTCGAAGCCGATGAAGCTGGCGATCGCGAACATGACGGCGATGCCGACCGCACCGGAGGAGACCTGGGCGGGGTCGAGGAAGGCCGTCGAGAGGCCCTGGGCCCCGCCCTGCACGGTCACCACGGCGTCGAGGACGAGCACGATCGCGATCTCGGCGAGCAGCAGGACGCCGAGCACGCGACTGGAGAGCTCGATGTGGCGGTAGCCGAGGACGGCGACGACGCCCATGAGCACCAGGGTGTAGACCCACCACGGCACCTCCGGGCCGCCGTAGCTCGTGACGAGCTCGTCCACCGCCGCGCCGACGTAGCCGTACACCGCGGCCTGCACGGCGGCGTAGGTGGCGAGCGCGAGGAACGCCGCGCCGAGACCCAGCGGGCGGCCGAGCCCGTGGCGGACGTAGGTGAAGAACGCGCCCGCGTCGGGGACGTGCGGGCTCATCGCGCAGAAGCCGACGGCGAAGAGCAGCAGGACCAGCGCGCACAGCAGGAACGTGCTCGGGAACGCGGCGCCGTTGCCGGCCCCGACCCCCAGCGGGACGGTCCCCGCGATGACGGTCAGCGGGGCCGCGGCGGCCACCACCATGAAGACGATCGAGCCGACCCCGAGCGAGCCGGAGAGGCGTGACGGTGATTCCGGTGCGGCACTGGTGGGTGCGGCCATGGCGACTCCCGAGAACGGGTGGATGCGACGACGACGAATGTCGTGGCTCACGTTTGCGTGCCCGTTCCGACGGGGTCAAGACCCGGTGAGCAGGGCCGGGACCAGCGCGGATGTCATTCCCGCGGGTGCTCGCGCATTCGGCGGCACTTCTCCGTTCGGAGAACGGCGGACGCCTCGGCGGGGTCGAACGAGAATCGGTCGCCCGCACTTTCTCGTTCGTGGGTGCGGAGATCGTCATTCCGCTCCCGGGGCCGTCGGCCCTACGGTACGGGCGTGATCGGAGGGTCCCGACGATGAGGCGCGTCCCGGTGCTGCGCGCGCGCTCGCCGGTGGCCGGGCTGCGCCGACGGACCCTGGGCCCGCTCGGGGTGCTCGCCCAGTCGGTGGCCACCACGGCCCCGGCGGCGGCGATGGCCTCGACCCCGCTCTTGGTGGCGGCCGACGCCGGGTCGGGCGCGCCGTGGTCGTTCGCGATCGCCGCGGTGCTCGCCGGACTCGTCGCGGTGTGCGTCGCCGTGTTCGCCCGGCGGATGGCCGCCGCCGGCTCGCTCTACAGTTACACGGCCAAGGGACTCGGCCCCGGGAGCGCGTTCGCGTGCGCGGTGGCGCTGGTCGTCGGCTACGGGCTGCTCGTGGCGGCGGCCCTGGCCGGGGCGGCCTGGTACGGCCGTGCCCTGCTCGAGCGCCTCCGGCCGGGCACCGACGGCGAGGTCGCGGGCATCGTCGTGATCGTGGTGCTGGCCGCCGCGGTCGGCGTCTGCGCGGTCCGCGGCGTGCGGCTGACCGGGCGCGTCATGCTCGTCGTCGAGGGCCTCTCGATCGGGCTGATCCTCGTCGTGCTCGTCGCGCTGCTGGTCAGCGGCCCCGCCACGCCGTCCCCTCCCCCACCGCCGCTGCCCTCCGGCGGGCTCGGCGGCATCGTCGTCGGGGTCCTGCCCGCGCTCGCCGCGTTCATCGGCTTCGACAGCGCCACCTCCCTCGGGGTCGAGGCCCGGCGGCCGTTCGCCTCCGTGCCCCGGGCCGTCGGGATCACCGCCGGGGTCGCCGCGGTGCTCTACCTCGTGGCCACCGTGGTGCAGCTCGAGGTGCTCGGCGTGGTCCCCGGCGCCGGGGGCGAACCGCCGGGCACCGCACTCGCCGGCTCCCGCGACCTCGCGTGGGCCTCCGCGGTGATCGACGCCGGCATCGTCGCCTCGTTCTCGGCGTGCACCCTGGCCGCGCTCAACACGCTCGTCCGGGTGCTGTTCTCCCTGGCCCGCGACGGGGTCGCGCCCTCGCTGCTCGGCCGCACGCACCGCCGCTACCTCACCCCGGCCGCCGCGATCGGGATCGCCGTGCCCCTGCTCGCCGTGCCCCCGCTGGTCAGCACCGCGCTCGGGGTGGCGCCGGAGACGATGTTCTCGGCGCTGGTCTCGGTGTCGGCGATCGGCTTCCTCGTCGCCTACGGCCTGGTCTCGCTCGCTGCGCCCCGCTTCCTCGCCCGGATCGGCGAGCTCACCCGCGGGGTCGTCGTGGTGGCCGCCGTCGCGGTCCCGGCCCTCGTGGCGGTGGGGCTCGTGGCGGTCGCGAGCTCGCTCGGGTCGGGGCCGATGTGGGCGGTCGTCGTCGGGATGGTCGTCGCCGGGATCGCGGGGTGGGCGGCGCTGCGGTGGCGGCGGCCCGCCGCCCTGGCCGGCATCGGGGTGTACGACGAGACCACCGCCGCCGACGTCCTCACCGGGGACCGCCGGTGAGCCCGGGCGGGGCGTCCCCGATCAGCGGGCGCCAGCCGCAGGCCGTGCGCAGCGCGCTGGCGATCCTCGAGGAGGTCGCGGGCTCGGGGGTCGGGGTCACCGCCAAGGAGATCTCGACGGCACTGCGCATCCCGCCGGCGACGACCTACCGGCTGCTCAACCTCCTCGTCGCCGAGGAGTACCTCGTGCGGCTCCCCGACCTCGGCGGCTTCGCCCTGGGCCGGCGCAGCGCGGCCCTCGCACCCGCCCCGGTCACGCTGCCAACCGCGGCGCGAGCGGTGATGGAACGGCTGCGCAGCCGGGTGCGGTGGGGCGCGCACCTCGCGGCCTTCCCGGGGCAGCGGCTGGTGTTCCTCGACCCCGATCCCGACCACCCGCCCGCCGACGCCGCAGAGCTCACCCGCCACGCCCACGCCACGGCGCTCGGGCGACTCCTGCTCGCCGAGCACGACGGGCCCGTCCCCACCAACCTGACCCGGCTCACCCCGCACACCGTGGTCGACCCCGTCGAGCTCAAGGAGCGGCTCGTCGAGGTGGCGCGCACCGGGCTCGCGCGCCAGTGCGGCGAGTTCCGGTCCGAGCGCGGGTGCCTCGCGGTGCCGGTGCGGGCGCCCGACGACCAGCGCCTCGTCGCCGGGCTCGCCCTGACCGGGCCGGCCGACCGGGTGGCCGCGCCGAACGAGGACCTCGTCGAGGTGCTCCGCCGGCACGCGGCCGAGCTGGCACCGCTCCTGGCCTGAGCTCAGCGCGAGCCGTCGAGGGTCCGCAACCCCTCGAGCATCGTCGCCAGGTTGTTCTCCAGGTGCTCGCGCACGGCCGCACGGACGCGCTCCGGGTCGCGGGACCGCGCGGCCTCGACCAGCTCGTCGTGCACGTGGGCCCGGTGGGCGGCGAAGGACTCGGGGGCCTCGACCGGGTCGAAGACCAGGCGCGTGTAGCGCTCCGAGGCGTCCCACAGCGGGCCGAGCAGCCGCCGGTCCCAGTCGCTGGCGGCCGGCTCGATCAGCGCCGCGTGGAACGCGCGGTGGGGAGCCCAGAACGCCTCGCCGAGGACGTCGTCGAAGGTCCGGCGGACCAGCGCGTCGAGCTCGTCGATCTCGCCGTCGGTGCGCCCGGGGGCCGACAGCGCCGCCAGTTCCGGCTCGACCGTGACCCGGAGCCGGTAGATGGCGCGCAGGTCGTCGGGGTCGAGCGGGGTCACCATGGCGCTGCGCGACGGGCTCAGGGTGATCAGCCCCTGCGCCTCGAGCTGGCGCAGCGCCTCGCGGACGGGGACGTGGCTGACGCCGAGCCGCTCGGTGAGGGCCGGGACGGTGAAGGGCCGGCCGGGTGGGAGCTCGCCACTGAGGATGGAGCGGCGGATCTCGTGCAGCACGAGGTCGACCGCCGACGCCTTGTGCGACGCCACCGAACGCACACCCCGGCCCACCTCAGCCGTCACCGGCCACCTCCCGTGCTCGTCGCCGCCCACGGGAGACCCGTTGACAAGTTATAAGATAGCAGCTTAGCTCCCGCCGAGACGCAGGTCACGCCGAGGTGGCCGTGGATCGGAGGATCGCCATGTTGTCGACACCCACGTCCGGTTGCTCCCTCGACCGTCCCGGTACGTCCGAGGAGGCTCGCACTCTGCGCGCCGACCTGGTCGGACGGGCCCGGGACATCGTCCCGGTCCTCGCCCGCAACGCCGCCCGCACGGAGGAACAGCGCCGGGTGGTCGAGGAGAACATCTCGCTGGCCGACGAGGCCGGCCTGTACTCGATCATGAAGCCGAAGCGGCTCGGCGGGCTCGAGACCGACATCCGCACGAAGCTGGAGGTGTCGCGCGAGCTCGCCCGTGGCTGCGGGTCGACCGCGTGGGTCTCGACGCTGATGAACGTCTGCTCGTTCTTCGCGGGCCTGTTCCCCGACCGGGCGCAGCGGGACGTCTGGGAGAGCTCGCCCGGCGCCCGCATCGCCGGGGTCCTCGCGCCCTCGGCCGAGGCGACGCGCGTCGACGGCGGCTACCGGGTGACCGGCTCGTGGGGCTGGGCCTCGGGCTGCCTGCACGCGCAGTGGGCCGTCGTCGGGTTCCCGGTTCCCGACGACCGCGGGGAGATCGTCGACCAGGGCCTCGCCCTGGTCCCGATGACCGACCTGAGGATCGAGGACACCTGGCACGTCGCCGGGATGCGCGGCACCGGGTCGAACACGCTCGTCGCCCGGGACGTCGTCATCCCCGAGCACCGTGTCATCTCGATCCCGGCAGCGATCGGCGGCCGGTACGCGACCGAGCACACCGACGAGGCTCTCTACCGGTCGGCGTTCGTCCCGGTCGCGGCCGTGGTCCTCGCCGGGCCGCAGCTGGGCCTGGCGCAGGCCGCGCTCGACCTCGTCGTCGAGAAGGCACCCAAGCGCTCGGTGTCCTACACCTTCTACGACACCCAGACCGAGGCACCGACCGTGCAGCTCGCGGTGGCCAAGGCCGCCTCGCTCGTCGACGCCGCCCACCTGTTCGCCTACCGCGCGGCCGCCGACATCGACCAGGCCGCCGCCGACGGCACCTACCCCGACTACGTCGCCCGCGCCCGGGTCCGCATGGACACCGGCGCCGCGATCGAGAACGCCCGCGAGGCGATCCGCGTCCTCGTCTCGGCCCACGGGGCCGGGTCGTTCGCCGAGAGCAGCCCGCTGCAGCGGATCTGGCGCGACTCCGAGGTCGCCTCCCGCCACGCGGTGATCAGCCCCGCCATCTCCTCCGAGGTCTACGGCCGGGCCCTGCTGGGCCTGACCGACGGCGTCACCGCCCTCGTCTGAACGGGAAGCACCCATGCGCATCGCCAACCACGCCGGCCGCCTCGTCCTGCTCGAGCCCGGCACCGATCCCGACGAGCTCCGCGGCCTCGACGTCGGCCGGGCCGGACCGTTCGACGCCGACCCGCAGGCCGTCTACGCCCGCTGGGACGAGTTCCGGGAGTGGGCCGGGTCGGTCTCCTTCGCCGATGCCGCCCCCCTCGACCCCGCCGCCCTCGGCCCCGTCACCCCGCGCCCGCCGCAGGTCTTCGGCATCGGGCTGAACTACCGCGACCACGCCGCCGAGTCGGGCTTCGAGCTGCCGACCCGCCCGGTCGTGTTCACCAAGTACGCCTCCAGCTTCACGGGGCCGACCGGCGACGTCCGGCTCTCCCCCGGCGACGTCGACTGGGAGGTCGAGCTCGTCGCCGTCATCGGGACGGGCGGGCACGGCATCGCCGAGGCCGACGGCTGGGACCACGTCGCCGGACTGACCGTCGGCCAGGACCTCTCCGACCGGACCGCCCAGTTCGCCGCGCCCCCCGCCCAGTTCGGGCTGGGCAAGTCCTACCCCGGCTTCTCGCCGGTCGGCCCCTCGCTGGTGACGCCCGACGAGCTGCGCGCCGCCGGGCACGACCCCGACGACCTCGAGCTGGGCTGCCTGGTCAACGGCGAGAGCGTCCAGAAGGGGCGGACCTCGACGATGATCTTCTCGGTGCCCGCGCTCGTCGCGGAGCTCTCGGCGGTGGTGACCCTGCTGCCCGGCGACGTCGTGTTCACCGGCACCCCCTCGGGCATCGGCGCGAGCATGACCCCGCCGCGGTTCCTCGCCGCCGGCGACGAGCTCACCTCCTGGTGCACCGGCATCGGCACCATGACGCACCGGTTCGTGGCATGACGGTCCTCGAGGCCGCGGACCGGGGCGGCACCTTCGTCGACCACGGGTTCGCCGAGCAGACCGTCGACCTCGGCGAGGTCCGGATGAACTACGCGGTGGCCGGCGACCCGGCGCTGCCCGCGCTCCTGCTGATCCCGGGGCAGTCCGAGTCGTGGTGGGGCTACGAGGCGGCGATGGGGCTGCTGGCCGAGCACTTCCACGTCCACGCGGTCGACCTGCGGGGCCAGGGGCGCTCCACGTGGACGCCCGGCCGGTACACGATCGACAACTTCGGCAACGACCTCGTCCGCTTCATCGACCTCGTGATCGGGCGCGGGACGCTGGTCAGCGGGATGTCGTCCGGTGGGGTCCTGTCGGCGTGGCTCTCGGCGTACGCGAAGCCCGGACAGGTCCGGGCCGCGGTGTGGGAGGACCCGCCGCTGTTCGCCAGCGAGGTCGCGCCCGCCGTCGGGCCCGGCATCGCCGGGGCGATCGGCCCGGTCTTCGCGGCCTGGAACACGTGGCTCGGCGACCAGTGGTCGATCGGCGATTGGTCGGGGCTCCTGCGCGCGATGCCGACGGCGATCCCGACGGAGATCCTGCGCCACCTCGGCGCCATGATCCCGCCCGACGAGGACGCCGATCCCACGGCCGGACCGCCCCAGAACCTGCGGGAGTACGACCCCGAGTGGGGCCGCGCCTTCGTGTCCGGCTCCGCCACGGCGTCGTGCGACCACGTGACGATGCTCGAGCAGGTCCGCGTCCCGGTGTTGTTCACCCACCACATCCGCATCGTCGACGAGCAGACCGGGCGGCTGATCGGGGCCTCGTCGGACGACCAGGCGCGGCGCGCCCGGGAGATCGTCGGCGCCGCCGGCGGCCGGATCGACTACCGGTCCTTCCCCGACTCTCCCCACTCGATGCACGAGCACGACCCGGAGAAGTACGTCGCGACCGTCCTCGACTGGCTCGCGACCCTCGACCGACCGACCCCCTAGAGGAGACGACCATGCCGACCGACCGCCCGGCCACTGCCGACCGGCGCAGCGCGCCGATCATCGCGCCGAAGCTGCACCACGCGACGTTCCTGACCCTGAAGCTCGACGAGATGGTCCGCTGGTACGGGCTCGTCTGCGGGCTGCACCCCGTGCACTACGCCGAGTCCGCGGCCTGGCTGACCAACGACGAGGCCAACCACCGGATCGCGCTCATCGCCCACCCCGCGGTGCACCGCCCCGCCGACAAGCCGACCAGCGCCGGCCTGCACCACACCGCGTTCGAGTACGCGACGTTCGGGCAGTGGCTCGACAATTACGTCCGGCTCCGCAACCACGGGATCACGCCGTTCATGTCGCTCGACCACGGCATCACCATGTCGATGTACTACGCCGACCCCGAGGGCAACGGCGTGGAGATCCAGTTCGACTGCTTCGGCGACTGGGCCGAGTCGAAGGAGTGGATCTGGGCGTCGCGGGAGTTCGCGGAGAACCCGATCGGCGAGTGGTTCGACCCGGACAAGCTCGTCGAGGCCCGCGAGCAGGGGCTGTCCGAGGCCGAGATCCACGAGGGCGCCCGGGCCGGCAAGTACCGGCCGGAGAACCCGCCGGCCGACATCCTCCTGCCCGAGGTCTACTGAGTGACCCAGGTCCTCATCGCCGGCGGCGGCCCCGTCGGTCTGGCCGCGGCGGTCGAGCTCGGCCGCCGCGGGATCGACTGCGTCGTCGTCGAGCCGCGCACCGAGGTGTCCCACGCCCGGCCCCGGTGCAAGACGGTCAACGTGCGCACGATGGAGCACCTGCGCCGGTGGGGCGTCGCCGACCGGCTCCGCGCCCGCGCCCCGCTGTCGCCGGCGTACTCCTCCGACGTCGTGTTCTGCACTTCGCTGACGGGACGGGAGCTCGCGCGGTTCACCGGCGTCCTCGGCCTCACCCCGCAGGGCGACCGCTTCCCCGAGGTCGGCCAGCAAGCGCCCCAGTTCGTCCTGGAGGAGCTCCTGCGGGAGATGGTCGACGAGCTCGACACCACGACCCTCGTGCTCGGCCGCCGGGTCGTCGACGTGGTCCAGGACGACGACGGCGTGACGGTGACGGTCGTCGGGCCGGACGGGGTGGCCGAACAGATCACCGCCGACCACGTGATCGGCTGCGACGGTCCGCGCAGCCGGGTACGCGAGTGCCTCGGGGCCGACTACGTCGGCGAGCACGCGCTGCGGCCGAACTTCGGCATGGTGTTCCGCGCGCCCGGACTGGCCGAGCGGGTCCGGCACGGTCCCGCCGTCCAGTACTGGACCGTGAACCCCGGCGCGCCCGCCCTGCTCGGCCCGCTCGACGAGGTCGGGACCTGGTGGATCATCGCGTTCGGCGTCGACCGCGAGACCGGCGAGCGCGAGGGGGCGGCCATCCTCGACGCGGCCGTCGGCGAGGCCGTGGGCGCGACCGTGCTGTCGACCGACCCGTGGACCGCCCGGATGCAGCTGGTCGACACCGCGCGGGTCGGGCGGGTGTTCCTCGCCGGGGACGCGGCCCACCTCAACCCGCCGTTCGGCGGGCACGGGATGAACACCGGGTTCGGCGACGCGGTCGACCTCGGGTGGAAGCTCGCCGCGGTCCTGCAGGGCTGGGGCGGGCCCGCGCTCCTCGACAGCTACGAGGCCGAGCGACGGCCGGTCCAGGACCGGGTGATCCGGGCCGCCGCGGAGAACATGCGCACCCTCTCGATCGACCTCCTCGACGACGACCTCGACCGGGACACCCCGGCGGGTGACACCGCCCGTCGATCGGCCCGTGAGCGGATTGAGGCGACGAAGGACGCCGAGTTCCACGCCCTGGACCTGGTGCTCGACCTCGACCTGGCGGGGTCGCCGGTGGTGGCCGCGGGCACCGGGAGGCGGCTGCCGCACCGCTGGCTCCCCGACGGCCGCTCCCTCTACGACGTCCTCGGCGACGGGTTCACCCTGCTCACCCCACCCGGCGCCGACGTCACCGCGCTGACGGACGCCTGCGCGAGCCAAGGCGTCCCCCTCACGGTCGCCGAGGTGCTGGAGGACCGGGCGGACCCGGTCCTCGTCCGGCCCGACCACCACGTCGCCTGGAGCGGGTCCCACCTCCCCGACGACGTGAGCGCCCTGGTCGGGCGGGTCACCGGTCGCCCGCCGAGCTGATCAGGAGGCGGGCAACGGCCAGATCGGACAGACCCATCCCCATCGACTTGAACACCGTCAGCCGGGGCGCGACCGGCCGGACGACCTTCCCGACGACGACCTCCGCCAGCGGTGTCGGTGCCTCCCCGCCCGCGTCGAGGTGCTCCCGCAGCTCGCGCGAGGCCCGCCGGGCGTTCTCCACGCTGTCGACCGCGACGACGTCGGCGGCGGGCAGGACGTCGGGGTGGAGCTCGGCGTTCGCGGGCAGGAGTGCGCCCACGGCGTTGAGGTGGGCCCCGACCGCGAGGTGGTCGAGCCCCAGGAACGGGTCGCGGGCCCGGGTCACCACGGTGACGATCGGGGCATCGGCGGTCGCGGCCTCCAGGGTCGGGACGGCCTCGGCGGCGAGCCCCAGCTCGGCGTGCACGCGCGCGGCGAAGGCGCGGCGGCGGTCGTCGTCGGGACCCCACACCCGGACCCGCCGCAGGGCGCGGACGGCGGCCACGGCCTCGACCTGCCCCAGCGCCTGGCGACCGGTCCCGACGATCGTCAGCTCGTCCGCGCCGGGGTCGGCCAGCAGGTCGGTGGCCACCGCCGAGATCGCCGAGGTGCGCAGCGTGCCGAAGCGGGCGGCCCCGAAGGTCGCGAGAATCCGGCCGTCGCGGGCGTCGAAGGCCGAGGCGAGGGCGGCCGCCCCGGCAGGCGTGTTCACCCAGGTCTTGAACACGACCAGGCCCTCGTCGGTGTCGACGGCCCCCAGCGCGTGGGCGCTGCTCGCGTCCGGCCAGGTGGCCAGGGTCTTGTCGATGTTGCGGGCGGTGCCCTCGGCCTCGTGGCGCAGGACGAGGCGCAGCGAGTCGATCACGGCGGGGATCGTCGCGGTCGCGGCGACGTCGTCCTCGGAGAAGCCGGGGATCGTCGTGGGCATCAGGGGGCTCCCAGGGCGGCGGGGACGAGGTCGTCGACGACGGTGTGGCGCAGGACGCCGACCCGGTCGACCTCCACCTCGATCCGGTCGCCCGGCGCGAGGAAGCGCGGGGGTTCCCGCCGGAACCCGATGCCCGACGGGGTCCCGAGGGCGACGACGTCGCCGGGGCGCAGCGTGGTGAAGGTGCTGATGTAGGCGATCAGGGCGGCCGCGGAGAAGGTCAGGTGGTCGGTGGTGTCGTGCTGGACGACGTCGCCGTTGAGGCGGGTGGTCACGGCCAGGGGGCGGTCGCCGAACTCGTCGGCGGTGACCACCCACGGGCCCAGGACCCCGCTGGCCTCCCAGTTCTTGCCCGCGACGGCCTGCCCGGAGTGCAGCTGCCAGTCGCGCACGCTGTTCTCGGCCATGCACGTCCAGCCCGCGACGTGGCCGAGCGCGTCGGCCTCGGCGATCCGCCGCCCGACGGTCCCGACGACGAGGGCGACCTCGCCCTCCCAGTCGAGCTGCTCGGACTCCGGGGGCCGGACGACCGCGCCGCCGGATCCGACGAAGGAGTCGGGGAACCGGGTGAACAGCGTCGGGCGGACGGGGACCTCGCGGCCGGTCTCGGCGGCGTGCGCGGCGAAGTTGAAGCCGACGCAGACGACCTTCGCGCCCTCCTCGACCGGCGGGGCCCAGGCGACGTCGGCGACGGCGTGCCGCGGGTCCCCGGAACGCGCCGCGGCCGGGTCGGCGAGCAGCTCCGGCCAGGTCAGCCGGGCGCTGACGTCGACGACCTGCTCCCCCTCGACGGGGCCGAACCCGACGGCACCGTCGGGCCCGGCGAACCGGGCGATCCTCACGACGCGCCCCCGTCGGTGAAGGGCGCGCCCTCGGCGAGCAGCCGCTCCACCTCGGGTACGGCGGCGTCGGACAGCGGCAGCAGGGGCATGCGGACGTGCGGGGAGCTCAGCCGGCCCCACCGGTGCAGGACCCACTTGGCGGGTGCCGGGTTGGTCTCGACGAAGAGCAGGTCGACCAGCGGGTGCAGCCCGAAGTGGATCTCGCGGGCGGTGGCGTGGTCGCCGGCCTCCCACGCCTCGAACATCCGAGCCACCGCCGCGGGCGCCAGGTTCGCGACCGCGCTGACGAAGCCGGCCCCGCCGAGCGCGAGCAGCGGCAGGCCCAGGAGCTCGATGCCCGACCAGACGACGAGGTCGGGCCCGCACGCCCGGAGCACCCGGGAGAAGTGCTCGAAGTCCTTCGTCGTCTCCTTGATCCCGACGATGTTGTCGTGGTCGCGGTGCAGGCGCGCCACGGTCTCGGGCGCGACGTCGACCGCGGTCCGCGAGGGGACGTTGTAGATCAGGATCGGCAGGTCGGGGAACTCGTCAGCGACCGTGGCGAACCACCGGTAGAGCGCTTCCTGGGTGGGCCGCGCGTAGTACGGCGTGATCACCAGGGCGGCGTCGGCGCCGGCGTCGCGGGCGGCGGCGGTCAGCTCGAGGGTCTCGTCGAGCTTTGCGGAACCGGTGCCCGGGACGAACGGCACGGCGTCGGCGACCTCGTCGGCGACCACCGTGATGGCCCGGGCGCGCTCGGCGATCGTCTGGGCGGCGGGCTCCCCCGTCGAGCCGCCGATCGAGAGGCCGTGGGAGCCGGCCTGCAGCTGCCAGCGGACCAGGCCGCGCAGGGCGGCCTCGTCGAGCGAGCCGTCGGCGGCGAACGGGGTGATGAGTGGCGCCACGGAGCCGCGGATGGCGGTGGGGTCGGAGCGGAACTTCATCGCGCTCAGCCGGCTTCGCGGGGGCCGATGTAGCCGGTCTGCCCGGCCTCGGAGCCCAGGGCGAGCACCGGGCCGTCGATCTCCTCCTGCCAGACCAGCGACTCCATGCCGATCTGCTGGGGGTGGTCCTGCACCGTGAACGCCGCGAGCCCGTCGGGACCCCAGTGGTGGGTGTGCTCGGCCCAGCCCGGCGCCGACAGCAGCAGGTCCCCGGCCTTCCAGTCGATGCGCCGGCCGTCGACGACGCTGTGGCCGGTGCCGCGGACGTGATAGTTGATCGCGACCGAGGTGTGCCGGTGGCCGCGCTCGACATTGGCTGACGGCTTCCCCGGCGGGACGACCATCGCGGTGACGAAGAAGTTGTGGGTGGCGCCGCAGCGGCGCTCGGTCGCCGGGTTGTAGTAGGCGAGGATCGGCCGCTTGCCGTCGCCGACCTCGCTCGTCAGGTGCTGGGAGACCTCGGCCCAGGGCCAGTGCAGCGGGGCGTTCTGGACGACCTCGCTGTCGACGATGTGCTCGTAGCCGCGCAGGCGGGCGCCCTCGGTGCCGATCGGCAGGTCCGGCGCGGTGCCCCGGCCGGAACCGGCGCCGGCCTCGTCGTCGGGACGAGCGACGGGGGCGCTGGAGGTGAGCTCCTCGACGTAGTGGACGCCGAGCTTGGCCAGCAGCGGGGCGTTGGAGTAGCTGAGCCGGACCCAGAGGTCGTCGCCGGTGTTGCGGAACTCGTGGGGCTTCATCGCGGGCACGCTGGCGACGTCGAAGACCTCGAGGACGTGTTCCGTCCCCGCGACCGCGACGACCCCGCGGCCGCGGATGCCGATCTGCACGGTGCCGGCGTTCTGGCGGACCGGGGTGGTGCGCTCCCCCGGGGTGAGCACCTCGATGGCCACCTGGATGCCGGGCGCGAGCCCGGGGCCGGGGCCGGTGGACTCGGGGTGCACGAGCAGGGAGACGCGGCGGCCGCCGGGCGGGGTGGGGCACGCCGCGAGCCGGTCGATCTCCGCGTCGATGCGCTCCTTGGAGATCTTCACGGGGGCCCAGGACCGCATCGTGCCGCGGAGGGTCCCGCCGGCGTCCTGCAGGGCGACCTCGTCGGGACGCAGGTCCGCGGCGGGGGCGACGTCGATCGTCGTCATCGCCTCTCCTCTCTCTCGCTGTTCGGCCTGTCCCGACCGTAGGGAGACACCGACCCATAGCACCAATGTCGATGTACGGATGCACTGATAACTTCACCGCTATGGACACGCGGACCCCGCTGCGACGACTCGAGATCTTCTGCCTGGTCGTCGACGAGGGCGGCGTGACCCGGGCCGCCGACCGGCTGCTCATCGCCCAGCCCGCCGTGACCGCCCAGCTGCGCGCCCTCGAGAAGTCCGTGGGCGCGACGCTGGTGGCCCGCACCGGCAACCGCCTCGTGCTCACCGAGGCGGGCGACCGCCTCTACGCCTGGGCGAAGGACGTCCTCGCCGGGGCCGGGCAGGTCCAGCGCGACGTCGCCCAGCTCGCCGCGGGCGCCGCCGGGGCGCTCGTGGTGCACGCCAGCATGGCCATCGGCACCTACCTGCTGCCGCCGCTGGTCACGCGCCTGCGCACCGAGCGGCCGGCGGCGGACATCACGGTGCACGTCGGCGAGCCCGGCGCGGCGATCCGGGCCGCCGCGCAGGGCGTCGCCGACTTCTCCGTGACGACGTTCCAGGACGCGGCGGACACCGAGGGCCTGGTGGCGCGGCGGCTCTGGGACGAGCCGATCGTCGTCGGGATGGGGCCGCACGGGCCCACCGACGCCACCGACCTGTCCCTCGCCGAGATCGCCGCGCTGCCGATGGTCGCGGCGCCGCGGGACGTCGCCTACGACCGGATGCTGAGCGCCCAGCTGCACCGCCACGGGGTGGGCTCGCTGACCGTGATGATCCGGCTCGGCCACGCCGAGGCGATCAAGCAGACCGCCATCGAGAACGGGTGGGCCTGCCTCATCCCCGGCTACGCCATCGCCGGCGACGTCGCCGCCGGCCGGATGCGGGCGGTCCCGGTCCGCGACGTGCAGCTGAGCGAGAGCATCGGGCTCTACCACCGCACGACGAAGTACTTCTCCCCGCTGCAGCGGGCCGCGCTCGACCTCATCGAGGCCACGGCCCGCGCCGCGGCCTGGCGGGGAGCGGGGTAGCCGGCGAGGTGGACGATCCCGGTGACCGGGGGACGGCGCATCACCTGCCCGTCGAGCACTCCCGGGGACGCCGGCGGGGGTGCGCCGTTCCCCACGGCGGGCGGTGCCGTGCCGGCCCGGGAGGATCAGGTCACGAGCACGTCCGTGCCGTCGTCGTGCTCGAGCGCGGCAGGGTCGTAGAAGTGCATGTAGAGGAAGTGGACGACCCCGATGGCCAGCAGCACCGCGACGATCAGCAGTGAGGCGAGGGTCGTGCTGGACACCAGGACGACGAAGAGGGCCGCGATCATCCACAGCAGAGCCACGACGGCGACCGGTCGGTCGACCCGCCCGAGGTCGAAGCCGCCGTCGCCGCGCGGCAGCGCGCGGCGCTTCCGGAGATAGAGCAGGACGGTCAGGCCGTAGATCGTCAGGCCGAGGATCGTGGTGGTGGCGATCAGCTGGAGCAGGGCCGCACCGGGCAACACGATCATCAGCAGCGTGCCGACGGCCAGGACGAGCACCGTCGCCGGGATCGGGGTCCGGGTCCTCGGGTTGACGCGCTGCATGATGCGGTGGCCCGGGAAGCGCCCGTCGCGGGCCATGGCGAAGACGTAGCGCGACGTGGACGCCATCGCGACGAGCGCAGCGCCGTAGAAGGCGATGGTCACGACCGCCAGCAACGGCTTCTCCCAGCCGGCCCCGAACTGCTGACGCAGGACCTCGGCCACCGGCGCGTCGCTCGCCGACGCCGCGGGCACGTCCTTGACCGCGATCGTCAGCACGACGAGGAAGACGAATCCGAGCCCGGTGGATGCGACGACGGACCCGATGATGGCGCGCGGCACGGTCCGGGTGGCGTTCTTCGCCTCCTCGGACATGTTGGCCGCCGACTCGAACCCGACGAGGGTCGTGAGGCCCATGATGGCGGCACCCATGAGTCCACCGCCCACCGCGAAGTAGCCGGCGCTGCCGCCGGCGACCCCTTCCGAGACGAGGTTCTGGGGTTGTCCGTCCCCGGTCAGCACCACCACGGCGGCGAACGCGATGCCGAGGACGAACAGGATGCCGATCTCGACGGTGACGGACAGGGAGTTGACCCAGCCGACGATGCGGGTGGCGGCGACGGCCAGGAGACACTGACTGGCCAACAGCGCCACCGTGATCACCCGGGCGGTCGTCTCGTCGTCCGCCATCCCGAGCAGGGGCATGAGGCACTGACTGGCCAGAGCGTTGTCGATCGTCGCGGGTCCGGCCACCGCGCTGACGAACGCCAACCACCCGAAGACCCATCCCACGCGGGGGCCTGCGGTGAGGGATGCCCACGCGTAGCTGCCGCCGCTGAGCGGGATCCTCGCCGCGAACTGCGCATACACCAGTGCCACCAGCAGCTGCCCGACGCCGACCACGGGGAAGAGCCAGATGCCGACCGGTCCGGAACTGCGCAGGAGGTCGTCGTACGTCGCGAAGATGCCGATGACGACGGACACCGACGCGAAGGCCACCGCGAAAATCTGGAAGCCGTTGAGTGACCGCTGCAGCTCGGGCTCGTAGCCGCAGTCCTGGCAGATCTCGTCAGCGGTCTCTCCCGCAGAAGTGCTCGTCATCGCAGCCACCGATCTTCCGTCTCGCCTGGGGTGATGCCGTGCTCGGCGTCGAAGACCCGGCACGGGTCGTAGCCGGCCTTGACCGCTCGGAGGCGGGCGACGTTGTCGCCCCAGTAGGCCGCCTCCCAGTCCTGGATGCCGGCGTTGGGCACGTTCACGTACGCCCCGTCGACGTAGGGAGCGAGCGCCTCGGTGAGCCGACGCACCCAGTCCAGGCACGCCGCGGTCCGCTCCTCCTCCGGCGGCGGGCCGCCACGGTCGCCCCACCCGGCGCCGGGCTCGGCGTAGAACAGGGCCCGGCGGTGCGCGAACGCCGACCCGCCGGTCGGCTCGTCGGTCGCGACAGCGCCCCCGAGGGCATTGGTGAAGTAGTTGCAGCCCGGCGGCGCCTCCTCGAGGGCGGCGGCGAGCATCTCGATCGCCCGGGGCGGGAAGGGCTCCACCACGAACTGCGAGGTGAACTTCCAGTTCGCCGGCTCCTCCTCGAGCGGGATCTGGAAGCCCGCGAAGGTGCGTCCCCAGTCCCCGTCCGTGACCACCACGTCGGGTCGGCCGATCCGCAGCATCGGGTCGAGCAGCGCGCGCATGTCCCCCTCCGGATCGGCCTCCGACCCGGCCACGAGCACGGCGGTGAGCGTCACCTCCTCGGCGGTGACCTCGAGCTGGCTGGTCAGGCGGTCGTCGCCGTGCGGGGCGTGGCGTTGCCAGGCGTCGAAGAGGGATCGGAAGTGCCCGAGCCCGGGCCAGGTCGCGACGAGACGGACCGTGCGCGTCACCGGGTGGATCCGCATCGTCATCGAGGTGACGACGCCGAACGTGCCGTTCCCTGCGCCCCGCAACGCCCAGAGCAGGTCGCCGTGGTGCCGTTCGTCGACGACGACCACCTCCGCTCCTCCTGCTGCCGGCGCGAGGACGATCTCGGCGGCGAGCAGGTGGTCGCACGCCATCCCGAACGGCCGGCTCAGCAGGCCGAAGCCGCCGCCGAGCGTCGCCCCCACGAGCCCGACCGATCCCTCGGTACCGGTCGGCGCGGCGAACCCCGCCTCCCCGAGCGCGGTCACGGCCTGCAGTTGGTCGATGCCGGCTCCGAGGGTGGCGGTCGCGGATTCGGGATCGACGGTCACCGACGTGAGCCCGCTGACGTCGATGACGACGCCGCCGTCCACCGCGCTCCAGCCCTCGAGGGCGTGGCGTCCGCTGCGGGCGCGGACCGGCAGGCCGCGGTGCCGCGCCCACGCCAGTGCGTTGACGACGTCGGCCGTCTCGGCGGCGAACACCACCGCGGCCGGTCGGCGCACGTGCAGGCCGTTCCACCCCGCGCTCGCGGCGTCGTACCCGGGGTCCCCGGGGTGTACGACCCGTCCGGTCAACGCGGTCATCTGTGCGACGGTCATCGATCAGGGCTCCGTCCCTCTCCCGAGCGCGGCGTCCGGACGCGCGGGAGGAGTCTTCATCGGCCGGAGGGCCGCGGATTCCGGGGACGACTACGGAGGTTCCGGTGCCCCGGAACCGAGCACTACCGAGATCCACACGGACTGCCGGGGCGCGAGTGACCGAGCTCTATCCCAGTGCGGCGCGAACGAGCTCGGCGAGGGCGGCGCGCTCGGTGACACCGGCTTTGCTGCTCGCGTTGTAGACATGGGACTCGACGGTGCGGACCGACAGCGACACGACCTCGGCGATGTCCCGGTTGGACAGACCCTGGGCCACCAGCAGGGCGATCTCGCGCTCCCGGTTGGTGAACGGCACCGCCAACGCCGCCGCGGCGACGGCCGGGCTCGTGGCGGCGCCGCCGGCCGTCGCGCCGAGGCGATTCGCCCGCGCGGCGGCGGTCAGGGACCGCCCGGTGCGACCGCTGCGGCGACAGGACACCGCGGCGTGCCCGGCGGCGTCCGCAGCGGCCAGGACGTCGCCCATCATCTCGAACTCTCCGGACACCCGCTCCAGCCCCGCAGGATCGTCTGCCGCGAGGGCGGCCGCGTACCGCGCGGCGACGGCTGCCCGGGGGGCAGTGGTCACCTCGGCCAGCTCGCCGAGACGCGCCGCGCAGCCGGTGTCCCCCAGCTGGACCGCGGTCTGCAGACACCAGATCTCGCGCGCGATCTGATCGTGGCCACGGGCGAACTCCGCTGCCCGGCGGGCCGCCCGGCGCGCCTCGGTGATCCGCTGCCCTGCGGCGGCCACCCACGCCTCGGCGAGCAGCTCCACCGAGGTGACGTAGACATACGCGGGGTGACGGTCGGCCTTCGCAGCCGCCAGCGTCGCCTCTGCTCCGGCGACGTCGCCCGATCGCGCCAGCGCCTGGGCCAGCAACGGCCGGAAGCGGTAGACGCTGGTGGCCACGGGGAAGCTCGCGCTCGTGGCCGGGTCGTGGAGCCCGCCGTCGGCGTGCGATGTCAGACGGCGGACCGCGGCGTCGAGGTCCCCCGCGGCCAGGAGGGCCATCCCGAGGATCTCCTCGGCCACCACCCGGGCCGAGGCCGGCAGATGCTGCTGTGCCCGGAGGTTCTCCTCGGCCACGTCGACGGCCTCGGCGATCCGCCCCGCCGCGGCGAGGGCGAACGTCAGGAACTCGGCCAGGTGCAGCCCGAGGAAGCGGCCCTGGTCGTTGAGGCCCACCACACGCCGGCACTCGACGGCCCGCGCCACGGCGTCCTCGGACCGGCCGAGCTCACCGTGCGCCAGGCACTCCGCCGCCAGACCGATGGTGGCGGCGAACGAATCCATCCCGCCGTAGTCGACGTCGGCCATGGCCGACAGGACGTCGCGAGGGCGCGCCGCGAGCGTGAGCTGGATGGCGCGCGAGGCCATCAGGTTGTGGCGCCGGGAGCCCTGCGCGGTCGCGAGGGCATCGTCGACGACCTGCCAGGACTGCGCGGGCGAACGCATGGTCCACAGCAGGTTCGCCGCCCGCACCGTGACCACGTTCAGATAGGCATCGGGCTCGTCGTCGTCGGCGGCCACGACCGAGTCGAGCACCTCGTCGGCCGACTCGCCCCGGGACATCATGAACAGGGTGTAGGCGAGCGGAACGCGGGACCGGACGCCCGACCCCATCCCGCCCGCGCCGTCGGCCGCGCTGAACAGACGATGGGCCAACCCGAAGTCCAGCAGCGACCCGGCCGCACGTGCCGCGGACAGGAACACGTGGACGTCGGGCGGGAGGTCCGACTCCAACCACAGCAGTCCACGCCTGGCTGCCTGCGCGGCGCCGGGCGCACCGTCCCGCATGGCCAGCGCGACCTGTCCTCGCAGCCGGCGCAGGCGCCAGGGGCCGCAGGTGTTGCGCCGGACCTCACCGAAGACCGGATGCCCCATGTAGACCACGTCGCCCTCGGTGCGGATCAGGGCCCGGGCCTCGGCCTCCTCGATCGCGTCCTGCTCGACGACGCGCTGCAGACAGCTCCCCTGCATCGGCTCACCGACCGCGACGACGTCGACGACGTCCCGGACCGCGTCTCGAACGGCACCGATCTGCGCCTCCACCAACTCCACCAACGACGGCGCGACGCCGTCGACCTGCCACCGCACCATCCCGTCCACGGTCTCCAGGTGGCCCGACGTCGAGGCGAACTCGACGATCTGCCGCAGGAACAGCGCGTTCCCGGCTGCCAACCGAAGCATCCGGGCAGAGCACGCCGGGTCCGGAGAGGAACCGAGCATCGCGGTCAGCAGGTCCTCGGTGTGCCCCGCGGACAACGGACGCAGCTCCCGCCGGTGCAGCAGACCGTCCTTCCAGAGCATGCGCACGGCGTCCGGCGCCGGCTCGCCCTGCCGCGTGGTCACCAGGACCGTCGCAGCACCCCCGAGGACCAGGTGCTGCAGCACGACCGCCGAGAGGTCGTCGAGGAGGTGTGCGTCGTCGACCGTGACGAGCAGCCGCTCGGGCTCGGCGCCCTCGCCGAGTGCTGCGACGAGCCGCCGGACCAGCACCAACGGCGACGCACCGTCCATGTCCTCCGCCCAGCGACCGAAAGCGCTCAACGGGATCGCCCGCGCCGAGGCCGTGGCGGTGACGCTGCGGACGACCCATCCGGAACCGGCCAGACTCCCGGCCGCCTCGCAGACCAACCGGGACTTCCCCACACCGGCCCCGCCCACGAGCACGACCCCACGACAGGCCGCCGTCGCCAGCGACACCGTGAGCTCGGAGAGTTCGCCGTCGCGCCCGATCAGCGGCCAGGGGTCGAGCACTACGAGATGGTAGCCGTGCCCGCCGGACCGATCACGATGATCGATTCACTCTTTCGGCCCAACCACCGAGTCGCCCCCGACGAGATGCGACGCGGGCAGGCGGGCGCGTCGTCGTCATGGCGCGGGCTCCTGGTAGGTGGGGGTGACGCCGTCGAACCGCAGCGGGAGCCGCGTCGGGCCGAGGTGGTTGCCGCCCTGCAGCGGGCCGAAGGCGACCTCGCCGTCGAGCCGGAACGGCGGGTGGGCGGCGAGGGCCTCGAGCAGGAGCGCGAGCTCCGTGCGGGCCAGGGCGGCGCCGATGCAGAGGTGGATGCCCCAGCCGAAGGCCAGGTGGCCACGGCCGCCGCGCTCCACGTCGAAGCGGTCGGGGTCGGGGAACTGCCGGGGGTCCCGGTTGGCGGCCGCGAAGGACAGCAGCACCCCGGAACCGGCCGGGAGGGCGGTCCCGCCGACCTCGGTGTCCCGGGTGGTGCGGCGGGCGAAGTTCTGGGCCGGGCTGCGCAGCCGCAGCATCTCCTCGACGTACTCGGCGGCCCGGTCCGGCGCGGCCCGGACCTCGTCCTGCAGGTCGGGGTCGGCGGCGAGCAGGGACGCGAGCGCGCTCGCCGAGTTCATGGTGGTCTCGTGGCCGGCGACGGCCAGCGACATCAGCGTCCCGACGATCTCGTCGTCGCGCACCGGCCGACCCTCGACCTGGGCGTCGAGCAGCCCGGTGACGTAGTCGTCGGGCCGGTGGGTGCGGTGCCGGGTGACCTCGACCTGCATGAGGGCGGCGATCGCCGCGACGGCCTCGGGGAAGGTCGTCGTGGTCAGGCCGCTCCAGAGGTCCTCGGTGATCTCGCGGAAGCGGGCGACCGACTCCGGCGCGAAGCCGACGACCTCGATCAGCACCTGCAGCGGCAGGGGCAGCGCGACCGCGGCGACGAAGTCCCCGCCGCCGGCCCGGACGTAGTCCTCGACGAGGCCCTCGACCCGGGCCTGCAGGACCGGCCGCAGGGCCCGGATCCGGCGGGGCTCCAGCGCGGGGCGCATCAGCTTGCGGTAGGCGGTGTGCAGGGGCGGGTCGAAGTCGATCGGGAGGACCTGCTGGCTGCCGTCGACCGGGATCCGGTGACCGGAGGCGGACGAGAAGGTGCCGGGATCGAGCAGCGCCGCCCGGACGTCGGCGAACCGGCTCAGCAGGTAGAACCCCCCGCGGGCCGCGGAGTGGGCGACCGCCCCGCGTTCGCGGACGTCGGTGTAGACGTCCCAGACCGCGGGCTCGGTGAGGGCGGGGTCGTAGGGGTCGAGGTCGACCTCGTGGGCCGGGCATCCCCGGGGCGGGGCGCTCACGACGTCGCCACCGGGAGGCTCCGCAGCGTCGGGAAGACCGGGTTCGGCTCGCGCGGCGCCTCCCCGCCGGCGACGAGGTGCAGGTCGGGGAACGCGGCGGCGAGCTTCCGGAACGCGATGTCGAGCTCCATCCGGCCCAGGTGGGCGCCGATGCAGGTGTGGCGGCCCGCCGAGAAGGCGAGGTGGGTGGTGTCGGTGCGCGCCAGGTCGAAGGCGTCGGGGTCGTCGAACCGGCGGTCGTCGCGGTTGGCCGACGCGGCGGCCACGACGATCGCGGTGCCGGCCGGGACGGTGCCCGAGGGCAGCTCGAGGTCCTCCGGGGCGTATCGGGTGAGCAGCTGCGCCGGCGCCTCCCAGCGCAGCGACTCCTCGACCGCCACCGCGGCGAGCCCGGGGTCGGCGGCGAGGGCGGACCACTGCGCCGGGTCGGAGAGCAGGCCCTGCAGGCCGTTGGCGAGGGCGCTCATCGTCGTCTCGAACCCGGCGTTGAGCACCGAGTGCGCGGTCACGAGCAGCTCGTTCCCGCTCATTGCGCCGGCTTCCTGCTGCGCGATCAGGGCCGTCAGGAAGTCGTCGTCCCCGCGCGGGTGGGCCCGGCGGTCGGCGACGAGGTCGGCGAAGTAGTCGAGGTACCAGCGGCAGATGTTCTCGGCGGCCGCGAGCCGGTCGGCGGGGGGCGGCAGCGGCGACAGGATCGTCACGAAGTCGACCGCGCCGCGGATCAGCGCCGGCCAGTCGGGCTCCGGGATGCCGAGGATGCTGCACACCGCGGCCGCCGGGACGTGCTCGGCGAGGTCGGCGACGGCGTCGAACGAGCCGAGTTCACGGAGCACCGCGATCCGGGCGTCGACGGCGGTCTCGACGTCCGCCCGCAGCGTGGCGATCGTCCGCGGGCGGAACGCCGGCGTGGTGGAGCGGCGCAGCCGGGTGTGGTCGGGCGCGTCGGTGAAGAGCATCTGGCCGAGGAACATGTCCGCGGCGGCCCCGTCGCCCAGCCAGGGCGGCGCCCCGGCGCCGACGGGGCGCATCCGCACTACCTTGTCCCGCAGGACCTGGTCGACGTCGGCCCACCGCGACACCATGATCGTCGGGACCGGTCCTGGCAGCTGGAGCAGCGGCGCCTCGTCGCGGATCGTCCGGTACACCGCGTGGCGGTCGGCGTGGAACGTCGGCGAGGCCGGGTCGAACACGGCCGTGCCTGTCTGCGTCATCGCGGCTCTCCAGGGTCGTGGTGGCGACCGGGGTCGCTGTGACCTGGACCATAAGAAGCCGGAGAGCCATCACGCCAATACCAGCTCACCGATGAAGCGATAACCATGGCCTGATGCTCCTAGGGTGCAGGTCATGGACCAGTACGCAACCTCCGTGTGGATCGACGCGACACCGGAGGAGGTCTACGCCGCCGTCTCCGACATCACCCGCCACGGCGAGTGGAGCGGCTTCACCCGCGCCTGCGAGTGGGACCCCGGGGACGGCCCGCGGGTCGGGGCCCACTTCACCGGTCACAACTCCCGGCCGGGGCGCGACTGGGACACCCGCAGCGAGGTCGTCGCCGCCGACCCCGGCCGCGAGTTCGCCTGGGAGGTCAACGGCGGGGGCGTCCGCTGGGGCTTCGAGCTGCTTCCCGACGAGGGCGGGACCCGTCTGACCCAGCGCTGGGAGCTCCGGCCTGCCGGGCGGGAGCTCATTCGTGAGCGCTTCGGCGAGGACGGGATCACCCTGCGGACCGACGACGCCCGCACGAGCATCCCGACGACGCTCGCGACGATCAAGCGGGTCCTCGAGGGCTGACCGCTTCGAAGCACATCGAGCCCCATGCAGTTACTTGTTGCCTAGCACGCAAGTGGGATAGCGTCGGCTCCTCACCCCGACACGAGGAGCCACCCATGCCGTCCACCCACCTCGACCAGGCCCGGCTGCAGGCCGTCGACGCCCCCGCCGAGGGCCCCGTGGTGATGCTCAACCTGGTGCGCTTCCGCGACGAGGCCGACTACGGGCCGGACAGCGACCAGGTGCCGTGCTCCGGCCGGACCGCGTACTTCGAGCGCTACGTCCCGGCCTTCCGCAAGGTCGCCCCGGAGTACGGCGGCACGAGGCCGGTGTACCTGGGCCGGGCCCACGAGCTGCTCGTCGGTGCGGAGGGCGAGAAGTGGGACGTCGTCGCGCTGGTGCAGTACCCCGACCTCGCCGCCCTGAAGGGGATCCTCGGCGACGAGCGCTACCTGCGCGACGCGGCGCCCCACCGCGTCGCCGGGGTCGCCGACTGGCGGTTCCTGGTCACCTCCGCGGTGGCGTAGCGCGTCACTCCGGCCAGGGGTTGCCGCGGATCACCTCGACGAAGTCCCCGCGGACGAAGGTCGGGTCGAAGTGGGCGAGGACGTCGTCGTTCATCGTCCCGAAGGTGGTCCCGGGCCGGTGGGCCATGCCGTCGTGGAAGGCCTGCAGGATGCGGTTCTTGAAGTCCGGCCGCGGGTGGGCCGCGACGACCTCCTCCCGCTGCTCCGGGGTGATCTCGTCGAGGTCGAGGCCGAGCACGTCGGTCTCCACCCCGAGGGTCACCACGGCCACCTCCGGCGACAGGTGCAGCGGGATCGCCGGAGTGGTGTGCAGCGCGATGCCCAGCCACACCTCCCGGGCCTCCGCGGCGGAGCGACCGTGGTCGAGCAGGAACCCGTGGGCCACGTCGGCACCGTCGATCTCGAAGCGCTGGTCCTTCGAGGCGTGGCCCGTGGTGAGCCCGAGGTCGTGGAAGAGGCCGCCCACGTACGCGAGCTCCGGGTCGACGTCGAGCCCGCGCGCGGCGGCCTTGAGCATCCCCCAGAGGAAGACGCGCCGGGAGTGGTGGAACAGCAGGTCGTCGGTCGCGTCGCGGACGAACGCGGTGGCGTCGTGGACGAGGGCGGTGTCGGGGACGGTGATGCCCGCGATCCGCTCGGGCGTCGGTGTGGTCATGCCACAAGCCTCGCGACCGGAGCCGGCGACGCCCACCGCGTGGAGCGACGGGCACCCCACGGATCCGGACACGCTCAAGTCGGGTCGTCCCGGCGCGTCGTCCGGAAGCGGGCGCGGTACTCGCTCGGCGACAGTCCGAGGCGTGCGACGAAGGTCCGCCGCATCGTCTCCGCGCTGCCGAAACCGGCGGAACGAGCGGTCTCGACGACGGTCCGTCCCTCCTCGAGCAGGGCGGTCGCGTGGTCGAGGCGCACCTGCTCGACGAACCGCGCGGGCGTCTCGTCGAGCTCGGCGGCGAACAGCCTCGTCAGGTGCCGGGGACTCACCCCGACCCGGGCGGCGAGGGCGGGCGCGCTGTGGTCGAGCGCGGGCTGCGCCGCGACCAGGTCGAGCACCGTCCGCAGGGTGGGCGTGCTCGGGGCGCGCGTCCGCAGCGACGTCGAGAACTGCGACTGCCCGCCGGGGCGCTGCATGAACATGACGAGGTCGCGGGCCACCGTCCGCGCGAGCTCCGGGCCGTGGTCCTGCTCGACGAGCGCGAGGGCGAGGTCCATCCCGGCGGAGACCCCGGCGGAGGTGAAGACGCCGTCGTCCTCGACGAACAGCGCGTCGGCCTCCACCTGCACGTCGGGGTGGCTCCGGGCCAGCAGCCGGGCGTGCTGCCAGTGCGTGGTGGCCCGCCGCCCCGCGAGCAGCCCCGCGGCGGCGAGGGCGAACGAGCCGGTGCAGATCGACACGACCCGCCGGCTCCGCGGGGCCAGCTCGCGCACCGCGGCCACCAGGTCGTCGGGGACCGGCGCTTCGGCGAGGACGTCGCCGCCCACGACGACGAGGGTGTCGGGCGCGAGGTCCGCCGTCGGTGGCCCGTCGACCGGCAGCAGCATGCCGACGGAGCTGCGGACCGGCCGGCCCGAGCCCGACACGTACCCGAGCCGGTAGGCCGCGCCGAAGCGGGCGGCGTCGGCGAAGACCTCGGCGGGCCCGGTGACGTCGAGGGTCTTCACGCCGTCGAAGAGCACGAAGACGACGAGCCGCTCAGCCGACACGGTCCCCTCTTCCCACCACGGCGAGTGTGCCACCGGTCCGGCGCGTCGGCGGTCCGGGTCCACCGGGCCACGGCAGGAAATCTCCCCCGACCACGCTAGACTTTGCTGGGCAGTCAGGTGTAACTTCTCCGCCGTCGCACAGCAGAGACCCGAACGGACGGTGATCCTCGGTTATCGAACTCCCACGATTCCCGCAGCAGCCTCTCGTCGGTTCCTGCGGTTCGAGGCCGGCCCTGCCGGCCGACAGTGTGCAGACCTGATTTCCAGGGGCCCCGGTGCGAGATGCACCGGGGCCCCTCGTCCGTGTGAGGTGAGATGACCCGGGAGTCCGAGGCCGTGACGCGGCGGTTCGACGACGAGCACTACCCCGCCTACTCCATGGGCCGGGCCGCCGAGATGATCGGCGCGACCCCCGGCTTCCTCCGCAGCCTCGACGAGGCCGGACTCCTCGATCCGCAGCGGTCGCCCGGCGGCCACCGCCGCTACTCCCGCCACCAGCTCCGGCTCGCCGCGCGGGTCCGGGAGCTCCTCGACCAGGGCACCGCCCTCGACGCCGCCTGCCGCATCGTCACCCTCGAGGACCAGCTCGACGAGGCCCGGCGCACGATCGCCGACCAGCGAGGCGACCAGCAGGGCGGCTGATCACCCGAGCGTCGCGGCGGCGCGGCGGAGACTCTCCAGCGCCGTCCGCATCTCCCCCGCCAGCGCCCCGGCGTCGTCGCGGTCGCCGTCGGCCCACGCGGCGAACCCCTGCTTCACCGCCAGGACACCCAGCTCGGCGGCGAGCCGGGACGTCGGGTCGGGGACGCCGCGGTCGGCGAGCGCGGCGGTCATGGCGGCCGCCAGGCCGACGGTCTTGAGGGCGTCCCGCTCCTGGAGCTCCGGACTCGCGGCGACGGCCGCGGTCAGACGCGCGGAGAACTCGTGCTGCTCGGGCGAGAAGGACGCCGCGAGGGCGTCGAGGCCCGCGGCCACCGCGTCGAGCGGGGCGACCCCCTCGGGCGCGGCGCCGATCCCGGCGGTGAGCAGCGCGGCGTGCTCCTCCTGCCCGGCGAAGAGCACCTCGCGCTTGTCGGGGAAGTGGCGGAAGAACGTCGCCTTCGTCAGGCCCGCCCGCTCGACGACCTGGGCCACGGTCGTCGCCTCGTAGCCCTGCTCGGCGCACAGGTCGATCGCGGCGCGCACCAGCCGCATCCGCGCGTTCGGCTCCCATCGCCCCACACGGTCATCCTAGTGATGAGACACCGTCTCATCGTAGTGCTACGGTGACGAGACATCGTCTCATCAACCTCGGGAGCTCCCCATGCGCGTCTTCGTCACCGGCGGTACCGGCACGATCGGGGCGCCCGTCGTCGCCGAACTGCTCGCGCACGGCCATGCCGTGCTCGCCCTGGCCCGCTCCGACCGGTCCGCCCGGATGCTGGAGAGCGCCGGCGCCGAGGTCCTCCGCGGGGAGCTGGCCGACCTCGACGTCCTGCGCTCCGGGGTCGCGAAGGCCGACGGCGTGGTCCACGTGGCGTTCGGGCACGCCGACGCCACCCCCGACGGGCTCGCCCGGGCGATGGACGAGGAGACCGCGGTCCTCGCGGCGCTGGGCGCGGAACTCGTCGGGACGGACCGCCCGATCGTCACGGCCTCCGGCACGCCCTGGGTGGCGGGGAAGGTCGCCACCGAGGCCGATCCCCTCGACACGGGCGGGCCGGTGGGCGCCCGCGCCCGGGCCGTGAACGCCCTGCTCGACCTCGCTGCCGAAGGCGTCCGCAGCTCGGTCGTCCGCATCCCCCGCACGGCCCACCGCGACGGGCAGGGTGGCTTCGCCGGCCTGCTCGTCGACCAGGCCCGCCGGTCCGGCGTCGCCGGCTACCCCGGCGACGGCACCCAGCGCTGGCCCGCCGTGCACGCCCTCGACGCCGCGGCGCTGTTCCGGCTGGCCCTCGAGTCGGCGCCGGCGGGGACGTCGTGGCACGCGGTCGACGAGGAGGGCGACGCGGTCCTCGACATCGCCACGGTGATCGGCCGACGGCTGGGCCTGCCGGTCGCGGCCGTGCCCGAGGAGGACTTCGGACCGTTCGGGGCGATCTTCGCCATGGACCAGCCCGCGTCGAGCGCGCACACCCGCGAGGCCCTCGGGTGGCGGCCGACGCACCCCGGTCTCCTGGCGGACCTGGAGAACCTGCAGCCCTGAGTCAGGCGTGGAGTGCGCGGACCCGCCCGGGGGGCGGGCCGTCGGGCCCGATCAGCACCACGGCGTCGTCGAACCCGGCCTCCGCGTAGCGGGCGAGCACCTCGCGGAGCCGGCCGAGGTCGTCCCCGGCCGCCACCGGGATCGCGCAGACGACGGCCCGACGACCGCCGGCAGCCCGGAACCGGCCGTGGGCCTCGACGATCTCGTCGGGCGTGCGGCGGTAGCCCGACGCGAGCCACCCGTCGAACTCCCGGGCGGCGCGCTCGACGGCGGCACCCCAGGAGCCCAGCAGCACCGGTGGTGCCGTGCCGGACGGCGCGAGGTCGACGGCCTCGTCGTGCCCGTCCGCGAGCAGGCGACGCAGCCGGGGCACGGTCTCGCGGAAGGTGTGGAACCGGGCGGCGTGGTCGCGGTCGTAGGCCGCGGAGTCGGTCGCGGTCGACCCGGGACTGACGCCGAGGGTCAGGCGGTCGCCGCACACCGAGGCCAGGGACAGGATCCGGTGGGCGAGCTCGACGGGGTGGTGCAGCGGGACCTGGACCGTGGCCGTGCCGAGCTCGACGCCCTCGGTGGCGGTGGCCGCGACGGCCAGCGTGACGAACGGGTCGGGCACCAGGAACCCGCGCCCGACCACCTCGGGGGTCCACAGACTCTCGAAGCCCGCGTCCACCAGGCGTCGCGCGCGGTCGGCGACGTCCACCGGTGGAGCCGGCACGAGGTGCGTGAGGGTCGCGCCCAGGCGCATGTCCACTCCCCTCCGCGATCCCGTCGTCCGGCGGATCAGGCTAGCCAGGATCACGTCGCCAGGAGCGGCTCCTCCGGCGTCGCGGCCGGGCCCGCCGGCACCAGGGTCGCCACGCCCAGCCGGTACGGCTCGCACCCCACTCGGTAGAGCCGCTGCATCACGGCGCCGACCGTGCGCCCGAGACGGTCGGCGAGGCCCTGCAGCACCTCGCCCCGCACGGCGTCCGTCTCCGGATGGAGCCACGCGTGGCGGAGGACGGCGTCGTCGTCGGGCTCCCATGCCTGTCCGTGGTGCCGGGGCCGCGGCGGCGGGGCGAAGCGCGACGGCGGCCACCACGGGTCGTCGTCGTCCCCGCCGCGCGGGAACGGCACCAGGTCGCCCGGGGCGCCGCCGCCGTCGGGCCAGTCGTCGCGCCACCCGAAGCGCAACCGCTCCTCGTGGTGCGGGTCCTCCTCGGGCTCGGGGTCGGACATCGGCCACATCGGCGGGTCGAGCGGCCCGCCGACGCCGTAGAGGTCGTCGGCCCAGGCGGCACGCAGCAGCGCGTGCAGCCGCCGGGCGGGCAGGGAGACCGACGCGCCGGGCTCGTCGTCGGGACCCGAGCCCACCGGCACCACCGCCACGTAGGCCCGGGCGTCGACGACCTGGATCCGCAGTTCGTGGCCCGCCTCGCGGACCGTGATCATCTCGCGCATGGCGACGAGCGTCCGGGCCGCTGCAGGGTCCCGGCAACGACCGGCCGTGCGCCTGTGGACAACCACGTCCGTCCCCAGGCTGCACTGCTCCGATCGGCAGCACCAGCGCCGGTCGCCGACTCCTGCTCACTCGGAGCCACTGCGGTGGGCCGGACGGCTGACCATTCAACGGTTGCCCTGCGACGACGCCCCGCTGTACGTTGCAGAGAGTCACATTTCTCGTTCTGCGGAGGTGTTGAGAGTGCTGCTCGACCAGGTCGTCACTCGTCCGGAGCAGGAGCCCGCCTCCCTCCTCGTCACCCAGCGCGAGAACGGTGAGCCGATCACCTCCCTCCCGTTCGTCCTCTGGCTCCAGAGACGCTCCCTGGACGAACTCGCGCAACAGGCGCGGACCGCCCAGGCCGCCCGGGTCCCGTTCGGTCGCGCCCTGCGCGAGGTCCACCGCGAGCTCACCGGCTGACGGGTCCCACCACGGGGGGACAGCGGGTTCCACCCGCGGGACGGGCGGTCGGAGGACGCGGGGGCGAGCCGGTCCGGACGACGCTTCTCGGGAGGCACCGCGCAGGGCGGGGCGTCACGGGAGGAGAGCGTCATGACCTTCGCCGGGGAGCCGGAGCCGTCCCCCGAGGACGACGCCGACGGGTTCGTCGTGCTGGTGGCCGACCCGGTCACCGGCCACTGCGACTGCTACGGCCCCTACCGGGAGCCGGGCGAGGCGTTCCGGCAGGCCGAGTGGCGGCGTCTCGAGCACGACCTCGCCGACCTGCCCGACGTCGTCGTCGCCGTGGTGCCGTGGCACGCCGACGACGTCCGCCTCGTCGACTCCGACCTCTGAGCCGGTCGAGCGTGGCGCCTCCCTGCCACTGGGTGTCAGCGAGGTGCCATCGCTGACACCGGACGGGAGGCGGGCCTCAGCGCACCTCCCGCTCCACCACCCGGGCCGCCAGCCGGCGCCCGAAGTACTCCACCGACAGCGGGGTGCCGGCCCGCGCGGACGACGCCGGCACCACCGCGAGGGCGAGCGAGAGGTCCTCGGTGTGCCCGGCCTCCGCGGCGGCGACCCGGCCGACGCACACCTCGCCGTCGAGCACCGGCTCGTCGCCGAGGACCACCTCGCCGGGGTCGTCGAGCGCGAGGGTGACCAGGCGCCGCCGCGGCGGGGCGAGGGCGGCGTCGCGCCCGAGGAAGAGCCCCTTGGCGGGGTCGACGAGGTGGCCGAGCCCGGCCTCGGCCGGGGTCAGGGTGGCGTCGATCCCCGTCTCGATGCCGCGGTGGCCCGCCTCGACGAGCAGGCTCGCGACGGCCCGGTCCCCGGCGGCGACGACGCCGAGGGTGGCGCCCGCGTCCCAGAGCACGTCCCACAGCGCGGCGCCGAGGTCGGCGGAGGTGCGGAGCTCCACGCCGTCGAGGCCCGCGGGGGTGCCGCGCAGCGCGAGGACCGGCACGGCCCCGACGTGGGTGTGCACCGCGTCGGCGGTGCGCCGGCGGTCGGCGGGGTCGGTGAGCCGGGAGAGCAGGACGCCCGAGGCCGGGCCCCACACCCCGACGGCGCACGTGCCGGCCGAGACGTCGGTGATGGTGACGTCGCCGAGGGCGTGCTCGGCGAGCCACCGGACCTCGAGGCGGGTCGCGGCGCCGACCGCGAAGTGCTCCGGGCCGAGCCGGGCGACGTCGAGGTCGGCCCGGATCCTCCCCGACCGGTCGAGGCACAGGGTGCGGGTCCGGGCGCCGACCGGTCGGTCGAGGTCGGAGGTCGTGAGCTGCTGGAGCAGGCCCAGGGCGTTCGGCCCGGTGACGTCGACGCGGTGCCGGCTGGTCAGGTCGACCAGGGCCACCGCCCGCCGCACGACGAGCGCCTCGGCCCCCGCCACCGTCGACCAGTGCCGGGCCGCCCACGCGCGGCGCGGGCGGACCTCGCACACCTCGGGCAGGTCGGCGTTGTCGGCGAACCACGCGGGCACCGCCCAGCCGTCCCGCTCGGCGACGACCGCCCCGAGCTCGCGGTGGCGGCCGTCGAACGGCCCCGCGCGGGGCGGCCGTACCGGGCCGGGCGCGTGGGGGTGGCCGATGGCGTACACCTCGTCGAAGGCGGCGCACGACCGGCCGCGCACGGTGGCGGGCGCGAGCAGGGCGGGGTCGAAGCGGTCGTGGTGGGCGGCGGAGACGTCGACCGGCTCGGGCTCCCCCGCCTCCCCGTCGGCGCCCGGCAGGGCCGGCAGCGAGGGCACCCCGTCGACCATCCAGCTCGCGACGGCCTGCGCCACCCCGACGGAGTGGGTGATCCACACGGCCTCGGCCAGCCAGAACCCGGGCACGTCGGTCTCGCCGAGCAGCGGCATGCCGTCGGGGGTGAAGGAGAACAGGCCGTTGACCCCGCGCTCGACCTTCGCGTCGTCGAGGGCGGGGACGAGGGCCTGGGCCGCGGCCCAGCTCGGCTCGAAGTCGAGCGCGGTGAAGGCCCGCTCGCTCGGCATCTCCCCGCGGTCGGGGCCCGGGCGGTCGAGCCCGGTGGCCTCGGCCGGCATGGCCCGGTGGCCGTAGGTGCCGACCCCGAGACGGTCGCCGTGCTCCCGGAGGTACAGCCCGGCGTCCTGGTGGCGCAGGATCGGCAGCACCGCGCCGACCGGGTCGAGCAGCCCGCGCACCTTCTGCAGGACGTCGAGCTCACGCAGCGGCGTGCTCCACGCGTACTGGTGGGCCATCGGCGAGAGGGGCACGGGCACGCCCGCCATCGCGCCGAGCAGCGGTCCCCACATCCCGGCCGCGGCCACGACGACCTCCGCCGCCACCCGGCCCTGCGAGGTCTCGACCGCGCGGACCCGGCCGCCGGTGGTGTCGATCCCGGTGACGCGCACGCCGTGGCGGAACTCGGCGCCACGCGCGGCGGCCGCGGCGGCCTGGGCCTCGGCCGCCCCCAGCGGCACGGCGAGCCCGTCGGAGGGCACGTGCAGCCCGCCGAGCACCGCGTCGCGCTCGATCAGCGGGTGCAGGCCCACGCACTCCGCGGGCTCGAGGAGGCGGGAGTCGATCCCCGCCGCGGTGGCCCAGCCGTGACGACGGCGCAGGTCGGCGAGCCGCTCGCGCGTCGTCGCCACCTCCAGCCCGCCGACCCGGCGGAAGCAGGCGCGGCCGGCCACCCGCAGCGCGGCGTACTTCGCGGCGGTGGCCCGGGCGAACCGGGTCATCGTCGGGTGCGCGGCGGTCTGGAAGACCAGCCCCGGGGCGTGGGAGGTGGAGCCGCCGGTGCGGACCGGTCCGCCCTGGTCGAGCACGGTGACACGGGTCCAGCCCCGTGCCGTGAGCTCGTCCGCGAGGGCGCAGCCGACGATGCCGGCTCCGACGATGACGACGCGAGGTCCCATGAGCGTCTCCCGCTCGGACGGGTCCGAGGGCTCGTGTTGCGCGATGCGCACGACGTTCTCTCTACCGCAACACGGTGGAACCCGCGGAGGAGCGCTGTCAAGGGGTGGCGGGCCCGCGGACGGGTGCCGTGACGCGGCCGTTCCCGCTGCTCGGCGTTCGCCGGATCGCCGACGGACGGGTGGCGGAGCGCGCTGGGCCGGTCAGCGCAGGGAGGAGCCGGGGTCGACCCAGCCGAGCTTGGCGGAGAGCTCCCCCGCGGCCTCGCGCATGTCGCCGACGATGGCCCGGGCGCGGCGGCGCGGCAGCCGGTAGGCGGGGCCGGACGCCGAGAGGGCGGCGACGACGTGGCCGTCGTGGGCCCACACCGGCACGGCCACGGCGTGCATGCCGACCTCGAGCTCCTCGAACGACCGGGCGTAGCCCTCGTCGACCACCCGGGCGAGCTCCGCGCGCATCGCGGCCGCCTCGGTGATCGTGGCCTCGGTGTAGCGGGGCAGCCGCCGGCGCAGGAGCTGGCGCTGCTCGTGGTCGTCCATGTAGGCCAGCAGGACCTTGCCCGCCGAGGTGGCGTGCAGCGGCGTGCGCCGGCCCACCCAGTTCTGGGTGGTCACCGTGGACGTGCCGAACTCCTGGGCGACGTTGATCGCCGCCTCGCCGTCGGACACCGCGAGGTTCACCGTCTCCCCCACCAGCTCGGCGAGGGCCTGGCACGTGGGCTGGCCGAGCCGGGCGAGGTCCATCCGGCCCGTCGTCGCGGCGGCCAGCCGGACGATGCCGAAACTCAGCGCGTACTTGCCCCGGTCGCCGAGCTGCTCGAGCAGGCCCCGGCGCTGCAGGGCGGACACGAGCCGCGAGGCCGTCGACTTGTGGACCCCAAGCTCCTCGGCGATCTCGGTGATGCCGGCCTCGCCACGCGCCGCGAGGATTTCGAGGATGGTGACGGCCCTGTCCACCGATTGGACCGAGGAACGGTCACCGTCCGGTTTCGACACGCCCGGAAGTGTATCGACCGGGAACGGCCGCCGTATCACCTCTTGCGGGCCGGGGACTTGACGGGTTCCGGGAATGAGGCCCACTCTGTTGCGCATCGCGCCCAACGTTCCTCTGTGCGCAACGTTCTCCCCCTCCGGAGCGCCCGATGCTCGTTCCCGTCCGTGCCCTGGCCGACCTCGACCCCGGCGACGCCGTCCGTCTCGAGCCGCGCTTCACCCCCGATCCGGCCGGCCCCGGCGTCGCGGTCTTCCGCACCGAGGAGGGGCTGCACGCCGTGGACGACTCCTGCACCCACCAGGACGCCGCGCTCTCCGACGGCTACCTCGAGGGCTGCTTCGTCGAGTGCCCGCTGCACGCCGCGCTGTTCGACCTGCGCACCGGTCTGCCCGGTGAGGGCCCGGCGCGGCGCCCGGTCCGCACCCATCCCGTCGTCGTGATCGACGGGATGATCCACGTGGAGTTCGACCGGGCGGGTGAGGTCGCCGCCTGAGGCCGCCGTGTGGTCCACGGCGCACCCGCCCCGGCTCTGGGCCGAACGGCGGTGGGCCAGACTGGGCCCCGTGTCGGGAGCGGGGGTCGGGGCCGAGGCGCCCGCGCACGCCGGGGACGCGGTGACCGGCCCGACGTCCCGCCCGCACCGCAGGCCGCCCGCCGCCGCGGTGGTGCACCGCGGCCCCGGCCCGCTCGACCGGCGCGGCCTGCGCTGGCTGCGGGTCGACGCCCTGGGGCTCACGCTCGCGGTGGCGTTCGGGTCGCTCGCGATGACGCCCTCGCTGATCCCCCGCACCTGGCTCGTCCAGGGCCTCGCCTCCGGCCTCTCGGCCGCGGTCGGCTACGGCCTCGGCACCCTCGTCTGGTTCGGCATCCGGCGCACGCACGCGGGGCTGCGGATGTTCGCCCGGGCGCGCATCTGGGTGCCCCGGCGGGTGCGGGCGGTGGCCTGGCCGCTCCTGCTCGCGGTGGCGGCGCTCGTCGTGCTCGTCGCGCTCTGGGCGGGCGTCGGCTGGCAGCGCCAGCTCGCGGCGCTCGTCGGGATGGAGCCGCCGACGGCCCTCGGCTACGCCCGGGCGGTGCCCGTGGGCATCGTCGTGGCGGCCCTGCCCATCGCGTTCGTGCGCCTGGTCCGCCACGCCGACCACGTGCTCGTCCGGGGGCTGCGCCGCTACGCCCGCCTGCCCCGGCGGATCGCGGCGGCCGTGGCCGTCGTCGTGATCGCCGTGGTCATCGCGGCGGTGACCAACAACGTGGTGCTCCGCGGGACGCTCGCGGTGGTCGACCAGGCCTTCGGCGGCGTCAACGAGGAGACCTACCCCGGCTTCGACCGCCCGACGAGCCCGACGCGCTCGGGCTCCCCCGCCTCCCTGGTGCCGTGGGAGACCCTCGGCAAGGAGGGCCGCCGCTTCGTCGCCGCGGGCCGCGACCCCGCACAGCTGGGCGCGGCGGCCGGGCGCCCGGGGGTCGAGCCGGTCCGCGCCTACGTCGGCCTCGAGTCGGCCCCCGACCCGCAGGCCCGCGCCGACCTCGCCGTCGCCGAGCTCGACCGCGAGGGCGCCTTCTCCCGGCCCGTCATCGGCGTCATCACGACCACGGGCACCGGCTGGGTGGACGACCCGGTCGCCGACTCCCTCGAGGCGATCTACGGCGGGGACACCGCCCTCGTCGCCTCCCAGTACTCCTACCTGCCCAGCTGGCTGTCCTTCGTCGTCGACCGCTCCCGCGCCGAGGACGAGGGGCGGATGCTGATCGACGCCGTGCACGCCCGCATCGACGCGATCCCCGCCGGTACGCCCCGACCGCGGATGCTGATCTTCGGCGAGAGCCTCGGGTCGCAGGGCTCGGAGGCCGCGTTCAGCTCGCTCGCCGACGCCCGCGCCAACACCGACGGCGTGCTCTGGGTGGGCCCGCCGAACAGCAACCGCCTGTGGGAGCAGATCGTCACCCGGCGCGACCCGGGCTCGACGGAGATCCGGCCCACCTACGCCGACGGCCTCGTCGTGCGCTTCGCCGGCGGCGACAGCTCGGCGACCGTGCGCCGCACCCCGCCCACGCCGTGGATCACCCCGCACGTGCTCTACCTGCAGCACCCGTCCGACCCGGTGGTCTGGTGGTCGCCCGACCTGCTCTGGTCGCGTCCCGACTGGCTCGTCGAACCCCGCGGGTACGACGTGCTCGGCGCCATGAGCTGGTACCCGGTGATCACGTTCTGGCAGGTCACCATCGACCTGATGAACTCCGTGGGCGTCCCCGAGGGCCACGGGCACGTCTACCGGGGCGAGGTCCTCGACGGGTGGGTCGCCGTCGCCGCGCCGCCCGGCTGGACCGACGCCGACACCGCCCGGGTGCGGCAGGTCCTGGCCGGCCCGTAGACCCTCACGGCTCGCACACAGGGTCGGATGGCACGGTGGAGGACGATGACCGCCCCCGCTCCCGCCCCCGCCGTCCCGCGGCGTCTCCCCGCCGCCGTGGTCCTCTCGGCCGTGGTCGTCGCGGTCGCGGCCGGCCTCGTGGCGTGGAACAACCTGCTCGTCCCGGCCCTGCCCGCCGACCCGGTGGTGCGGATGATCGCGAACGTCGCGGGCGTCCTCGTGCTCGTCCTCGCCGCCCGGGCCGGCGGCCTGAGCTGGCGCGACCTGGGGCTCTGCCCGACGACGTGGCGGGCCGGGCTGCGCTGGGGCGGCGCGGCCGTGGGTGTGGCGGCCCTGGGGTACGCGGTCGCGTTCCTGCTGCCGGCCACGCGCCCGCTGCTCGAGAACCCGGGGGTCGAGGGCAGCCCGACCTCGGCCCTCGTCCTGCGGGCCCTGCTGCTCATCCCCGTCGGCACCGTGCTGTGCGAGGAGCTGGCCTTCCGCGGGGTGCTGCACGGCCTCACCGAGCGCGCCTGGTCGGGGCGGCTCTGGGCCGGGCGCGGCGTGGTGTTCGCGGTGGCGTCGGCCTTCGCGGTGTGGCACCTGGCCGGGGCGCTCGCCGCCCCCGTCGGCGGCATCCCCGTGGTCGGGGTCGCGGTGGTGCTGCTCGTGACCGCGCTCGGCGGTGTCGTCATGTCGGTGGTACGCCGTCGGACCGGCAGCCTGTTCGCCTCCATCGGCATCCACCTGGGGACGAACGTCGTCGGGCTGGTCGCCGTGGTGCTCGCGACGCGCTAGGACCGACCCTGTGAGTCCGGGAATATCCGGGATCCCCGCGGTGCTGCTGCCCGATACGGTGTCGTTCGTTGTGCGATACACCAAACCGGACGATCGGAGCTCGGGTGGCGCAGGCTGATCAGGGACGACCGGGCGCCTCTCCCGCCCTCGTCGTCGCGGTCCTCTCCTCGGTCGGTCTGATCGCGTCGCTGTGCATGACGCTGGTGGTGCCGATCGTCCCGCAGCTGCCGGCGCTGCTGTCCACCACGCAGGCCAACGCCTCCTGGGTCATCACCGCCACGCTGCTCGGCGGGGCCGTCGCGACCCCCATCGCCGGCCGCCTCGGCGACATGATCGGCAAGCGCCGGATCCTGCTCGCCACGCTCGCGCTCCTCGTGCTCGGCGCGCTGATCTGCGCGATGACCTCCTCGCTGGTCCCGGTGCTGATCGGGCGCTCCCTGCAGGGCGTCGCGGTGAGCGCCGTCCCGCTGGGCATCAGCCTCATGCGCGACGCCCTCCCGCCCGAGCGGCTCGGCTCCGGCATCGCCCTCATGAGCGCCACCCTCGGCATCGGCGGCGGCCTCGGCCTGCCGCTCTCGGCGCTGATCGTGCAGGTGGCCGACTGGCACGCCCTGTTCTGGACCGCGGGCGCCCTCGGCGCGATCGGGATCGCCCTCGTCCTCGGGGTGGTCCCGGAGTCGCCGCAGCGCTCCGGCGGCGGCTTCGACGGTGTCGGCGCGATCGCGCTCACCGTCGGCCTCGTCCTGGGCCTGCTCGCCGTCTCCAAGGGCGCCGACTGGGGCTGGGGCAGCGCCACGACCCTGGGCTCCGCGATCGGCGCCGTGCTGATCCTGCTCGCCTGGGGCGTCTGGGAGCTGCGGACCGCCTACCCGATCGTCGACCTGCGGGTCACCGCGCGCCGGGCCGTCCTCGTGCCCAACCTCGTCTCGGTGCCGGTCGGCGTCGCGATGTTCACCGGCATGGTGACCTTCCCGCAGCTGCTGCAGGCGCCGCTCTCGTCGGGCTACGGCCTCGGGCTCTCCCTGCTCGCGGCCGGGCTCGTCCTCGCGCCCAACGGCGTCGTCATGATGCTGATGTCGCCGGTGACCGCCCGGGTGTCGTCGCGCTTCGGCCCCCGGACGTCGCTGCAGATCGGGCTCGTGATCATCGTCGTCGCCTACGCGCTGGGCACGATGCTGCTCTCGCAGCCCTGGCACGTCGCGCTCGTGATCTCGCTGGTGGGCGCCGGGGTGGCGCTGGCCTACGGCTCGCTGCCCGACCTGATCATGCGCGCGGTCCCCACCGACAAGACCGCCGCGGCCAACGGGCTCAACACCCTGATGCGCTCGGTCGGCACCTCGACGGCGTCCGCGGTGGCGGCGGTGGTGCTCTCGGCGATGACCATCCAGGTCGGCGGCACGACGATGCCCTCCCTCGCGGGCCTGCAGACCACGCTGTGGATCGCCGCCGGCTGCGGGCTCGTCGCCCTCGTCGCCACCACGCTCATCCCGGTCCTCCCCCGCTCGCGCTCGGTCGACGCCACCGTCGTCGACACCGCCGAGCCCCTTTCGGACGAGGTCGGCGGCCCGGTGGTGCACGGACACGTCCGCTTCGCCGGGGGCGCCCCCGCGACCGACGCGCACGTCACGCTGGTCGACCTGCACGGGCGCCAGCTCGCCGTGGTGCCGGTGGACGTGGACGGCGGGTTCCGCGCCCCGGTCGACCACCCGGAGACCGTGCTCGTCATCGCGAGCGGGCCGGGCGGGCGTCCGACGGCCGAGCACGTGTCGATGGCCGACCGGTCGCGGGCGCGCGATCTGGTGCTGACGCCGTAGTCCCTGCTGGAGCGAACGGCACTCCCGCTGCTTCTATGTGAGCGAGAGTGCCGCTCGCTTCGACACGGGCGGGCCCGCTACGCCGGGGTGAGCTCCGTCGACCACAGCGAGGCGCCCGTGGCGTCGCGCAGGTCGACCCGCATCCGCCCGCCCGAGATCGACACCTCGCCGAAGTGCTGGAACCCCTCGGCCGGGGACACGTCCGCCCTCGTCGGGGCGTGCACGAACACCTGCTCGGGGCCGAACGTGGGGTCGAGTGGGCTCGCCGGGAACGCGCCCGCGTGAGCCGGGCCCGAGACGAACTCCCAGAACGGGTCCGCGGCCACGCCCGCCCGCTCCGGGGTGTACCGGTTCGCCGCGGTGTAGTGCACGTCGGCCGTCAGCCACACCGTGTTCCGCACCCCGCGCTCCCGGATCCCGGTGAGCACCCGCGCGATCTCGGCCTCCCGCCCGGCCGGGGCGCCCGGCGCGTTGTTCGCGACCGCCTCGATCCCCGTGTCCCCGTCCTTCACGACGATGCCCAACGGCATGTCGGCCGCGACGACCTTCCACGTCGCGCGCGAGGAGGCGAGCCCGTCGAGCAGCCAGGCCACCTGCTCCTCCCCCAGGATCGGCGTGGAGGGCGCAGCCAGGGCGTCGGGGTTGCTGCCCCGGTTCGTCCGCATGTCGAGGACGAACACGTCGAGCTGCGGGCCGTAGGGGATGCGGCGGTGGATGCGCCCGCCCTCGATCGGCATCCACTCGCGGAAGGCCTGCGCCGCCCGGGCCGCCAGCACGTCGACCCGCTTCTCCTGGGCGTACTTCGCGTCGGTGAGGACCTCGCCGGGGTACCAGTTGTTGGTCACCTCGTGGTCGTCCCAGCTCGCGTAGGTGGGCACCGCGGCCTGGAAGGCGCGGTAGTGGGTGTCGAGCAGGTTGTAGGCCCACTGGCCGCGGAACTCGGTCAGCGTCTCGGCGACCTTCGCCTTCTCGGGCGTCAGCACGTTGCGCCAGACCGAGCCGTCGGGCAGGTTCTCGGTCTCGCTCAGCGGCCCGTCGGCGTACACGGTGTCGCCGGAGTGCAGCAGGAAGTCGGGGTCGCGCGCCTTCATCGCCGCGTAGAGCGCCATCCCGCCGCGGCTCTCGTCGATCCCCCAGCCCTGCCCGACGACGTCCCCGGTCCAGACGAACCGCACGTCCTCGGCGCCCGTGGGCGGTCGTCGGAACGTCCCGACCACCGGCTCGGCCCCGTCGGCACCCACGCGGTAGAACGTGGTGCGCCCGGGGGCGGCGGGGACGCGCAGGCGTCCCGTGAGGTCGGTGTCGGGGGTCAGCATCGGGCCCTCGAGGCGGCGGGCGCCGGCGAAGGACGGGTCGGAGGCGACCTCGACGACCATCCGCGCCGGCCGGTCGGCCCGCGTCCACACCAGCGCCGAGTCGGCCGTGACCTCCCCGGCCTGCACGCCGTGGGTCAGGACCGGGCGGTCGCCGCGCACGAGCCCGGGGCCGGTGGTGCCGGCGCACGCGGCGAGCAGGCCCCCACCGCCCAGGAGGACTCCGGCACGCAGGACGTCTCGGCGGTTCGGCACGCCCGCGAGTCTCGCCGCGGCGGTCGTCGCGCGGATGAACGACGACGGTCGTCGGGGTGACATCGGCGTCCGTGGGTACGTTGGGGAGATGCCCGAGGGTGACACCGTGTTCCTCGCCGGCCGGCGCCTCGACGACGCGCTGGCGGGCCGGGAGCTGACCCGCGGGGAGCTGCGCCACCCGCGGCTGATCGAGCACGACCTCGCCGGGCGCACCGTGCTCGGGGTCGTCTCCGTCGGCAAGCACCTGTTCACCCGGTTCGACGACGGCATCAGCCTGCACAGCCACTTCCGCATGGACGGCACCTGGCACCTCTACCGGCCGGGCCGGCCGTGGCGGGGCGCGAAGCACGACATCCGGGCGATCCTCGAGACCGACGAGCGGGTGGCCGTCGGGTTCCGCCTGCACGACCTCGAGCTGCTGCCCACCGCCGAGGAGGACCGGCTCGTCGGCCACCTCGGGCCCGACCTGCTCGGCGACAACTGGGACGACGCAGCCGCCGCGGAGGTGAAGCGCCGGCTGCGCGCCGACCCCGACCGGGAGCTCGGGACGGCGCTGCTCGACCAGCGGGTGGCCTGCGGCGTCGGGAACCTCTACAAGGCCGAGGTCTGCTTCCTCATGAAGGTCTCGCCGTGGACGAAGGTCGGCGACCTCACCGACAGGCAGTGCGACGACGCCGTGTCGTGGTCGCGCCGGCTGCTGGAGCGCAACGCCTGGCGCCCGGAGCAGTCGACCACCGGCGACCTCGGCGACGGCGCCCAGCACTGGGTGTTCGAGCGGGGCGGGCGGGCGTGCCGGCGCTGCCGCGACGTGGTGCGCGTGTCCCGCCAGGACGACGGGACCAAGGACGTCGAGGACCGCGTCGCCTACTTCTGCCCCACCTGCCAGCCCGGCCCGCACCCGGAGCTCCCCCGCCGCGGCGCGCGCCGCCCGCAGCAGCAGACGGGACGGCGCGCCCGGTACTGAGCGCTACAGGGCCTGGTCCCTACCTGGTCTGGCGCAGCGCCCGGGGTGGCACACCGTCGGGGCCGGTGAGGTCGAGCGCGTACCCGCTGATCACCGCGGCCATCGCCGTGACGTTGCGGTCGAGCGCGACCCGGTCGACGTTCGCGAGGTCGTCCTTCGGCGAGTGGTAGTTCGGGTCGAACGCCTCGTTCGCCCGGCCGCCCCAGCGCGCGGCCTGCTCGGGCGTCTTGACCTCCTCGGCGCCGGTGAACAGGCCCCCGGCGGGGATGCCGACCTCGATGAACGGCCCGTAGTCCGAGCGCCCGTCGAAGTCGGTGCCCTGGCCCTGCACGCCCACCTGCCCGAGCGCGGCGAGCATGCGGCGCTCGATCGCGTCGGACCCGGGCGGGCCCGCGGGGGCGCCCTGCCGGTCGGAGTCGTCGCCGTCGTAGGCCAGGTAGCCCGCGTTCGGCGAGGCGATCATGTCGAAGTTGAGCAGCAGCGCGATGTCGCGGCGGCGCTCGACGTCGAGGCCCGCCACGTAGGCCGTCGAGCCGATCAGCCCGGCCTCCTCGGCGCCCCACCAGGCGAACCGGACGGCGTTGGTCACCGGCGGGGCGCTGCCGAGCTGCAGGGCGGTCTCCAGCAGCCCGGCCGAGCCCGAGCCGTCGTCGTTGATGCCCGGCCCCGCGGCGACGGAGTCGAGGTGGGCGCCGGCCATGACGACCTCGTCGGTGCGGCCGGTGGCCGTCTGCGCGACGACGTTGCGGGTGGAGCGGCTCTCGGCGCGGGTGTCGAGGACGAGCGTCGAGGAGGTGCCGGCGCGGGCGAAGAGCGGGTCGCCGTCGGTCCGCGAGAGCCCCGCCGCGGGGATCCGCGACTCGGCGACCGACCCGATGGTGCCGTTGAGCGGCCCGGGCTCGGTGTTCACGACGAGGATCGCGGCCGCGCCGGCGTCGGCCGCGAGCGCCTGCTTCTGGGTGAACGGGCACACGCCGCGGCGCGCGACGACGATCGCGCCGCGCACGTCGGGGCCGAAGTCGGTCGCCTCGCAGGCCGGCGTGGGGTCGGCGGGGGTGTCGGGCAGGACGACGAGGGGTGCGGTGACGCCGCCGGGCGGGGTGGGCCGGGTGTACGTCAGCGCGACGACGCCGGGGACCGGTGCCCCGCCGACGGCGAGGGTCTGGGCGCCCGCCTCGAAGAAGTCGAACGGCACCGCCGGGGTCTCCACCCGGAAGCCCGCCTGCCGCAGCCGCTCGGCCACGTAGTCGACGCTCTGCTCGTGGCCCGGGGACCCGGAGGCGCGGTTGCCGCCGTTGCGGGCGGCGATGTCCTGGAAGGCCTGCAGGTGGACGAAGGCCGCGTCGCCGCTGACCCGGTCGGCCAGGGCCGCGGGCGGGCCGGGGTCGGCCGAAGGAGCGGCGGCCGCGGGGGCCGGGGCAGGGGGCGCGGACGCGCCGCACGCGGTCGCCAGCAGGGCGACGAGCAGGGACACCGCGGCCAGCCCCGAGCGCATCATCGTCCCGAACTCTGGACGAGTCGGACACCGCGCGCAATCCGGTGACCCGCACAGACGAACGGGCCGCCCGTCACCATCGAGGGTGACGAACGGCCCGTTCGTGCGAACCGGTGCCGCGGCTCAGTTCTGCTGCGGCGGCACGTACTGCTGGGTCGGCGCCGGGGCGGGCTGGGCCGGCTGGGTCTGCCCGGCGGCGGGCTGGCCCTGCGTGACCTGGCTCGGCCCGTTCATCGACGCCCGGATCTGCTCCAGGCGGCTCTGGCCGGCGTAGTCGTTCGACGCCTGCTGCACCTCGAGCATGCGGCCCTGCACGCTGTTCTGCGCGAGCTCCGCCGACCCGAGGGCGGTGGTGTACCGCTTCTCGATCTTGTCGCGGACCTCGTCGAGCGAGGGCGTGTTGCCCGGGGCCGCGACCTCGGACATCGACCGGAGCGAGGCCGAGACCTGCTCCTGCATCTTCGCCTGCTCGAGCTGGCTGAGGAGCTTGGTGCGCTCGGCCAGCTTCTGCTGCAGGACCTGGGCGTTGCGCTCGACCGCGCTCTTGGCCTGCTGCGCCGCGCCGATCGACTGGTCGTGCAGCGTCTTGAGGTCCTCGACGTTCTGCTCGGCGGTCACCAGCTGGGTGGCGAACGCCTGCGCCGACTGCTCGTACTGCGCCGCCGCCTGCTCGTCACCCCGGGCTCGCGCCTGGTCGGCCATCGACAGCGCCTGCCGGGCCGAGGACTGCAGCTTCTCGATGTCGCCCAGCTGGCGGTTCAGCTTCATCTCCAGCTGTCGCTGGTTGCCGATCACCGAGGCCGCCTGCTGCGACAGCGCCTGGTGCTGGCGCTGGGCGTCCTCGATCGCCTGCTGGATCTGCACCTTGGGGTCCGCGTGCTCGTCGATCTTCGAGGAGAACGCTGCCAGGAAGTACTTCCAGGCCTTCACGAAGGGGTTGGCCATCTGCTCCCGCCCAACTCGATCACCGTCAGCTCAGGCCGCATGTCCTGCCTGGTCTCGTCACCCATCGTGTCAGCTCCCGCCCGCAGGTTCCACCGAGGTCCCCCCAGGGGCGCGCACCGGTGATCGCGGGCGGCGAGCGGTCGCCCGCTCAGGCCGCCGACCGGACGGCGTCGGCCGCCCCGCGGCCCAGCGTGACGACCTCCACCAGCCGCAGCTCGCCCGCCGGCTCGACGGCCTCGGGGCCGTCCTCCGACCCGGCGTCGGCGGGCACCGCCACGGGCGCCTCGGCGAGGTCGACGACCTCGCCCGCGGTCGCCGGAGCGGCGCTCTCGCTCGCCGGGACCGCGGTCGTCGCGGCGTCGTCGCCGGCGCCCTCGAGCGCCTCCTCGACCGCCGAGAGCAGCGCGGGGTCGACGCCCACCAGGCGGCGCCGGGCCATCGCGGGCTCGCGGACGGGCCGCATGGAGTCGGCGACGTCGTCGAGCAGGTCGGGCAGTGGCAGCGCCAGCGCCTCGCAGATCGCCGCCAGCAGCTCGCTGCTCGGCTCCTTGCGCCCCCGCTCGATCTCGGACAGGTATCCCAGGCTGACCCGCGCGTCCTTGGAGACGTCCCGCAGGGTCCGCCGACGCTCGGTGCGGGCCCGGCGGATGGTTCCGCCGATCGCCTCGCGCAACAACTGCGCCATGCCGCACCTCCCGGCCGCGCCCGCCGTCGGGAACCTATGGCCCCGAGGAGAGCCCGGCATCGATGACCGTTCAGGCCACGGTACCGACTCCGGGGCACCGGCGTCGGGTCCGCCCGACCGGTTCGCCCACGGCGAACAGTCCCCGGCGCGTCGTTCAGCGCAGGGCGGCGCGCCGCAGCCGGACCGCCTGGGCCACGTAGTCGAGCCCCGTGACGACGGTGACCACCACCGCGAGCAGGAACAACAGGGCGATCGCGGGCTGGAGCACCGCGGGCAGCGGCATGATCGCGAGGCCGAGCGCGAGGGTCTGCAGGGCCGTCTTGAGCTTGCCGCCGCGACTGGCCGGGATCACTCCGTGGCGTAGCACCCAGAAGCGCAGGGCGGTGACCCCGAGCTCCCGCACCGCGATGACCAGCGTGACCCACCAGCCGAGCTCGCCGAGCACCGACAGCCCGATCAGGGCGGCTCCGACGAGGGCCTTGTCGGCGATCGGGTCGGCGATCTTGCCGAAGTCGGTGACGAGATCCCAGCGGCGGGCGAACTCGCCGTCGAACCGGTCGGTGAGCGCCGCGAGGGCGAACACGCCGAAGGCGATCCACCGCCAGCCGGGCTCGTGCCCGCCGGCGGTGAAGAGGGCCACCAGGAAGACCGGGACCAGCATCAGCCGCACCACGGTGAGCGCGTTGGCGATGTTGACCACCGGCACGCGCTCCGTGGAGCCCACCGTCAGCGCCTCCGCCGGCGGGGTCATCGCGAGCCCGCGGCAGCGGGCTCGCGTGCGGGCGCGGGGGTGAGCAGCTCGAGGGCCTCGACGACGAGGTCGACGCCCTCCGAGCCGATCACCCGGGCACGGACGACCGCCCCGCGGTGCAGGCCGGCGAGCAGGTCGTCGTCGCCGGTGAGCAGGCACTCGCCGTCGACGTCGGGGCCCTGGTGGGCGGCCCGGCCGACCCAGACGAGGTCGCCGGGATCCTCGACCTCGACCTCGGCGACGCCGTCGGCCTCGTCGTCGGGGAGGTCGACCATCTCGGGCTCGGTGTCGAGGCCGAGCTCGGCCAGGTCGAGGTCGTCGACGTCGGCGAGGTCGGGGTAGTCGCGCGCGGCGGCCTCGGAGAGCTCCTGGCGCTCGACGAGCACCTCGACCTCGGTGCCGATCCGGCGGGCGGCGCGGTCGGACGAGACGTGGTCGGCGAGCGAGGTGATCCGCTCGACGCGGGCGAGGATCTCGGCGGGGTCGACCTTGTCGGGCAGCTCGAGGGCCTCGGTGCCGTCCTCGTCGGAGTAGCCGAACACCCCGACGGCGTCGAGCTCGGCCTCGGACAGGAACGCCTCGAGCTCGGCGAGGTCCTCCTCGGTCTCGCCGGGGAACCCGACGATGACGTTGGACCGGATCCCGGCCTCGGGGGCGAGCGCGCGGATCTCGGCGCACAGCGACAGGAACGACGACCGCGACCCGAAGCGCTTCATCCGGCGCAGCAGCGGGGCGGAGGCGTGCTGGAAGGACAGGTCGAAGTAGTCGGCCACGCCGGGCGTGCGGGCGATCGCGGCCAGCAGCGGCGGGCGGACCTCGGCCGGCTGCAGGTAGGAGACCCGGACGCGGCGCATCCCGGGCACCGCGGCGAGCTCGCCGAGGAGCTTCTCCAGGTGGCCGCCCGCGGCGCCGCGGGCGTCGAGGTCCTTGCCGTAGGAGGTCGAGTTCTCGCTGACCAGCGTCACCTCGGCCACGCCGTGGTCGGCGAGCCAGGCGGCCTCGGCGAGGACGTCGCGCGGGTCGCGGGAGACGAAGGCGCCGCGGAAGGAGGGGATCGCGCAGAAGGTGCACCGCCGGTCGCAGCCGGAGGCGAGCTTGAGCGGGGCGACCGGGGCGTCGTCGAGCCGCTTGCGCGGGACCTCGGGCAGCCAGTCGTGGCCCGGGATGCTGCCGTCGCGGACGGCCTCGGGCCGCTTGACGGGGCTCAGCGGGAGCAGGGTGCGCCGGTCGGTCGGCTGGTGGGCCGCGAGCGGGCGGCCGGCGAGCACGTCGTCGAGGCGCTCGGTGATCGAGCCGTAGCTGTCGAACCCGAGCACGGCGGTGGCCTCGGGGAGGGCCTCGGCGAGCTCCGCGCCGTAGCGCTCGGCCATGCAGCCGACGGCGACGACCTTCGAGTCGGGCCCCCCGGCCGCGAGCACCGCGTCGACCGAGTCCTTCTTCGCCTGCTCGACGAACGTGCAGGTGTTGACGAGGACGACGTCGGCCGAGCCGTCGTCGTCGCCGGTGACGTCCCAGCCGTCCGCGGCGAGCCGTCCGGCCAGTTCCTCGGAGTCGACGTCGTTGCGGGCGCAGCCCAGCGTCACGAGTGCCACGCGGCCCCGGTGGTCGAGGGATTCCGGAGAACGCTGTGGCACGAGGCCAGGGTAGACGCACCGGTAGGGCACGGGCGGGGTCCGGTCGGGCCGCTGCCTAGGCTGGCCCACCGTGACCGCCCCGATCCTGCTCCGGCGCGCGCGCACCGCCGACGTCCGCGGCATCAAGACGCTGGTCGACGGGTTCGCGAACGACAACATCCTGCTGCGGAAACCGCTGGTCACGCTGTACGAGACCGTCCAGGAGTTCCGCGTCGCCGTCCGCGGCCGCGACGTCGTCGGCTGTGGCGCGCTGCACGTGCTGTGGGAGAACCTGGGCGAGGTCCGGACGATCGCCGTGGACCCCTCCGTGCAGGGTCATGGCCTCGGTCACACCCTCGTCGAGGAGCTCATCGCGCAGGCGCGGGCCCTGGGGCTGGCGAGCGTGTTCGTGCTGACGTTCGAGGCCGCGTTCTTCGAGCGCCACGGCTTCCGGGAGATCGAGGGCTCCCCGGTCAGCCAGGACGTCTACCTCGAGATGATGCAGTCGGCCGACGAGGGCGTCGCGGAGTTCCTCGACCTCGCCTACGTCAAGCCGAACACCCTGGGCAACACGCGGATGCTGCTCGATCTCTAGGGGTGCGCGAAGCGCCTGTGAGCACTAATCCGTGTCCACGGACGGATTAGTGCTCACGGGCCTCCGGCACCTAGGCGGCCATCCGCGGCGCGTCGAGGGTCGCCATCGGGCGGGTCCGAGTCGGCAGGACGACGCGGACGGAGAGCGTGCCCGTCGTCGAGGTGACCTCGACCGTGCCGTCGAGCAGGGCGGCCCGTTCGACGAGGCCGGTGGGCACGCGGCCGGAGCGGGCGGCGGGCAGGCGCCCGCGTCCGGAGGCGACCTCGAGCACCACCGCGTCGTCGCGGTGCTCCACGGCGACGCTGGCGGCCACGGGACCGGGCCGCGAGGCGACGTCGGTGACGAGCTCGGCGAGCAGGCGGGCGGCGAGCAGGCCGACCTCGGGGCGGTCGGTGCCGGGCACGCCGCAGACCACGACCGACGGGGGGCGCCCGGTGTGCCGGGCCCCGTCGAGCGCCGCGTGCTGGGCGGTGGCGACGAGCACCGCGACGCGGCCCTCGTCGAGGACGGCGTCGCCCTCGGGATGACCGCCGGGCGTGAGGTCGACGGCGGTGATCGTCGGGAGCACCCCGGCGAGGCGGTGGCGGGCGACGCGGGCGCGGCGGCGGTCGACGTCGTCGTCGGAGAGGCGGGTCAGCACCGTGAGCTCGGCGACGAGCGTCCGGTGGGTCGACTCGGGCAGGCCGAGGCGGCCCTGGCCGCCGCAGCGCCCGAGGGCGTCGACGGTGCTGAGCCAGTCGAGGCGGCGCACCGCGAGGGTGCGGCGCCGGCGGTGCAGCCCGACCCCCCAGGCGGCGGCCAGCGCCACCCCGAGCAGCAGGCACGCGCCCGACTCGGGCACCGCCTCGAGCGGGAGGTCGACGGCCCCGGCCACGGCGCCGGCCGCGGGGGCGGTCGTCGTCGCGAAGGGGGCGGCGACCGCGAGGACGCCGAGCACCACCACCAGCACCGCCGCCGAGGCGGCCAGCGGGGCGTGGCGGGCGGTGAGCCCGATCGCGACGGCGAGGGCCAGCACGAGGACGGGCCCGGCGGCCACGGTGCCGGGGAGCAGCACCGCGACCAGGGCGGCGAGGGCGTGGCCCGCGGCGCAGACGAGGGTCCCGACGACGAGGCGGGTCCGGCGCAGCCGGCCGTGCGGCACCTCGGCGGGGCCGGCGGGCACCGTGAGCCCGCCCAGGGCGGCGGCGCGGTGGGTGGCGCCGAGGGCGGCGCGGGCGTGGTCGGCGGTCTCCGCGGCCGGGGCCGCGGGGTCGAGCGAGATCAGCCGGTGCAGGTGCCCGGCGACGACGGCGCGCAGGTCGGCACCGACCAGCGCCCGCTCGTGCGCCACGGCCCGGGAGACGGCCTCGTCCTCCCCCGACGCCGATGACGCCGACGACGACGCGACGTCGGTCGTGTCGAGCTGTTCGATCATGTCCGTTCCCCCCGGCCCGCGTGGGTCTCGCCGCAGGAAGACTCCCAGACCGCCCAGTACCCCCTGCCGGGACACGCTGACCCGATCAGGCGTCCTCATCCATCCGGGAGAAGTCGACGTCGTCGGGGACGGCGGCCGGCGCCGGGGCCGGCTCCCCGCGGATCGAGGCCAGGAGGTCGGGCAGCTCGTCGGGCTTGAACAGCACGTCGCGGGCCTTCGAGCCCTCGCTGGGCCCGACGACGCCCCGGGTCTCCAGGAGGTCCATCAGCCGCCCGGCCTTCGCGAACCCGACGCGCAGCTTGCGCTGCAGCATCGACGTCGACCCGAACTGGCTCGTGACGATCAGCTCGGCGGCCTGGAGCAGGACGTCGAGGTCGTCGCCGATGTCGGGGTCGATCTCCTTCTTCTCGGCGGCGGCCTCGGTGGTGACGGTGTCGTCGTAGTCGGGCTCGGCCTGGGCCTTGCAGAAGTCGACCATCGCCGAGATCTCGTCGTCGCCGACGAAGGCGCCCTGCAGGCGGTTGGTCTTGCCCGCGCCCATCGGGAGGAAGAGCGCGTCGCCCATGCCGATCAGCTTCTCGGCGCCGGGCTGGTCGAGGATGACGCGGCTGTCGGTGAGCGAGCTCGTCGCGAACGCGAGCCGCGACGGGACGTTCGTCTTGATCAGGCCGGTGACGACGTCGACCGACGGCCGCTGGGTGGCGAGCACCAGGTGGATGCCCGCGGCACGGGCCTTCTGCGTGATCCGGACGATCGCGTCCTCGACGTCGCGCGGGGCGGTCATCATGAGGTCGGCGAGCTCGTCGACGATGCACATGATGTACGGGTAGGGCCGGTAGACCCGCTCGCTGCCGAGGGGCGCCTGGATCTTGCCCGACCGCACGTTCTCGTTGAACACGTCGATGTGGCGCACGCGGTTGGCCTGCATGTCGGCGTAGCGCTGCTCCATCTCCTCGACGAGCCAGGCGAGCGCGGTGGCGGCCTTCTTCGGCGAGGTGATGATCGGCGTGATCAGGTGCGGGATGCCCTCGTAGGGCGTCAGCTCCACCATCTTCGGGTCGATGAGGATCATCCGGACCTCGTCGGGCGTGGCCCGCGCCAGCAGCGAGACCAGCATCGAGTTGACGAAGCTGGACTTACCGGAGCCGGTGGACCCCGCGACGAGCAGGTGGGGCATCTTCGCGAGGTTCGCCAGGACCATCTGGCCCTCGATGTCCTTGCCGAGGCCGATGACCATCGGGTGGGTCTCGCGCCGGGCCGTGCTCGAGGAGAGCACGTCGGCCAGCCGCACCATCTCGCGGTCGGTGTTCGGCACCTCGATGCCGACCGCCGACTTGCCGGGGATCGGCGCGAGCAGCCGCACGTTGTCGGTGGCCGCGGCGTAGGACAGGTTGCGGTGGAGCTGGGTGATCTTCTCGACCTTCACCCCGTGCCCGAGCTCCACCTCGTACCGGGTGACCGTCGGGCCCCGGACGAAGCCGGTGACCTGCGCGTCGATCTTGAACTGGTCGAGCACGCCGGTGATCGCCTCGATCATGGCGTCGTTGGCGGCGGACCGGGCCTTCGGCGGGTCGCCGGCGATCAGCAGGTCGGGCGGGGGCAGGTGGTAGTCGGCCTCGCCCTCGGGCGGCTCGCGGTGGCTGGAGAACGACGCCGCCGCGTGCGGGTCGGTCTCGGTCTCCTCGACGACCGGCGGCGTCTCCGGCACCTGGGCGGCCGGGATGCGCCGGGGCTTCCTCGCCGGAGCGGGCTCCTCCTCGGCGACGGCCTCGGGGGCCGGCTCCGGCTCCATGACCGGCGCGGGGCCGTGCTCGCGGTGCCGGGCCGGGTGCGCCGCGGCGTCGTCGTCGGTGGGCTCGACGTCCTCCTCGGCGGCCTTCTTCCGTCGCTTCCTCGGCTTCTCGATGACCTCGGTCTCGGCGACCGGCTCCTCGTCGACGTCGTCGGCGCTGCCCCACTCGTCGTCGTACTCCTCGTCGAACGCCTCGCCGGTGATCAGGCACTGCACGCGGCGCGGGACGTCGCGGACCGGGGTGCCGGTGAGCACCAGCAGGCCGAACGCCGCCACCAGCACGAGGACGGGCATGGCCAGCCACACCGTGACCCCCGCGGTGAGCGGGTCGGCCACCCACGCGCCGAGCACGCCGCCGCCGGCCTGGCGCCCGGCGAGCAGCGGGGGCGCGCCGACCGAGAGGTGCCACACCCCGAGCACGCCGAGGGAGAGCAGGAGGGCGCCGACGACGGTGCGCGGGCGGGTCTCCGGGTCGGGGTCGGTCCGCATGAGCAGCACGGCGACGCCGAGCAGGATCACCGGGAGCCCGAGGGCGACCGAACCGAGCACGGTGCGGAACGCGATCTGGATGCCCGTGCCGACCGGTCCCCCGGCGCCGAGCCAGAGGCCCGCGGCGGTGAGCAGGGCGAGCACGACGAGGCCCAGGGCGACCCCGTCGCGGCGGTGCGCGGCGTCGATCTCGCGCCCACGCCCGATCGTGCGCGCGAGCGAGCCGAGCCCGCGGGCGGTGAGCGTCCAGGCGCCCTTCAGACCGCGGGCGACCGGCCCAGGGCCGGTGCGGCGCGGTGGCTGCCGGCGGGCCGGCGGCTTCCGGGCGGGCTGACGCCCGCGACCGGTGCCCGTCCGCGCCCCGGACCGCGACCGCGGGGCCGGCTGGGCCGCCTCCGTGGTGCGGGCGGGCGTGCGACCCCGGGTCAGGGGCCGACTGCGCGCGGAGGTGTCGGTTCGGGCCATGGCGTCACGGTAGACGGCGGACCCCACGCGTCCCGGGAGCCACACGCGTGCGGCAGTGAGGTCTACCCGGCCCGGGGAGCGGCGTCGATCTCCTTCGGGGTGAAGCGGCCGTCGTGCAGCGCCCCCTCGATCTGCTCGAGGCTGCGCCCGGTGAGCTCCGGCATCCGGTACCAGACGAAGATCCAGGCGAGGACGTTGAAGCCCGCGTAGACCCACATCGTCGCGCCGACCCCGATGCCGTTGATCATGGCGAGGACCGTGGTGGAGATCAGCAGGTTCGAGCCCCAGAGGCAGGCCGCCTGCACGCTGGTGCCCGCCGAGCGGACCCCCAGCGGGTAGATCTCCGACCCGGTCAGCCAGCCCATGAGCTGCAGCCCGCCGGCGTTGAAGACCATGAAGACGATGAGGCAGGTGATGATCAGCGGGATGCTGCCCGGTCCCCCGTCGCCGAGGATGAACACCAGGCCCAGCGCGAAGAGGGCGACCGCCGTGCCCGGGACCATGATCAGGGTGAGCCGCCGGCGCCCCACCCGGTCGATGATCGCGAGCCCGATCAGCATCATCACGAGGTAGGTGACGCCGAGGGCGACGCTGACGTCGAGGGACTGCGCGTCGGTGAACCCGTTGTCGACGAGGATCGTCGGGGCGTAGTAGATGATCATCTCGATGCCCGAGAGCTGGGTGAAGATCGCGACGCCGCAGCCGACGATCAGCGCGGGGCGCACCCAGGCGGCGCGCAGGCCCCGCCAGCCCCGGGTGCTCGCGGCGCGCTCGGCCTCCTCGGTCGACTCGATCTCCCCGAGCTCCGGCTCCACGTCGCGGCCCGACGGGCGGACCCGTTCGAGCACGGCCCGCGCCTCGTCGTCCCGGTCCTGCGACACCAGCCACCGCGGGCTCTCGGGCAGCCCGAGCAGGGCGCCCAGCATGATCGCGGCCACCACGGCCGTCGCGCCGATCGACCACCGCCAGTCGATCGACTCGGTCGCGCCGACGAGCGTCGAGACGACGATGCCAACCCCGATGGCCACCTGGAAACAGAGCACCAGCCGCCCGCGCAGCGCCGAGGGCGCGAGCTCGGCGACGTACATCGGCGCGGTCTGCGTGGCCCCGCCCACCGCGAAGCCGAGGACGAGGCGGGCGACCGCCAGCAGCACCGCGCTGGGGGCGAGGGCCGCACCGAGGGCCCCGATGACGAAGACGACGGCGATGAGAAGCAGGGTGCGGCGCCGCCCGATCCGCTCGGAGAGGGCCGAGCAGCCGAGCGCCCCGATCACCGCGCCGAGCAGGATGCTCGCGGTGACCAGGGACTTGGCCGTGTCGCCGAGGCCGAACTCCGGCGCGATCTGCAGGAGCGCGCCGGAGATGATGCCGGTGTCGTAGCCGTAGAGGCCGCCGGACACCGCCGACACCACGGCGACGAGCAGCATGCGCCCGGTCAGCTCGGAGGAGGGCGAGGACGGACGTGCTGTCACCTCGGTCACGATGGTCATCTCACCCCGTCGCACCCCGGAAGGCGAGCCGAACGGGCAAACGCTTACGTCAGACCGTCCGGGCCACCGCGCGCCGCACGATCAGCGGGGCCACGCCGGCGAACAGGGCGGTGACCACACCGAGCGCGAGGACCGCGCCGGAGAGCCCGCCGAGCGGGATCGCGACGGCGAGCAGCACGAGCGGGCAGAAGAACTGGCCGATGAACATCGCGGCGGTCCACATCCCGGTGCCCCGGCCGCGCTCGGCGAACCCGAGACCCGAGAGCGCCCAGGTCAGCAGCGTCGGCAGCAGCAGGCCGGTGCCGGCGCTGGCGATCACGGCGCCGACGGCGATCACCGGCACGGACGAGGAGATCCCGACGACGACGAGGCCCACCCCGGCGAGCGCGAGGGCGACCGGGAGCAGCACGGCGGGGCCGCGGCGGGCGACGCGGCCGAAGGTGAACCCGCCGGCCGCCGTCGCGAGCGAGGCGACGGCGCTGACGAGGCCGATCGTGGCGGTGGAGGTGACGCCGACCGAGGCGAGCACGAGCGAGAGCTCCGCGATCGGCGTGTAGAAGACGATGCCGCCGAACAGGGTGACCAGGCACGGAACGGCGATCAGGCGCCACGGCACGGGCGGGAGCGCCGCGGCCGGGGTGCGCCCGGTGTCGCGCACGAACGCCGCGACGAGGGCCGCGATCACGAGGCTGGCGGCGTAGAGGACGAAGGGCGCGCGCCAGCTGACGGCGCCGAGGGCACCGCCGAGGCCGAAGAACACGGTGGCCGCGAGCGTCGTCGCGATGGTCTGGCGGGCGAACCAGCGGTCGCGCGCGGTGCCGTCGAAGAGGTCGGCGAGCATCGTCGTGCAGGCGGTCATGATCGCGGCCTCGCAGATGCCGACACCGACCCGGCTGCCGACGATCGCGCCCAGCGAGTCGAGGTAGAGCGGCGCCGTGCCGAACAGCGCGTAGATCACCAGCGCGACGACGAGCACCCGCTTGCGCCCGGCCGCGTCGACCAGGCGGCCGGCGAACGGGGCCAGGAGGCCGATCATCAGCGCGGGGGCGGTGAGCACGATCGGGACGAGGACCTCGACGCCCGCCGTCGTGGAGAACGCCTCCATCAGCCGCGGCAGCACCGGTGCGAGCAGCACCGACCCCAGGATCGGCAGGCAGCTGCCCGCGAGCAGGATCGCGCCCGGCCCCGTCCCCCGCCCGGTCCGGGCCGCCCTGCCCTGGTCCTCGTCCTGGCCGATCACCGTCACGGTCGTCCTCCACGTCACTCGGGGGGCCGTGATCGGCACCACACGTGTGGCGAGTGTCGGGGCGGGCGACCGGTGATCGGAAATCACTCCGGTTGGGGGTCGCCATCCGTCCGGTCGATGACGGGCGCGGGGAGCTCGGCCCCCACGTCGGCGACCAGGCCGCGCAGCCAGCGGTGGGCCGGGTCGGCGTCGTACATGGGGTGCCACCACATCGCCTCGACCAGCGGGGCGGCGGCGAAGGGGCACGGCAGGACCCGCACGCCGTCGTCGGGCCGCAGCCGCGCGGCGAGCCGCGCCTGCACCAGGGCGACCCGGTCGGTGCCCGCGACGAGGTCGGGGATCGGCAGGAACGACTCGACGACGACCTGCGGGCGCGGCTCGATGCCGTGGGCGCGCAGCTGCTGGCTGGCGGGGGTGAACGCGGTGGGTCGGTGGTAGACGGTGACCCACGGCAGGGCGGCGAGGTCGTCGAGGGTGACGGTCTCCCCCACCCGGTCGTTGCCCGACGCCACGAGCACCACCCAGGTGTCCTCGTAGAGGTCGAGGAAGGGCAGGTCGTCGACGAAGCCGTGCGGTAGCAGCAGTCCGTCGACCCCGCGGAGCCGCTCGGCGGCGCCCACCACGTCGTCGGGCCGGTGCGGGCTCAGCCGCAGCCGCGCGCCCGGGGCGTGCCGGGCGAACGCCGCAGCCAGCGGCGGGCCGAACACCGTGGTGGCGTAGTCGGAGACGAGCAGGGTGAACTCGCGGGTGGTGGCGGCCGGGTCGAAGTCGGGCGCCGCGGAGAAGACGCGCTCGATCCCGCCGACCGCGGTCTCCACCCGGTCGACGAGGCGCACGGCGAGCGGCGTCAGCTCGTAGCGGTTGCCGACGCGGGTGAGGAGCTCGTCGCCGAAGTGCCGGCGCAGCCGGGCGAGGGCCGCGCTGACGGCGGGCTGGGAGAGCCCGAGCACGGCGGCGGCCCGGGTGACGTTGCGCTCGCCGAGCAGGGCCCGCAGCGAGAGCAGCAGGTTGAGGTCGAGGTTGGCCAGCCGGAGGGCCCGGGGCGGGGCGTCGGGGGACGGCCCGGCCGCGGTCGACCTCGACCCGTCGCGCATCGGACAGGGATACCGCACGCGGGCGCGCGGGGACAGGTGACCTCAGGCCGCGGTGGTGTCGCGCAGGTCCACCCACGCCCCGTCGTCGCGCCGGACCTGGGCCCGGAGCAGCTCGCCGACCATGCCGGAGGTGACCACGACGGTCAGCTCGGAGGAGCCGACCGGGGCCCGCAGCTCCTTGTCGCCGTAGAACACCGATCCCCGGTCGACCTGCTCGCCGTCGACGAACACCCGGACCTCGTTGAGGACGACGCGCCGGCGATCGAACTCGATCTCGACCCGGTGGCCGTCGACGTCGGCGCGGTAGCGGGCGTGCTGCGAGGCCATGGTGCTGCCTTCCGTCGAGTTCCGTTATCCCGGGTAACGTATCGCGCGTGCCCCGTCCCCGCGACCCCGAGATCGACCGGGCCGTCGTCGCCGCCTGTGTCGAGCTGCTCGACGAGGTCGGCCGGGCCGGCCTCACCCGGGCCCTGGTGGCCCGCCGGGCCGGCGTGAGCCTCCCCGCGGTGAACCGCCGCTTCGACGACATCGACGACGTGCTCCTCGCCGTCGCCGCCACCCCCGGCGCCGAGCCGGAGGAGCCGGGCCCGACCGGGGAGGACCTGCGGGCCTTTCTCGTCCGCACCCTCACCCGGCTCTCGCGGGCCTTCGCGGCCGGGGCAGTCCGACGCCCGGCCGCCGAGCTGCTGGCCGCGGCCGCCGGCGACGAGCGCATCGAGAAGGCGTTCGGGGCCTCCCTCGCCGACGTCCGGGCGGCGGGGATCGAGCACGTGCGGCGCGCGCAGCGCGAGGGCGCCGTCGCGGCGGACCTCGCCCCCGACCTCGTGCTCGACCTCGTCCACGGGTCGGCCTACTACCGCCTGCTCTGGCGCGGCGAGGCCGTCACCGCCGCCGAGGTGGAACCGCTGGTCGACGTCGTGCTCCGGGGCTGCGGGCCGTCCCGGTAGCCCCGGGGATCGACCGCATGGATGCCGCCCATCACCAGTTCGCTCTTCCGGGCCGACCGTGACCGCCCGCACAGTCGTGGGGCACACGCCATCGACGTCGCGGAGGAAGCATGATCAGGGTGGGGACCTTCTCGAGGCCCGGGGAGGATCGACCGTTCCCGGGGCTCGTGACCGACGCGGAGACCGTCGTCGACCTCTCCGACCTGGCCGCTGCGGCCTCCCCCGTCGCTGCGCTCGCCCCGACCACCCGCGACCTGCTGACCGCCTGGGACACGGTGCTCCCGGAGCTCGACACCCGCACCGGCGGCGAGCCGCTGGCGGGCCTGCGGGTGCACGCCCCGCTCGAGCCCGGCCAGATCCTCCAGTCGGGCGCGAACTACCGCACCCACGTCATCGACCTCGCCGCCGCCCACCACGCCGAGCGCGGCACCCGGCCCGACGACGAGATCCGGGCCGAGGTCGCGGAGCTCATGGACCGCCGCGCCGCCGAGGGCACCCCCTACCTCTTCATCGGCCTGCCGTCCGCGGTCACCGGCCCGTTCGACGACGTGACGATCCCGGCGTGGACGCAGAAGTTCGACTGGGAGCTCGAGCTCGCCGCGGTGATCGGCCGCGAGGCGTTCCGCGTCGACCGCGAGCACGCCCTCGACCACGTCGCCGCGTACACCATCGCCAACGACCTCACCGCCCGCGACCAGGTGTTCCGCCGCGACATGCCCGAGATCGGCACCGACTGGTTCCGCGGCAAGAACGGCCCCGGCTTCACCCCGCTCGGCCCGTGGCTCGTGGCCGCCCGCGACGTCGGCGACGTCGGGGACCTGCGCATCCGCCTCGAGCTCAACGGCGAGGTGATGCAGGACGAGACCACCAAGGACATGCTCTTCGACGTCGCGGCCCTCATCGCGGCGGCCTCGGAGATCACGCCGCTGCGCCCGGGCGACCTGGTGCTCACCGGCAGCCCCGCCGGCAACGGCATGGCGCTCGGCCGGCTGCTGCGCGACGGCGACGTCATGACCGGGACCGTCGGTCCGCTCGGCACGCAGCGCACGCGGGTCGTGGCGGAATGAGCACCGACACCAGCGCGATCGTCGCCGCCGGGTTCGACCCCGCCGAGCCCGAGGACGCCGTCGCCGCCACCGCGGCCCGCGTCTCGAACTGGGGCCGGTGGGGCCCGGACGACGTCCTCGGCACCCTGAACCTGCTCACCCCGGCCAAGCGCCTCGAGGGCGCGGCCTGCGTCCGCACCGGCGCCACCTTCTCGCTGTCCCAGCCGTTCGACGAGGCCGGCCCGCAGCACGGGTGGAGAAAGCGCACCAACCCGGTGCACACGATGCTCGGCACCGGCCACGAGGCCCTCGACGGCGAGTTCCCGCACGGCATCGGCGGCGCCGACGACGTCATCGCCATGCCCCTGCAGTGCTCCACCCAGTGGGACGGCCTCGGGCACATCTTCGACCACGGGCACGCCTGGAACGGGCGGAACGCCGCCGAGGTCGTCCGGGTCGAGGGCGACCTGCTCACCGGCATCGAGACCGCCGCGGCCCACCTCGCCGGGCGCGGGGTGCTCCTCGACGCCGGGCGGGCCCTCGGCGACGCCCGCGGCGAGCTCCCCGACTCCTACCCGATCACCGCCGACGAACTCGACGAGATCGCCGCCGGCCAGGGCGTCGAGATCCGCGAGGGCGACATCGTCTGCGTGCGCACCGGCCAGTACGCCCGCACCCGCCGCGAGGGCTGGGGCGGCTACGCCGGCGGCCCCGCCCCCGGCCTGTCGTTCACCACCGCCGAGTGGCTGCACCGCACCGGCATCGCCGCCATCGCCACCGACACCTGGGGCGTCGAGGTGCGGCCGAACGAGTTCGAGCCGGCCTTCCAGCCGCTGCACCAGATCGCGATCCCGCACCTGGGCCTGTTCCTCGGCGAGATGTGGGACCTCGACGGTCTCGCCGAGGACTGTGCGGCCGACGGCCGCTACGAGTTCTTCCTGACCGCCGCGCCGCTGCGGATCACCGGCGCCGTCGGCTCCCCCGTCAACCCGATCGCGGTGAAGTGATGGCTCCTCGCAACGTGCTCGTCGTCGGAGGTGGCGCCGCCGGCGCCGCCACCGCGATCCTCCTCGCCCGGGCGGGGGTGGCCGTCGACCTCGTCGAGGCGGCGCCCGACGTCACCGGCAGCGGCTCGGGCATCACCCTGCAGGGCAACGCGCTGCGGGTGTTCTCGGACCTCGGCGTGCTCGACGACGTCCTCGCGCACGGCTACGCCTTCGACGTCCTCGGCCTGCGCACCCCCGACGGCACCGTGATCGCGGAGTTCCCCGACGCGAAGACCGGCGGGGACGACCTGCCGGCCACCGTCGGGATGCCGCGTGCGGTGATGGCCCGCCTGCTGCTGGAGCGGGCCGCGGCGGTCGGCGCCAAGGTCCGGATGGCCACCCGCCTCGAGTCCGTCACGCCCGACGGGCACGCGTCCCTCTCCCAGGTCGATGGTCGAGCTCCGCTTCGCTCCGTCTCCGGCGCCACCGCCCAGACCTACGACCTCGTCGTGGGAGCGGACGGCCTCAACTCCGGCGTGCGCTCCGCGATCGGTATCCCGACGACGCCCGAGCCGCTCGGCATGGGCATCTGGCGGGTGTTCACGACGAGGCCCGCGAGCATCACCCGCACCGACCTCACCTACGGCGGCGCGGCCTACATCGCCGGGTACTGCCCGACCGGCGACGACTCGATCTACGCGTACCTCGTCGAGGACGCCGCCGACCGGACCGGCCTGTCCGGCGACGAGCGGCTCGCGACGATGCGCGACCTCGCCGCGCACTACGGCGGGCCCTGGACCGAGATCCGGGAGCGGATGACCGACGCGGCGCGGGTCAACTACACCTGGTTCACCCACCACGTCGTTGACGGCCCCTGGCACCGCGACCGAGTGGTCCTCGCCGGCGACGCCGCGCACTCCTGCCCGCCCACCCTCGCCCAGGGCGCGGCGCAGGCCCTCGAGGATGCGACCGTCCTGGCCGACGAGGTGCTGCGCAGCGACGACCTCGAGTCCGCCCTGACCGCCTACTGCGCACGCCGGCAGCCGCGGGCCGGGGCCGTCGTCGGGAACTCCGTGCAGCTCGCGCACTGGCTGCTCGCCCACGAGCCGCCGCCCCAGGCCGGCGGCACCGCCGACGTCCCCGGCCTCATGGCCCGCACCTCCGCGCTGCTCTCGCAGCGCCCCTGAAGGGATTCGAGATGGACCGCCTGATCACCCACCTCCGGCACGTCGACCTCGGCGTGCCCGACTTCGACCGCCAGCTCGCCTTCTACCGCGACCTCTGGCAGCTCTCGCCCGAGACCACCGACACCGGCATCGCGTTCCTCGCCGCCCAGGGCTCGCCCGAGCAGTACCAGGTGCGGCTGCGCGCCGACCGCGAGAAGCGCGTCGACCTCATCGCGTTCGGCGCCGGGACGGCCGCCAACGTCGACGCCCTGGCCGAGAAGCTCGGGCGCGAGGGCGTCACCCTCGTGAACACCCCCGACAAGCTGCAGACCCCCGGCGGCGGCTACGGCTTCCGGTTCTTCGACCTCGAGGGCCGCACCATCGAGGTGTCCTCCGACGTCGCGGTGCGCGAGCACCGCAAGATCGCCGAGGGCGAGTCGGTCCCGGTCAAGCTCTCCCACGTGGTGATCAACTCGCCGCAGCCCGAGGCGCTCGTCGCCTGGTACGACCGCCACCTCGACTTCAAGCTCTCCGACACCCTCACCTCCCCGCACATGGGCGAGATGATGTATTTCCTGCGCTGCAACCCCCAGCACCACTCGCTCGCCATCGCGCGCTGCCCGCACGTGTCGCTGCACCACGCGTCGTTCGAGCTGCGCGGCATCGACGAGTACATGCGCGGCACCGGGCGGCTGCTCCGCGCGGGCGTCGAGAAGGTGTGGGGCCCCGGTCGGCACATGGCCGGGAACAACACGTTCTCCTACTTCCTCGACCCGCAGGGCAACACCGTCGAGTACACGACGGAGCTGGAGTCGCTCGACGAGGACAGCTGGCACCCGAGCCTCTACGACACCAGCGACCCGATGGTCTCCGACCAGTGGGGCACCGCGAACCCGATGAGCGAGTTCGTCGCGAAGAAGTCGTTCAACGACCCCGACCGCGGCGTCTTCGTCGCTCCCCCCGTCTGATGCGGATCGCCAGCGTTCTTCACGACGATGCCGTTCGCGTCGGCGTGGTCGTGGACGACCACGTTCACGTGCTCGACTCCGCCGTGACCGTGCTCGACCTGCTGCGCTCGGGCTCGCTGCTCGAGGCGGGCACCGACGCGCTGCGCCGGCCGGCCGTCGCACTCGACTCCGTGCGGCTGCTCGCGCCGCTGCAGCCCCCGACGGTGCGCGACTTCGTCACCTTCGAGGAGCACGTCGAGGGCGTGCGCCGCGGGGTGTCGGGCGAGGCCGGCGGGGTCCCCGACGCCTGGTACGACGCGCCGACCTTCTACTTCTCCAACCCCTACGCGACGATCGGTCCCGACGACGACGTCCCGGTGCCGCCGGGCTGCTCCGTGCTCGACTTCGAGCTCGAGGTGGCCGCGGTCATCGGCCGGACGGGGCGCGACCTGTCCCCTACCGACGCGACCGGCCACATCGCGGGCTACACGGTGCTGAACGACTGGTCGGCCCGCGACGTGCAGGGCCGCGAGATGCAGGTGGGCCTCGGCCCCGCGAAGGGCAAGGACACCGCGACGACGCTGGGCCCGTGGCTGGTCACCGCCGACGAGTTCACGCCCGACCCCGACGGCTTCCTGCCGCTGGCCCTGCACGCGGCGATCAACGGCCGCACCGTCGGCGAGGACCTGCTCTCGAACATGGGCTGGACCTTCGGCGACCTCGTCGCGTACGCCTCCCGGGGCACCGAGGTGCGCCCCGGCGACGTCCTCGGTTCCGGGACCTGCGGAAACGGCGGCTGCCTCGGCGAGCTGTGGGGCCGTGGCGTCGCCCGCGACGAGCTGCCCCCGCTCGCCCCGGGCGACGTGGTGACCCTGACCGTCGAGGGCATCGGGACCCTGACCAACCGCGTGGTGCCCGGCGTCGAGCGCGTGGAGATCCCGCCCGCCCGGGTCCGTCCGCGCACCCGCCCGACGCAGAAGGAGAACGTGTGACCCCGACGGTCGACGTCCACGCCCACCTCCTCGTCGGCGCCGCCGAGGCCCTCGTGGCCGACGAGCCGGCCCTGGGCGCCGCCCGTGCCGAGGAGGGTCGCGCCGCCGGGCCGGCCTCCTCGCGGGTCAACCGCGAGCAGATCGGGGCCCTGGTCCCCGACCTCACCGACGTCGGGCGCCGGCTCGCCGCCTGCGACCGCGCCGGGATCGACGTGCAGCTCGTCAGCCCCATGCCGATCCACCACTACTGGGCCGACGCCGACCTCGCCGGGCGCTACGCCGCCGCGGTCAACCAGGGGGTCGCCCAGCACTGCGCCGCCGCGCCCGACCGCCTCGTCGGCCTGGGCACCGCCCCGCTGCAGCACCCCGACCTCGCCGTCGCCACCCTGCGCCGCGCGATGGACGACGGGCTCCGGGGCGTGGAGATCGCGACGTTCGTGACGGGGCCGGACGGGCGTCGTCGGGAACTGGACGACCCGTCGCTGGCGCCGTTCTGGGCGGCGGCGGCCGAGCTCGAGGCGATCGTGTTCCTGCACCCGTGGGGCTGCACGCTCGGCGAGCGGCTCGACGTGGGCTATCTGTCGAACACGGTCGGCAACCCGGTGGAGACCACCGTGGCGCTGTCCCGGCTGGTCGCCGCGGGCCTTCCGGACGAGGGCTGCCGGCTGCTCACCGCGCACGGCGGCGGCTTCTTCCCGTACGGGACGGCCCGCCAGGACCACGCCTGGCACGCCCGGACCGGCGACCGCGTGGCTCCGGCCCCGCCGAGCGCGGCACTGCGGCGGTTGTGGTTCGACTCGCTCGTCTACACCCCCGAGGCCCTGCGGTTCCTCGTCGCGGCGGCGGGGGCCGACCGGGTGGCGCTCGGGACCGACTTCCCGTTCGACATGAGCGTGACCGACCCGCGGGAACGCCTCGCGGCGGCGGGACTCGACCCGGCCGAGGCGGAGCTGGTGCGCGCCGGCTCGGCCGCCGCGCTGCTCGCCCCCCGGGGCGCGCCGGTCGCCTGAGGCACTCACCGGTCGGCCCGGGCGACGAGCACCACGCCCGACCCGACCGGCCCCGGCGCCGGGAGCCGCAGCTCGGCCACCAGCTGCAGCCCGGCATGCTCGATCAGTGCGACGAGCTGCTCGGGCCGCCACCGGTGGGTGGTCCACCGCACCGGGACGCCCCCGTAGGCCTCGGTGCGGACGAGGTCGTCGTCGCCGACGTGGAACGCGACGATGAGGTGGCCGCCCGGCATCAGCGCCCGGGCGAACGAGGCGAGCACGGGCGGCAGGACGTCGCGCGGCAGGTTGAACAGCGACCACCAGCCCATCAGCCCCGCGAACGACCCGTCGGCCAGGTCGAGCTCGGTCGACGACCCCACCTCGAACCGGCAGTGCGGGTACGCCCGCCGCGCGTGCTCGACCATGCGGGGCGAGAGGTCGACGCCGGACGCGTCCACGCCGCGCTCCACGAGGTAGGCCGTGACCTGGCCAGGTCCGCACCCGACGTCGAGGACCGGGCCCCGCCCCACGACCGCGTCGGCGAACACGTCCATCGCCGCCCTGAGCCAGGGATGGGCCCGGATGTCGCCGAGACCGGTCGTCGTCACCATCTCGACGTAGGCGTCCGCCGCCCGGTCGTACGACTCGCGGACCACGTCGAGATCGGGCGGCCGCGGGATCGCTGTGTCCATGCGCGGCACCATGACAGAGCCCCCCGACAGCCTCGGCCGTCGCTACCCTGCGGCGATGACCGACGACGCCCGCGCCCGGGTCCGCGACCAGGCCCTCGGGATCGCCGCCGGGTGGTCCCCGCCGGGCGCGCCGGACTCCTGGGCGCTCACGGCGGCCACCTTCCGCGCCGTCGCCGACGAGGAGGTGCTGCTCGACCTCGCGGTCGCGGTCCCGCCGGAGAAGCTGCCGCCGCTGCTCCTCTCGGCCGCCCTGCAGTACCTCGTCGGGCGCGACCACCCCGAGCCGCTCGCGGGCTACTACCCGACCCCGGGCTCGGGGCAGCCCCCGCTCGACGACGCCTTCGCCCCCACGTTGGCCGCCTTCGCCGCGGAGAACGCCACCGAGCTCGCCGAGCTGTGCCGGGCGCACCGCTACCAGATGAACGAGGTGGGCCGCAGCGCCGACGTCCTGGCGGTGCTCGGCGAGGTGCTCCGCGACGCCCCCGACCGGCCGATCGCCCTGGTCGACCTCGGCACCGGGGCGGGCCTCGGCCTGCACCTCGACCGCTACCACTACCGGTTCGGCGACACGGCCGGCGTCGGCGACGAGTCGTCGCCGGTGCAGCTCGTGTGCGCCCTGCGCGGCGCCACCCCTCCCCTGCCGCGCGCGGTGCCTACGGTGGCCGCCCGGGTGGGCGTGGACGCCGAACCGCTCGACCTCGCCGTCGACGAGGTCCGCGCGTGGCTCGCCGCGTGCGTCCCGCCCGAGACCGGCGCGGTCGACCGGTTCGCGGCCGCCTCCGCGATCGCCCGCGAGCACCCGGCGACGCTGGTCCGCGGCGACCTGGTCACCTCGCTCGCCGACGTCGTCGCCGGCCTGCCCGACGACGCCCTACCGGTGCTCGTCGACACCTACGTGCACGTCTTCCTCCCCGACGACGACCGCGAGCGGTTCCGCGCGCTGCTCCCGACGCTCGGGCGGGACCTCGAGTGGATCTCGGTCGATCCGCTGGTGCCGCTCGGCCCGGACGGAAGTGACAGCGTCCAGGGCCTGCCGGTCCCCGACCGGGCGGTCGCGGCGTGCCGGGAGGGCGTGACGGGCGTCGTCGGGCGGGTCTCGGTGCGCGACGGCGCGGTGTCGGGGCGGGTCCTCGGGCTCGCCCACCCCGGGGCGGCCTGGCTGGAGTGGCTGGCCTGACCCGTCGGCGCCGACCCCTCAGTCGGCCCGCGCCACCACGAAGAGGCGGCGGAACGGGAACCAGGTCGAGCCGTCGGGCCGCGCCGGGTAGGCCTCGCGCAGCCGTGGGGCGAGCTCGGCGGTGTAGGCGGCGTACTCGTCGTCGGACAGCGCGTCGCGGACCGGGCGCAGGGCTGTGCCGGAGATCCAGCGCAGCACCGGGTCGTCACCGGTGAGCCGCTGCAGGTAGGTGGTCTCCCAGACGTCGACCGCGGCGGCCCCGGCGAGGTCCTCGGCGTAGTCGGCCGGATCGGCCACGGTGGCTGCGTCCTGCAGGGGGACGCCGAAGTGCTGCGCGGTCTCCCGGGCCAGCACGTGCGAGGGCGCCCAGAAGTTGCCGGGCACCTGGACCGCGAGCCACCCCTCGTCCGGGAGGCCCTCGAGCCAGCGCCGCAGCAGCTCGCGGTGCCCGGGCACCCACTGCAGCACCGCGTTGCTCACGATCACGTCGCCCTCGGGCTCCCAGTCCTGCACGGACGCCTGCACCGCGTCGACCCCGCGCTCCCGGGCCGCGGCCACCATCTCGGGCGAGGAGTCGAACGCGCTGATCCGGGCGCCGGGCCAGCGGCGCGCGAGCACCTCCGTCAGGTGGCCGGGCCCGCACCCGGCGTCGACCACGTGGCGCGGCTCGCGGGCGCCGACCCGGGCCAGCAGGTCGGCGAACGGGCGCGAACGGTGGTCGTCGAAGTCGAGGTAGAGGCCCGGGTCCCAGGTCACGCCCATGGCGGTCAGGCTACGCCCGCGGTGATCAACACCGCGCCCGTGACGCCCGCCCCGAGCAGGCCCCCGACGATCACCTGCGCGAGCGTGTGCGCGGTCAGCCGCAGGCGCGCCCACCCCACCACCGGGACCGCGAGCCACGACAGCGCCCACCACCCGCCGCCGAGCAGGGTCAGCACGCACGCGGCGGCCGCGACCACCGCGACGTGGAAGCTGACCTTCCACCACAGCGTCACCGTGGTCGCGACGAGCACCGTCACCAGGACCGCGACCTGCAGGGCCACGATCGGGCGCGGCGCCCCCGCGAGCGCGAGGACCGCGAGGCCCACGAGCACGGACGCGGCGGCGAGCCCGAGCGGGACCGCCCGCTGCTCGCGGCGCGAGAGGTGATGGTCGGTGTAGCGGCCCTGCCGGACGCCGACGTCGACGATCGCGGCCGGGATCACCACCGTGAACACCATCCCCAGCAGGGACCACGCGATGCCGGCCGGACCCGCCGCGAGGGCGCCGACCACCGGGTAGAGCACGGCGAGCAGGACCGTCGGGGAGGTGACCGTGCTGATCCGCACTGCGGTCGTCGTCACGCATCCAGTGTCGACGAGACCGGTTCGGTCCGCCGTCCGGGGAGGTTCACCCGTTCGTGAGCTCACGCTCGGGCGCGTCGTCACGACATGGTGAGTACATACCTCCGAAGGAGTGGCTCATGCCGGTCGAGCACTACCCCGCACCGCCGCCGCCGGGGCCGCCCGCCCCCGGCACGGTGCTGCCGTACGACCTGGGCCTCACCCTCGACCGGATCGCGTCGACCGCCGCCGACCTCGAGCTCCCGAACTACGCCCGCACGATCGACTGCCTGCTGGGCGGCAGCGCGAACTTCGCCGTCGACCGGTGGGCCGCGGCCGACATCCTGCAGCTCGACCCCCTCGCGGAGTGCCGGGCCCGCGCCAACCGGGCGTTCGTCCGCCGGGTGATCCGCTGGGCGCATCAGCGCGGGATCGACCAGTTCCTCGACCTCGGCTGCGGCATCCCGTCGATCCAGTCGGTCCACGGCATCGTCCACGCGGTGAACCCCGACGCCCGGGTGGCCTACGTCGACCTCGACCCGGTGGCCGTCGCCCACGCCCGCGAGCTCGTCGCCGACATGCCGCGGGTGACCGTGACCTGGGGCGACCTCCGCGCCCCGGCATGCGTCCTGAGCGCCCCCGACGTCGCCGCGGTCCTCGACCTCTCCCGACCGGTCGCCGTGCTCGCCTGCGGGGTCCTGCACTTCGTCCACGACGACATCGCCGCCCTGCTGCGCGACTGGCGCAGCCGACTCCCCGCGGGCAGCGTGCTCGCGGTGAGCCACGGGGCGCGGGTGCGCCGGCCCACCGTCGACCTGCTCGACTCGACCTACTCGCGCAGCGTCGCCGGGATCGCGGTGCGCACCGAGGAGGAGATCGCCGGGCTCTTCTCGGTCATCGACCCGGTCGCCCCGGGCGTCGTCGACGTCGTCGACTGGCCGCACCCGGGCACCGGCGGCCGCCGGGCGGTGGGCTACCCGGCCGCCGTCGGCTTCGTCTGAGGCTCAGACGAGCGACAAGCCGGTCGAGACCGCCGCGAACGCGAGGACGAGCAGCGCGGTGCGGCCGTAGTGGAGCCGGTCCCAGCGCCCGACCTGGTCGCGCCAGTCGGCCGGCGCGTCGCCCTCGCTCCACGTCCGCACCCGGTCGTTGATCGGCACGAGGAGCGTCACCGACAGCACGATCGCGACGACGAGCAGCGCGATCCCGACCCCGACGGGGACGACCGCGGCGCTCCCCCAGCCGAGGACCAGCCACAGCACGCCGAGCAGCGTCGCGCCGATGTACCAGAACGGCATCAGGCGCCCGAGCACCGTCGCCCCGGCGCTGCGGCCCAGCAGGCCCGCCGTCCCGGGCAGCCGGTCGAGGATCGGGTTCACGAAGACCGCCACCGCGAACTCGACCCCCACCAGCAGGCCCACCACCACGACCGTCACCACGGCGACAACGTCCATCGGACTCTCCAGGATCTAGCGCTGCTAGGAACAGTGCCGACGCTAGCGCTTCTTCCGCGCAATTGCTAGCGCTGCTAGATTCCGGGTGTGGCCGTCCAGCAGCGCAAGGTCCGGGAGCGGGCGCTCCGGCACGGCCGGATCGTCGACGCGGCGAGGGAGCTCGCCGAGGACCAGGGCTGGGACGCCGTGACCACCCGGCGGCTCGCCGACCGCATCGAGTACAGCCAGCCCGTGCTCTACGGCCACTTCCCCGGGGGCAAGGACGAGATCGTCGCGGCCGTCGCGCTGGAGGGGTTCGTCGACCTGGAGCGGACGCTGCGCGAGGCCGTCGGTGACCGGGAGGGGCGCACGGCCGTGGCGGCATTGGCCGACGCCTACCTCGACTTCGCCGCGGGCCACCCGGCCGTCTACACGGCGATGTTCGACCTCGCCCTGCTCCCCTTCGCCTCCGACGACACGCCCGCGCCGCTCCGGGGCGGCTTCGAGGTCTTCCGGACGACGCTGGCGGGGGACCCCGAGGACGCCGAGATCGGGTGGGCGGCGCTGCACGGCCTCGCGACCCTCCGGCGGGCCGGCCGCCTGCCCGCGGGCACCGAGGAGCGTCGTCGGGAACGCGTGGTGGAACTGCTCGCGCAGCCCCCGGCACGGTAGGAAGAGCGCGTGAGCCGGGAGAACCACCTCGTGCTGGCGGTGGTGACCGCCGCGCCCGGCGTGCTGCTGCTGCACCGACCCGGGCAGACGCCGCCCGCGGTGCTCCCCGGCGGTCGTCCGGAAGCGCGGGAGTCGGTCGGCGCGACGGCCGAGCGGGGCTGCCTGGAGGAGACCCGCGTGCGGATTCGGGCCGGGAAGGTGATCGGGCGCGAGGTGGTCGACGGCATCGCCACCACCTACGTGGCCGCGCGGCCCGTCGTCGAGCCGGTTCCCGGGACGCTGGCGGTCAGCCTGCACGTGGCCTGGTACCACCCCGAGCAGGTGGACCTGGTGCTCCCCGACCTGTGGGAGCCGGTCCGCCGGTATGTGCGTGGCCGCTCGTGAGCACTTTCCGGGCCCATAGGCCCGGAAAGTGCTCACGAGTACTCACACGGGCAGGACCGTCGGGACGATCATCGGGCGCCGCCGGTAGGTCTCGCCGACCCACTTGCCCACCACGCGGCGCACCGACTGGGCGATGCGGTGGGTGTCGGTGATCCCCTCGGCCTCGGTGCGCGAGAGCTCCATCTCGACGAGCGAGACGACGTTCTCGAGGGCCTTCGGGTCGTCGGAGAAGCCGCGACCGGAGATCTTCGGCGGGGCGACGGCGCGGCCGGTGGCACCCTCGACGGCGACGGTGATCGAGATGAAGCCGCCCTCGCCGAGCACGAGCCGGTCCGAGAGCGTCGACTCGCCGACGTCGCCGACCTGGTTGCCGTCGACGTAGACGTGCCCGACCTCGACGCGGCCGGCGATCGCGGCCTTGCGGTCGACGACGTCGACCACCACGCCGTCCTCGGCGATGACCACGCGGTCCTCGGGGACGCCCGTGCGCTTCGCGATCGCGGCGTTGGCGCGCAGGTGGCGCCACTCGCCGTGCACCGGCATGACGTTGCGGGGGCGCAGCGCGTTGTAGAGGAACAGCAGCTCCCCCGCGCTCGCGTGCCCGGAGACGTGCACCTTCGCGACGCCCGAGTGGACCACCTCGGCGCCGAGGCGGGTGAGGCCGTTGATCACGGTGAACACCGCGGTCTCGTTGCCCGGGATGAGGCTGGAGAGCAGGACGACGGTGTCGCCCGGGGTGATCGTGATCTGGCGGTGGTCGCCGCGGGCCATGCGGCCCAGCGCCGACAGCGGCTCGCCCTGCGAGCCGGTCGACACGAGGACCACGTCCTTCTCGGGCATCGCCAGGGCGTCGTCGAGGTCGACGAGCAGGCCCTCGGGGATGTCGAGCAGGCCGAGGTCGGCGGCGATGCCCATGTTGCGGACCATCGAGCGACCCGTGAAGCAGACCTTGCGCTTGTGCTTGTCCGCGGCGTTGAGCACCTGCTGAACGCGGTGCACGTGGCTCGCGAAGCAGGCGACGATCAGCCGGCTCGGCGCGCGGCGGAAGACGTCGTCGATGACCGGCGCGATGTCGCGCTCGGGCGTGACGAAGCCCGGGACCTCGGCGTTCGTCGAGTCGATCAGCAGCAGGTCGACGCCCTCGTCGCCCAGGCGGGAGAACCCGGCCAGGTCGGTGAGCCGGCCGTCGAGGGGCAGCTGATCGAGCTTGATGTCGCCGGTGTGCAGGACGGTGCCACCCGGGGTGCGCACGGCGACGGCCAGCGCGTCGGGGATCGAGTGGTTGACCGCGAAGAACTCGCAGTCGAACGTCCCGTAGTGGCTGCGGTCGCCCTCGCGCACCTCGAGCAGGTGCGGCGTGAGGCGGTGCTCCTTGCACTTGGCCGCCACCAGGGCGAGCGTGAAGCGCGACCCGACGATCAGCAGGTCGGGCTTCTGGCGCAGCAGGAACGGCACGGCCCCGATGTGGTCCTCGTGGCCGTGCGTGAGGACCAGCGCGTCGACGTCGTCGAGGCGGTCCTCGATGGCGCGGAAGTCGGGCAGGATCAGGTCGACCCCGGGGGACTCCTCCGACGGGAAGAGCACGCCGCAGTCGACGATGAGCAGCCGGCCGCCGTACTCGAGCACGGTCATGTTGCGACCGATCTCGCCGATACCGCCGAGCGCGACGACGCGCAGGGCGCCCTTCGCGAGGGGCTTCGGCGCGCGGTCGGCGACGGCGCCGGAGCTCTGCGGGACCGACTGCGTCGGGGTGCCGGTGGCGTGGCAGTCGTGCTGCTGCGGCGCGGCCTGCTGCTGGTGCTGGGGATTCGGGGTGCCGCCGTTGCTGGTGCTGCGGCGGCGGCCCGCGGTGGATCGGCTCACCGGGCGACCCCGGTGGTCACGTTCTCGGAGATGGGTTCCTCCTGGTCAGGGACGTCTCGATGTCACGACGTCGGGTCGCGGGCGGACGCCCGCGGGGTGCGGCCACGAGGGGCCGCGGGAAGTGGGGGTGGCGAGCACCGGATCAAGCCTCGTCGGCCGGTTCGGCCGGGGTCCACTGGTGCTCATGCCGCCACCACCGTACCGCGACCCCGGGCACCCCGTGGTGCCCGAGGTACTCCTGCGACCGGCGTGACACTCAGTCGTGCAGCATCGCGACGAACGCGGTGAAGTCGTCCGCGAGTCGGACCGCCCCGTGATCGACGGTCCAGAACACGACGGGCGGACGGTCGTAGTCCTCCCGGAAGGAGAAGCAGAAGACGTCGCCGCCGACGTCCTCCGCGAACGGGATCACGCCCTTGTCCAGCACACCCTCGAGGGGGAAGCCCCGGGTCACGATGTTGCCGAAGCCCTCGCCGAAGTGCAGCAGCCGGGCGACGGCCGTGGCCGAGCCGTCGGGCAGGGTCACCTTCGCGGGATGGGGCGCCGCACCCTGCCGGTGCTGCGCCACCGCGAGGAAGTCCCGCGGCAGGTCCACGCGCAGCCGGTCCTCGTGCTCGCGGACCACCGCGTCGCCCGCCGGGGCCAGCGGCGGGTCGCCCGTAGGCACCCAGTCGACCACCTACAGCCCCCGGTCGGTGCCCTTGACCGCGGCGACGTCGGCGGGCTCGCCCTCGAACGAGACGACGCACTGCTCCCGGCCGCTCGTGAACAGCACCAGCTCACTGGGCTCCCCGACGATCGTGACCGTCCGGGCGCCGCTCTTCGCGTTGTGCTCGGCGCCGTCGGGGCGCCGCAGGGTGACCCCGACCGGGCTCGAGCGGTACGCGAGCTTCCCGAGCACCCCGAGCTGGGTCCACAGCAGCTTGTCGCGGGCCTCGTCGACGGGGCGCGGCGACCAGCCCTCGACCGCGCGGCGCACGTCCTCGTGGTGGATGAAGTACTCCTGCACGTCGACCCCGCCCAGCGGCGGCAGCGCCAGCGGGCTCCACGTGGGCGGGCCGCTGCGGATCAGGGCGACGTTGGCGCCGAAGTCGCGCTGCGCGGTCCGGGCCTGCACCCGCTGGGTCCAGAAGGCCAGCGGCGGGATGAGGATGCCGGGCGCGGCATCGGGCCGGCGCTCGCGGATCACCAGGTGCGCGAGGAGGTCGTTCGTCGTCCAGTCCCCGCACAGCGTGGGCTCGTCGGGCCCGCGCTCGAGGAACAGGTCGGCGAGGGCGTTGCGCTCGGCGGCAGCCACGGCGCCGGTGGACCGGGATGCAGTCATGACCCTCTGCTACCCCACCCTGGCGCCAGTCACCCCTCGGTGATGTACGGGCTCGACGCGACGCGCGAGCCGCTCGCGAGCTCGGAGATCGTGAAGTCGGCGAACACGTTGGGCACCGCGGCCTGCAGCTCCTCGAGGCAGCGCACGGCGAGGTCACGGATCTCGACGTCGGCGTGCTCGGAGGCCCGCATCGCGATGAAGTGCCGCCACGCCCGGTAGTTCCCCGTCACGACGATGCGGGTCTCGGTCGCGTTCGGCAGCACGGCCCGGGCCGCCTGCCGGGCCTGCTTGCGGCGCAGCGTCCGGTTCGGCTCGTCGGAGAAGCGCTCCTCGAGGCCCGCGAGCAGCTTCTCGTAGGAGGCCAGCGCGGCGGCCGAGGCCTCGGCGAAGAGCTCGTGCAACTCCGGGTCGTCCGCGATGACGGCAGGCTCGACCATCGCGGCGTCGCCCTCGGGCACGTAGCGCTGGGAGAGCTGCGAGTACGAGAAGTGCCGGTGCCGGACCAGCTCGTGGGTGAGGCTGCGCGACATACCCGTGAGGTAGAAGCTCACCGTCCCGTGCTCGAGCACCGAGAGGTGGCCGACCTCGAGGATGTGGCGCAGGTAGCCCGCGTTGGTCGCGGTGGCCGGGTTCGGCTTGCTCCACGACTGGTAGCAGGCGCGGCCCGCGAACTCGGCGAGCGCCTGCCCGCCGTCGGCGTCGGTCTCCCACGGCACGTCCGCCGGAGGGACGAACTCGGTCTTGGCGATCAACTGCACCCGGGGCGTCACGGTCTCGGCCACGCTTCACCGTAACTGGCAGGGAGGAACGTCCCGCGACGCCACCGGTCCCCGGCGGACGCAGCGCCGGATCAGCTCCCCGCCAGGCAGGTGATCATGTCGAGCGCGACATTCCGCGCCGTCGCGCTCGGCATGATCATCTGTCTAGCAGCTCTCGGGCGGTGACCGGTCCACGCGCTCGATCGCGTACGTCGACACCACCCTCGCCGCGCCCCGACACCACGACGGCGTTCGCGCACCGCAGAACGACACCATGTGCTGCTTGTCGTGGTGTCGCGATGGTGTCACAGTGGTGTCATGGACCTCACGCCCTACGTCACCGCTCTGCGGGACGACCTCGCCAACGCGGCCTCGGTGGGCGACGAGCAGACCGCCCGGGCCGGCACCGCGCTGGCCGGGGCCCTCGAGCCCGCCGTCCGTCTCGCCCTGATGAACGCCCTGTCCGACCTCGCCGCCGAGATCTCCGAGAAGGTCGACGGCCACAACGTCTCGCTCCGCCTGCGCGGCCGGGAGGTGGACGTCGCCGTCGACAAGACGGACGGCCCGCCGTCCGAGGAGTCCGCCGGCGGCTTCTTCGCCGGTCCGGCGTCGAGCCCCTTCGCGGGTCCGGGCGGGCCCTTCCGCCGTCCCGGGGCGGGCGCCGGCTTCGGTGCCGGCGCCGACATGGGCGACATCTCCCGGATGACCCTGCGCCTGGTCGACCAGATCAAGGGCCAGGCCGAGCAGGCCGCGGCCGCGCAGGGCATGTCCCTCAACTCGTGGATCTCCCAGGCCGTCCAGGGCGCGCTGAAGGGCGACTCCTGGGGCGGCTCGTCCCGGGGCCACGGTGGAGGCCCCGGTCGCCGGCGCTGGGAGGGCTCGTGGGGCGACGGCCGCTGGGAGGACACCCCCAGCCCCGGCACGCCCAGCCCCGGCACGCCCGGGGACGCTGCTCCCGACGCCCCCACTCCCCCGCCGGCGCCCACGCCCCCGGCGCCCGGGACGGCTGAGACGCCGCCGTCGTCGGGACCCGGTCCCGACGACCAGGGTGGTTCCGGGGTCTCGGGATGGGTGCGGGGATGAGCGCCGACGACAGCTCGACCCCCGGTCCCGACGACGGCTCGACCCGCCGCCACGAGCGGTTCGACACCACCGGCCCGGCCGACCTGCTCGTCGAGATCGACGCCGGGCGCGTGGACGTCCGGCTGGAGGCGTCCGACCAGGTCCGGGTCGACGTCGTGGCCGACACCGGGTCCGCGCCCGGTTGGATGCAGGGCCTCTCGGGGCTCGTCGACGCCGCCGGCGGCCTGGAGCGGCGGTTCGGGTTCGACCTGGGCGCCATCGCCGGGCTCGGGCTGCGCACCGACGAGTCGGCCGAGGAGCGGGCCGCCCGCGCCGTGGCGGGCACCGAGGTCACCTGGGAGGGCGGGCGGCTCCACGTCCGCTCCCCGCGGGAGATGGCGCTGCGCACGGTGCCCCTCGCGGTGACCGTGCACGCCCCGGAGTCGTCGGGCGTCGTCGTGCGGGCCGGGGCCGCCCCGGTCGACGTGGCGGGCACGCCGGGCGAGGTCGAGATCGGCACCACCGGCACCGTCTCGCTCGACCGGGTCGCCGCCCGGTCGTCGATCCGGTGCGGCGCGGGCGACGTCACCGTCGGCCGGGTCGAGGGCGTGCTGCGCTGCAAGGGCGGGGCCGGGGACGTGTTCCTCGACCAGGTGTCGGCCTCCACCGAGGTGGTGACCGGGAGCGGCTCGGTCACCGCCGGGCGCGTGTCGGCCGACCTCGCGGTGCGCTGCGGCAGCGGCGACGTGACGGTCCGGGACGCCTCCGCCGGCGACCTCGACCTCTCGACCGGGGCCGGCTCCGTCCGCGTCGGCGTGCACGCGGGCGTCGACGCCTCGGTCGACCTGCGCTCCGCGGCCGGGTCGGCCTCGTCCGACCTCCCGGTCAGCGCCACGCGACCCGACTCCTCGTCGGGAACGCCCCTGCGCATCCGCGGCCGGGCCGCGGCCGGGAACACCCGGGTCGGCGCTGCGACCTGATCGACCCCGGACGTACGAAAGGCCCGTTCGTCACCGGAGGAGGTGACGAACGGGCCCTTCGTCGTTCTGCTCGGAGCTAGTCCGACCGGGCCCCCGCGAGGGTGGCGCCGAGGACGTCGTGGTTCAACTGCGAGATCGTCGCCAGCGGGATGCCCTTGGGGCAGACCTCCGCGCAGGCGCCGACGTTGGTGCAGCCGCCGAACTCGAGCTCGTCCTGCTTGGCCAGCATGTTGATCGCCCGGGTCTGCCGCTCGGGCTGACCCTGCGGCAGCAGGCCGAGGTGCGTGATCTTCGCGGCCGTGTAGAGCATCGAGCTGCCGTTGGGGCAGGCCGCGACGCAGGCGCCACAGCCGATGCAGGTGGCCGCGTCGAACGCGTCGTCGGCCGAGACCTTGTCGACCGGCGTCGCGTGCGCCTCGGGGGCCGAGCCGGTGTTGACGCTGACGTAGCCGCCGGCCTGGATGATCTGGTCGAACGCCGACCGGTCGGTCACCAGGTCCTTGATCACCGGGAACGCCCGGGCCCGCCACGGCTCCACGTCGATCGTGTCGCCGTCCTTGAAGTGCCGCATGTGCAGCTGGCACGTCGTGGTGTTCTTCTGCGGGCCGTGCGGGGTGCCGTTGATGACCATGGCGCACGAGCCGCAGATGCCCTCGCGGCAGTCGTGGTCGAACGACACCGGGTTCTCACCCTCGAGGGTGAGCTTCTCGTTGAGCACGTCGAGCATCTCGAGGAAGGACATGTCCTCCTCGACGTCGTCGAGCTTGTACTTGACCATCTTGCCCTTGCTGTCAGCGTCCTTCTGACGCCACACGCGCAATGTGAGCTTCACTTGTAACTCCGCTGACTCGGGTGGACGTAGGAGAACTCGAGGTCCTCCTTGTGCAGGATCGGCCTGCCGCCGTTCCCGTACTCCCAGGCCGCGACGTACGAGAAGTTCTCGTCGTCACGCTGGGCCTCGCCTTCCTCGGTCTGGTGCTCGACGCGGAAGTGGCCGCCGCAGGACTCCTCGCGGTGCAGCGCGTCGGTGCACATGAGCTCGGCCAGCTCCAGGAAGTCGGCCACGCGGCCGGCCTTCTCCAGCGACTGGTTGAAGCCGTCGCCGGTCCCGACGATCTTGACGTCGCGCCAGAACTCCTCGCGCAGCGAGGGGAGCCGGTCGAGGGCCTTCTCCAGGCCCTCCTTGCTGCGGGCCATGCCGCAGTGGTCCCACACGAGCTGACCGAGCTCGCGGTGGAACGAGTCGACGGTGCGGTTCCCGTTGGCCGAGAGCAGCTTGTCGATGCGCGCCCGCGTCGCCTCGACGGCCTCCTTGACCTCCGGGTGGTTCTCGTCGACCTTGTCGAACGGCGCGTCGGCGAGGTAGTCGGCGACCGTCGTCGGGAGGACGAAGTACCCGTCGGCGAGGCCCTGCATCAGCGCCGAGGCGCCGAGGCGGTTGGCGCCGTGGTCGGAGAAGTTGGCCTCGCCGCCCACGAACAGGCCCGGGATCGTCGAGCGCAGGTCGTAGTCGACCCACAGCCCGCCCATCGTGTAGTGGATGGCCGGGTAGATGCGCATCGGGACCTCGTACGGGTCGTCCCCGGTGATGCGCTGGTACATCTCGAACAGGTTGCCGTACTTGGCCTCGACCGCACTGCGGCCGAGACGCCCGATGGCGTCCTTGAAGTCGAGGTACACACCCAGTCCGCCGGGGCCGACGCCCTGCTCGGCGTCGCACATGTTCTTCGCGGCGCGCGAGGCGATGTCGCGCGGGACCAGGTTGCCGAACGCCGGGTACTGGCGCTCGAGGTAGTAGTCCCGCTCGTCCTCGGGGATGTCGTTGGGCGGGCGCGAGTCGCCCCGCTCCTTCGGCACCCAGACCCGGCCGTCGTTGCGCAGCGACTCCGACATCAGGGTCAGCTTCGACTGGTACTCGCCCGAGACCGGGATGCAGGTGGGGTGGATCTGCGTGTAGCAGGGGTTCGCGAACAGCGCGCCCCGCTTGTGCGCCCGCCAGGCCGCCGTGACGTTGGAACCCTTGGCGTTGGTCGAGAGGTAGTAGACGTTGCCGTAGCCGCCGGTGCAGAGCACGACGACGTCGGCGAGGTGCGTCTCGATCTCGCCGGTGAGGACGCTGCGCGTGACGATGCCGCGGGCCCGGCCGTCGACGACGATCAGGTCGAGCATCTCGGTGCGCGGGTGCATCTCGACCGTGCCGGCCGAGATCTGGCGCTCGAGGGCCTGGTACGCGCCGAGCAGCAGCTGCTGGCCCGTCTGGCCGCGGGCGTAGAAGGTCCGCGAGACCTGGGTGCCACCGAACGACCGGGTGTCGAGCAGCCCCGAGTACTCGCGGGCGAACGGGACGCCCTGGGCGACGCACTGGTCGATGATCTGCAGGCTCGACTCGGCGAGGCGGTGCACGTTCGACTCACGGGAGCGGAAGTCGCCGCCCTTGACCGTGTCGTAGAACAGGCGGTGCACCGAGTCGCCGTCGTTGCGGTAGTTCTTCGCGGCGTTGATCCCGCCCTGCGCGGCGATCGAGTGCGCGCGCCGGGGCGAGTCCTGGTAGCAGAACGACTTGACGTGGTAGCCGGCCTCGCCGAGGGTCGCGGCGGCCGCGCCGCCAGCGAGACCGGTCCCGACGATGATCGCGGTCATCTTCCGGCGGTTCGCCGGGTTGACCAGGCGGGCCGTGAACTTGCGGTCGCTCCACCGGTCGCCGATGGGGCTGTCGGGCGCGCGGTTGTCGGCGATCGGGTCGCCGAGCAACCACCGGCCTTCTCCCTGGACCGCCGTGGGCTCCTGCTGCAGCTCAGACATCGTCACCTCACCAGACCGAACATGACGGACACGGGGATGATCGCGAAGCCGACGGCGACGACGACTCCGACACCCACCGAGAACGTCTTCAGGGCGTGCTGCCGGGCGGCACTGTTGCCACCCAGCGTCTGGATTCCCGACCACAAACCATGGCTGATGTGCAAGCTCAGGGCGACCATGGCCAGGATGTAGAAGATCGCCACGACCGGGCGATCGAAGCTCGCGACGAGCTTGTCGTAGGCGCTCGCGTCCCCGATCTCGGGATTCACGGTGCCGGTCGTCAGGTCGAGGATGTGCCAGATCACGAACAGCGCGATGATCACGCCGCCCCAGCGCATCGTCCGGGCGGCGTAGCTGCCCTGGTGGCCCTTGTGCTGGTAGCCCACCGGGCGGGCGCGGTTGGCCTTGCGCCACAGGCTGAAGGCCGCCGCCATGTGCAGGACCAGGGCCGAGACCAGCACGACGCGGATGATCCAGAGCACGCCCTCGTAGCCGAAGATCTCGGCACCGAGGGTCCGGAGGTGCTCGGAGTACGCGTCGAACGTCTCCTGGCCGAAGAAGATCTTGAGGTTACCGATCATGTGGGCGATCACGTACAGCAAGAAGATCACGCCGGTCACGGCCATGATCGACTTCTTGCCGACGGAGGATCCCCACGTCCTTGTGACGATGTTGCGCTGCTGCGTCATGACCACAGCGACACGCTAAGCCCGCGAACACGCCGACGGCCAATGCATGCAAGACGGTTCAGCGATGCTCCTACGCTATCGGGGTGACCCTCAAGCAGCTGGTCTACTTCCTCGCGGTGGCCGATACCGGCCGGTTCGTGCAGGCAGCGGGGGATGTGCGAGTCGCCCAGCCCACGCTGAGCCGCCAGATCCAGGCACTCGAAGATGATCTCGGTGAGACCTTGTTCACGCGGGGTAGGGATCACGTCACACTCACATCGGCGGGCGAGACCCTGCTGCCCCTCGCGCGGCGCATCGTGGCCGACGTCGAGACCGCGCGGCTGGAGATCGCCGAGCTCGCCGGGCTGCGCCGCGGGCGCCTCCGCGTGGGGGCCACCCCGTCGTTGTGCGTGAGCGTCGTCGCCGACGTGCTGGCGGTCTTCCACGCCGCGTATCCGGGCATCTCGCTGCAGATCGCCGAGGGCGGCTCGCAGGACCTGGTGGCCGACATCGAGGACGGGCAGCTCGACCTCGCCATGGTCATCCACCAGCCCGAGCGGCCGGGCGGCCCGACACCCGGGGGCGCCGCCCGCGGCCGGGCCGGCTCGCCGGGCCCCGGCACGCCCCCGGCGCCGGGCTCGACGCTGCGGCTCACGCCGGTGCTGCGCGAGGAGCTGGTCGCCGTCTCGGCCACCGCCGGCAGCGCGAACCTCGACGAGGCCCTCGGCGACCACGCCGGCATCGTCGAGCTCGCCCGCCACCCCCTGGTGATCAACCGCCCGGGCTACGAGCTGCGCGAGGTGGTGCTCTCCGCGTGCGCGGCCGCCGGGGTGACCCCGCGGATCGCCGTGGAGGGCGGGGAGATGGACGCGGTGCTGCGCATGGTCGAGCGGGGCCTCGGCATCGCGATCGTGCCCAGCCTGGTGCTCGCCGGGCGGACCGGGCTGCGCACCACGCGGCTCGACGGGTCGGGGTGGACCCACCGCACGATCGCCCTGGCCCACCGCACCGACGTCGCACCCACCCGGGCGGCCGAGGCGTTCCGCGAGACCCTGCTGGCCGTCCTGGCCCGCACCTCCCGCACCGGCGGTCTCCCGCCCGGGGTCCGGTTCATCCACCCGACGGGCTGAGCAGGCCCTCCAGCTGGTCGCGGACGTCGTCGCGGGCGCGCAGCACCTCGGCGGGGGTGCCGCCGCCCTCGGCGCGGGCCAGGGCGCGCAGCGTCTCCCCGGCCGCCTCCGGCGACCCGAACTGGAACGGCACCTGGGTCACGTAGCAGCCCACGGCCTCGACCTTGCGCTCCAGCGTCTCCCCCACGTCGACCGCGACCGCCTCCCCCTCCACGTGCGCCATCGGGCGCGCGTCGGGCCGCTTCACGACGTAGGGGGTGTCGCGCCACCACGCCCGGCGGCCCTCGGGCACGAGGTGGGCGACCACCTCGCCGACCCACTGGTGGTCGACGTGGTCGCCGAGGGCCTGGGGCGCGAGGACCAGGTCGGCGTCGGCCAGCAGGGGCCCCAGCGCCGCGGCGAGCGGGCCGGCCACCTCGTCGTCGGGCCGGCGCCCCGCGAACAGCTCCGGGGCGCTCGCGTAGCCGCGGTGCGGCGCCTCGAGCAGGTCGAGGTGCGTCCCGACGACGCCCAGAACGCTGAGCGCCCGCCGGTCCTCCTCGCGGCGCAGGGCCATGTAGTCGACGTCGGCGCCCAGGCCCTTGTCGAGCTGCGTGGAGAGTGCGAAGGGCGTCGCGGTGGCGGGGTCGACCGAGCCGGTGAAGCAGGTGACCACCAGCACCTCCGCCCGCTCGCCCAGCCGGGCCAGGGTGCCGCCGACCGAGAACACTGCGTCGTCGAGGTGCGGACTGACCGCCACAACCCTCACAGCAGGTGGGGAGCAGATCGGAACCGGCAGGACGGGTCGACGGGCGGGTCGGCGATGGCGGGGACGGGGACGTCCCGGACGACGTCGTAGACGGCGGTCACGCGGTCGGCGATCACCGGCCACGACCACACGGCCCGCACCTCGTCGAGCGCGCGCCGGGCCATGCCGACCCGCAGGCCCTCGTCGTCGAGCACCCGCGCGATCCCCGCGGCCAGCGCCGCCGGGTCCTTCGCGGGGACGAGGACGCCGTTGTCGTCGGGCCGGACGCAGTCGCGGACCCCGACGACGTCGGTGGACACCACCGGCAGCCCCGAGGCCATCGCCTCGAGGATCGTGTTGGAGAACCCCTCGGCGTAGGTGGGGCTGACGAAGACGTCGCCGCGCCCGTAGACCTCGTGCGCCCGCTCGTAGGGGGTGTAGCCGAGCTGCTCGACGTGGGCGTCGAGCCCCAGCTCGGTGACCCGCTCGGCGACCAGCGCGGTGTCGGGCCCGATGCCGGAGACGACGAGGCGGACCTCCCGGCCGGCGTCGAGCAGGGTGCGGTGGGCCTCCAGCAGGTCGAGCACGCCCTTCCGGGCGTCGACGCGACCGTGGTAGAGCAGCGTCGGCACCTCGCCGAGCGCGCCGGGCTCGTGGGTGGGCGTGAAGCGCTCGGTGTCGGTGGCGCCGGAGACGATCGTCCAGCGGGCCGGGTCGACCTCGTGGCGCGCCGACACCTCGGCCGCGAACGACGGCGACCCGATCACCAGGGCCGGCGCGTGGGTGAACACCGCGCGGATGAGCTCGCGGTGGGTGGTGCAGCAGGTGCCCACCCAGTGCCCGTCGCCGCCCTGCACGCTGACCGCGGCGGGCAGGCCCAGCTCGTGCGCGGCCCGGAGCACCGCGAGGCCGTTGGGGTAGGCGTACTGGGCGTGCAGCACGTCGAACGGGCGCTGCGCGTGCAGGCGGGTGATCGTCGCCTGCATCGTCGCGACGTCGGCCTCGAAGTCGGCGGGCCGGCCCTCGGCGACCTCCTGCTCGCCCAGGGCCTCCAGCGCCACCACCTCGACGCCCTCGGGGATGCGCTCGGGCGGCGGCGGCCCGCCGCCGTAGACCGCGCGCCCGGCGGGGTCGCCGCGGTACTGGGAGATCATCGTGACGTCGTGGCCCGCCCGGACGAGGTGGCGCAGCAGGTTCTCCGCGTACGCGCTCATGCCCGAGACCGCCGGCCAGTAGCGGCGGGAGACGAAGCAGATCCTCACGAACTGACCTCCATGGCTCGCAGGGTCTCGATGGCCCGGGGCACGAGCTGGTCGGCGCGGTGGGAGTCGCGGGAGAGCTCGAGGCTGACCAGGCCGCGGTGGCCGATCTCCCCGAGCGCCGCGACGACCGCGCGCAGGTCCATGTCGCCCTCGCCGGGCGCGCGGTGCTCGTGGACGCCGCGCGGCATGTCCTCCACGGCGACCGCCCCGAGGTGCGGGGCGAACTCGCGGACCGCGTCGGCGGGGGCCCAGCGGCCCGAGACGATGCAGTGGCCGGTGTCGAGCGCGACCGAGATGCCGGGTACCACCTCGCGCAGGCGGCACCAGTCGTCGAGGTCGTCGACGAGCATCCCGGGCTCGGGCTCCACGGCGACGACGACGCCCCGGGCGCGGGCGTGCTCCGCCACCTCGGCGACGCCCTCGACGAGCCGCGACCAGGCCTCGTCGCGGTCGAGCCCGGCGGCGAGCACGCCCGCCCAGAACGACACCGCCTCGCTGCCGAGGTCGGCCGCGACGTCGACGCACAGGCGCAGGAAGTCGACCCGGCGGGCGCGGTCGGCGGCGTCGGCGCTGACGAGGGTCGGGTGGTGCTTGCGGCGCGGGTCGAGCAGGAACCGCGCCCCGGTCTCGACGACGCTGCCCAGCCCCAGCTCCCCCAGCCGGTCGGCCAGCGCGGCGGTACGCCGGGCGAGGTCGGGGGCGAACGGGTCGTGGTGGGCGACGTCGAGGGTGAGGGCGACGCCCGCGTAGCCGTGGTCGGCGAGCAGCGTGCACGCGTCGTCGAGCCGGTGCGAGGACAGGCCGTTGGTGTTGTAGGCCCAGCGCACACTCATCGCAGCTCCACCCGCTCCCCCGCGGCCGCGCGCCCCACCGCGTGGCGGGACGGCTCCCGGTAGAGGGGGTAGAGCTCCCCGACGACGGCGTCGACGCGCTCGCGGTCGAGCCACGCCCGGCCGTCGCCGCCGCGGCGGGCGAGCAGCCGCGCCTCGACGTCGGGCATCGCGACCGGCAGGGCGCCGGCGTGCGGCGGCTCCCCCAGCCCGACGAGGCCGTGGGCCGGGTCGGCGGGGTCGGCGGCGCGGCCCAGCAGGCGCTGGACCCCGCGGCGCCCGATGCGCCCGTAGGACATGGTCTCGACCTCCAGGCCCGGGACGATCACCTTGACGGCGTAGGCGTGCTCGGCCGGGGCGACCACCGCGAGGACGTCGAAGTCGGCGAGCCGGCCGAGGAGGTCGTCGAGCCGGGCGGCCGGGGTCTCCAGGTGCTCGACCGTCGGCAGCTCGTCGAACCCCACGCGCGACCGCTCGGCGAGCACGGTCGGCTCGAGCAGCGTCCGCAGGTCGGCGACGTCGCGCCCGGCCCAGTCGCGCATCGTCTCGAAGGCGCGGGTCTCCTGCGGCAGCAGCGGGTGGGCGAGCTCGCGGTCCCAGTAGCTCGTCGGCGCGAGGGGGCGGACCCGGTCGAGGTCGGCGTGGGCGAAGGACTTGCGGACCCGCGCCGCGCAGAACTCCAGCAGCGCCTTCTGCAGGGCCACCTCGCGGTCGGGGTCGGCGGCCTCCCCGCAGGCGGTCACCGCGATGGGGTGCGGGGGCTCGCCGGCGACGTCGTGGCCGACCACGTGCAGGTCGGTGACGCCGAACGCGGTCGAGGCGAGCTTCGGGACGACCCGGATGCCGACGTCGCGCAGGTGCGCGAGCAGGGCGCGGGTCGCCGGGTCGCGCACGAGCTCGTCGTCGGGGCCGGTGTCGATGACGATGCCGCGGTCGAGCGCGCGGAACGCGGTGGAGTTGCCGTCGCGCTGCAGGAGCTCGCCCAGGGCGTGGCCGAGGGCGCGCTCGCGGGTGTCGCCCGCCCCGCAGCCGTTGGTGATGACGGTGATCAGCCGCTCGGCCGGGTCCTGCCAGTCGAGGTCGACCGGGTAGGCCGCGGCGAACTCGGCGGGCACGAGCACCGTCTCCCCCGTGCGGACGCGGGTGGCGGGCAGCCACCAGCGCGGGGCGTCGTGGTCGACGACCGTGCCCGCCGGGAGCGTCAGCGCGAGCGGGTCGACGACGCCGCCCGGCCCGAGGCGCTCGTGCAGGGCGTGGTGGGAGTCGCGGGTGCGGGGGAGCTCGCGCAGGTGCTGGGAGAGCAGCATCTCCTCGACCAGCTCGGCGCGGGCCGCGACCCGGGCGCGGGCGGCCGAGAGGCCGTAACCGAACGACCCGGAGCGCGGCCAGGCGCCGGTGGGGTCGGCGAAGTCGGCGGCCACGACGTGCACGCCGGTGCGGTCGAGACCAGAGGATCCGGGACCGCCGAGGGCGAAGTCGCCGGCCTCCCCGGCGGGCAGGGCGTCGTCGTAGGCCCGGGCGACGGCATCCAGCTGCCGGTCGGTCTCGGCACTCGTGTCGGCGTCGGCGTCGGTGGACGTCACGAGAGCTCGTCCAGCGGGATCGGGCCCGCCAGCGGCTGCCCGGAGAGCAGCCGGTCGTAGAGCGCGAGCACGTGGTCGGTGGTGACGCCCTCGACGAACTCGAAGGGGGTGGCGACCGCGTCGAAGTCGAGCTCGCCGATCACCTTGCGGGCGTCGCGGATCTCCTGGTGGGACAGCGGGATCTGGGCGTGGAAGGCCTTGTGGGCCGACAGCCCGGTGGCGCGGCCCTGCTCGTCGAGCGCGGCCTTGAGCATGTCGCCGCAGAACAGGATCCTCCGCTGCTGGTCGTGCAGCACCATGTGCCCGTCGAAGTGACCGCCGGTGCGGTGCGCGACGAGGCCGGGCGCGAACTCGTGGCGGTCGTCGAGCGGCCAGGTCACCCGGAACGCCTTCGTCCACTCCAGGTCGCGCACCCCGATCGCCATCACCGGCGGGTCGAGCGCGTCTTGGAGCTGGAACAGCGCGCCGTAGCCGTGGACGTGGCTCGCGGCCAGCGCGGCGAGGCCGCCGCGGCGACGCAGCTCGTCCAGGGCCTCGTCGGGATAGAACCCGGCGCCCTCCCAGCCGATCAGGCCGTTCTCCGTCTCGATGACCCAGCCCGACGTGCCGAGGCCGACCTGCGGCTCGCACCAGAACCCGTGGACCCCGGGGCGCACCTCGGCCCAGCGGGCCTCGCGGCCCTGCGCGATCTCGTCGAGCGGACGGAAGTCCCAGCCGTCGTCGGGCAGGGCGTTGCGGACGTCGGTGCACACCGGGCACGACGGCGGCGTGGCGAACCAGCGCTGCCAGTGCCCGCAGTTGGAGCACGACCAGGGGCTCAGGGGCACGAGGAGTCCTTCGGGTGTCGGAGGGCGTCGAGCAGCAGTCGGTGCAGGGCGAGGTCCCGCGCGAGGGGGTACGGCCACGGGCGTTCCCCGCGCACGGCCGCTCCGAACGCGGCGACCTGACGCTCGAACGGGCCGTCCGGGTCGAACGCGACGGACTCCATCGCCCCGGTGGTGGCGTCGTGGAGGGTGAGGGTGCCGCCCGCGACCTGGCCGAGGGTGTCGGTGGCGACGAGCTGGCCCTCGGTGCCCACCACCTCGAGGCGCCGCCGCGGCAGCGCGTCGGGCAGGGCGAAGCTCACGTGCGCGGTGACGAGGGCGCCCGAGGCGGTGGCGCCGACCAAGACGGCGCCGTCGTCGGCGGCCGGGTCGGCGTAGGGGTGCACCCGGCGACGGGTCACGGCGGTGAGGGACTCGAGGTCCTCGCCGAGCAGGGTCCCGACGAGGTCGATGCCGTGCGGCGCGAGGTCGATCGCGGCGCCGCCCCCGGCCAGCGCGGTGTCGACGCGCCAGTTGCCGGCGTCCTCGCGGCTGTGCGGCGGCAGCCAGGCGGGCGGCAGCCAGCAGCCGTAGACGATCCGCACCGCGGTGACGGTGCCCAGGCGGCCCTGCGCGACGAGGTCGGCGATCGTCCGGTGGGCGGGGTGGAAGCGCTGGTCGAAGGCCGTGCCCGCGAGGCCGTCGCCGACCGCCTCGACCATCGCGGCGGCGTCGTCGACGGTGTGGGCCATCGGCTTCTCGCAGAGCACCGGCACCCCGGCCGCCGCGACGGCCCGCACCACCGGGAGGTGGGCGTGGTTCGGGGTGGCGACGTACACCGCGTCGAGGCCGTCGAGAGCCAGGAGCGCGTCGAGGTCGGTGGTGGTGGGCACGTCGAGTGAGGCGAGGGCCCGCTCGTCGCGGTCGCACACCCCGACGAGGCGGGCGTGCGGGTCGGCGGCGAGGGCCGGCAGCACGTGGTCGCGCGCCACCCACCCGAGCCCGACGACGCCCCAGCCGGTGGTCGTGGTGGTCACCAGCGCTCCGGGAGGTCGACGAGGACCCGGCGGCGCGCGGCCTGCTCCCGGTCGAGCCCCACCGGGGCCAGCTCGGGGAGGTAGGCCGCGACCCGGTCGCCGTACTCCTCGCCCCAGCGCGGGTTCGGCCACTGCCGGACGCCGTCGCGGTAGAGCGGGTTGGGGTGCAGCGCCGCACCGGGCGGGGGTGCGAGCAGGTCCTCGGCCGGCGGGGCGCCGGCGCGGTCGAGGGCGAGGGCGACGGCCTCGGTGCCGCGCAGCGCGTCCGGGGCGGCGGGGCGGGCCGGGCGCGCGTCGAGGGCGGCC
>NZ_JBHSIV010000014.1:0-124393 GCF_042653685.1 Actinomycetospora atypica | reverse complement strand
CAGCACGTCGGCGGCCGCCGCGAGCGTGGCGTCGACGTGCCCGGCGTGGGCGGCGTCGTGGGCGTCCCCGCGGCCGGTCGCGAGGCGGCGGCGCAGCGGGGCGGCGGCGCCCACGGCCCCGCCGAACCACACGGCGGCGACGCCGATCGCGGAGTGCCAGAAGCGCGGCCGGTCGAGGTAGGCCTCCCCGGAGCTGATCGCGCGGGCGGGGACGTCGTCGAACCGGACCCCGGCCGTGCCGCTGCCCCGCATGCCGACGCCCCGCCAGGTCCCGCCGTCGGGCCGGACCCCGGCCTCGGCGAGGTCGACGGCGAACAGACGCGGCCCGTCGGGCGCCTCGGCGGTGACGAGGGCGTGGGTGCAGCGGTCGGCGCCGGAGCACCAGGCCTTCGCGCCGCGCAGCACCCACCCGTCCCCGGCGGCGTGCGCCTCGACGACGGCCCCCGGGGCCTGGGCCGCCCACACCCCCCACAGCGAGCCGGGGGTGGGGGCGGGCGCGTCCAGGTCGGCGAGGATCACCGCCGCGTCGAGGTGGGCCTCCAGCAGGCGGGCCGGGTCGAGGCGCCGGGCGCCCGCCGCGGCGAGCACCCGCCAGTTGGCGAGCGTGCGCCCGTCACCCCGCGGTGGGGCGAGGGCGAGCTCGGCGATCGGGCCGGCGAGGACATCGTCGGCGCCGCGACGGCGGACGGCAGTGGTCACGGGAGAGTCCTCGCAGGGTGGGCCGGGGCCGAGCCGGATGACCACAGGAGGGTGGCGGACAAACGCCGTCGGACCGGTGACCCACCTCGCTCAGCTCGCGGGGACCCCCGGCCACGTGGCCACCCGCAGCTCGACCCGGCCGTCGCGCACCCGCGTGGGGAACGTCGGCGCCGGGGCGGTGGCCGGGCCGTGGACGACCTTGCCGTCGTCGAGCCGGAACACGCTCGCGTGCCACGGGCAGACCAGGCACTCCTGCCCGTCCTCGACGGTGAGCTCCCCGTCGGAGAGCGGGGCCGAGGCGTGGGAGCAGCGCTCCCCCAGGGCCCGGATCTCCTGGCCGCGGCGGACCAGCACGATCCCGACGTCGCCGACGACGCGCCGGGTGGGTGCGCCCTCGGGCAGCTCGTCGAGAGTGCCGACGTCGGTCCAGTCCTCCGGCCCGATGTGCGGGTAGCCCTCGGCGTGGTTCGCGCCGAGCGCCTGGTGGTAGCTCATGTGCCCGCCGAGCACGGCCCCCGCCGACCCGACGGCGAGCGCTCCCCAGCCCCAGAGCCGGGCCCGCCCGCTCCGTCCGCGCAGCCGCTGGACCAGGGACACCGCGTACCCGCTGACCATGGTCGCGCTGGACGCGGCGTGCACGATCCCCACCCGCTGCTGCTCCTCGTGGGCCTGCGAGTAGTCGGCCCAGCCCGCCGCGATGGTGGGCAGCGCGGACACGAGCCCCACCCCGACGAGCGTCCCGGCCGAGCGCCGGGTGCCGGGCAGCGCGTCGAGCAGGCTCGCCGACACGAAGGAGCCCAGCGTCAGCTGCACCAGCGCCGGGTGCAGCGGGTGCCCGATCGGCACCCCGTGCAGGACGTCGGCCACCTTCCGGTTGGTCAGGAGCTTGTTCACGAGGTCGCGGGCCGGGGCCGCCACCTTGTCCAGGGCCGGCCAGGCGGCCAGCCGGTCGATGTCGTCGAAGGGGCGCACGTGGGCCTCCCGTGGTGGTGGGAGCGCCGGCGGTCGCCGGCACCGCTCAGTCCTCTATGCCCGCCCGGTGCCGGTAGGACGCCACGAACTCGGGAAGAGCCGGTCCCCGGGGCCGCCGGCCCGCGACGACGTCGCACGTCCCCGTCTTCGTGTCCATGATGTGGACGTTGGGGTCGAGCGAGATCCCGATCAGCTCGTTGGCCGCGTCGCCGGTGACCAGACCGTTCGGCCCCCAGTGCCACGGGAGCCCCACCTGGTGCACCGTGCGCCCGTCGATGCGCAGCGCCTTCATCCGCTCGGTGACCATCACCCGCGCCTCGATCGCCGAGCGCGCCGTGACGATCGTGGCCCACCCGGTGTGCTCCAGCCCGCGCTCGGCGGCCAGCGCCGGGGACACCTCCACGAACATCTCCGGGGCCAGTTCCGCGAGGTACGGGGTCCACCGGCTCATGCCGCCCGCCGTGTGGTGCTCGGCGATGCGGAACGTGGTGAACGCGTAGGGGTAGACCTCCGAGCCCGGCGGGTTGGTGCGGTTGTCGGGGCGGTCGTAGATCTCCCGCGCCGGGTTCGCCCGGGTGCCGGGGTGGACCGCGTTGCGGCTCAGCGACTCCTCCGGCTCGTAGTGCACCGGCAGCGGACCGTCCGCGAGGCCCGTCGGCACGTAGAGCCACACGCGGCCGTCGGCCTGCATGATGAACGGCTCGTCCCCGCCGATGGCGTCCTGGGCCCGCGCCCCCTCCGGCGGCCGGTACGACGGCGGCTTGTCGACCTCGAAGTCCGGCACGTCGTACCCGGTCCAGCGCTGCGTGTCCTCGTCCCACCAGACGTAGGCCTTGCGCTCGCTCCACGGCCGGCCCTCGGGGTCGGCCGAGGCGCGGTTGTAGAGCACGCGGCGGTTCATCGGCCACGCCCAGCCCCACTCGAGCGCCGCCGGGCTCTCCCCGCCCGCCGGCTTCCGCCGGGCGGCCTGGTTGACCCCGTCGGCGTAGACGCCGGAGTAGATCCAGCAGCCGCAGGCCGTCGAGCCGTCGTCGCGCAGGTCGGTGTAGCCGTCGACGTGGACGCCGTCGGCGACGCGGTACCCGGAGATCTCGGCGAGCACGGCGTGGGCGTCGGGGTCGCCGTGCGGGCCCTCGATCGGATAGTCCCAGGTCATGGCGCGGACCAGGTCGTCGCGGCCGGGGGCGGAGTCGGCGAGCCGCTGCCGGATCCGGCGCCCCAGCTCGTGGACGAACCACAGGTCGCTGCGCGCGTCCCCCGGCGGCTGCACCGCCTGGTGGCGCCACTGCAGGAGCCGCTGGGTGTTGGTGAACGAGCCGGACTTCTCGATGTGCGTCGCGGCCGGGAGCAGGAACACCTCGGTGTCGATGTCCGCGGTGCGCATCTCCCCGGTCTCGATCTCCGGGCCGTTCTTCCAGAAGGTGGCGGTCTCGATCTCCTGGAGGTCGCGCACGACGAGCCACTTGAGCGCGGCCAGCCCGGCCCGCTGCTGCTTGGAGTTCGTCGTCCCCACGGCCGGGTTCTCACCCATGACGAAGTAGCCCTCGCACCCGCCGTCGATCATCCTCAGGATCGTGGTGAACGTGGAGTGGTCGCCGGTGATGCGCGGCATGCGGTCGAAGCAGTAGTCGTTCTCCTCCGTCGCCGCGTCGCCCCACCACGCCTTGAGCAGGCTGATCACGTACGCGGGCATGTTGCCCCAGAAGCCCTTCTGGCCCGCGTCGGCCGCCAGGTACTCCCGCAGCGTCATCTGCTCGTGCGCGTTCGGCATGGGGATGTAGCCGGGCAGCAGGTCGTAGAGCGTCGGGATGTCGGTGGAGCCCTGGATCGTGGCGTGGCCGCGCAGCGCCATGATCCCGCCGCCGGGGCGGCCGATGTTGCCGAGCAGGCCCTGCAGGATCGAGGCGGCGCGGATGTACTGCACGCCCACGGTGTGCTGGGTCCAGCCCACCGAGTACACCCACATCGTCGTGCGCTCGCGCCCGGAGTTGGCGCAGATGGCCTCGGCGACCTGCGTGAACTGCTCCGGGCTCATGCCGCACACCCGCGAGACCATCTCGGGGGTGTAGCGGGCGAAGTGCCGCTTGAGCACCTGGTAGACGCAGCGGGGGTGCTGCAGGGTGTCGTCGCGCAGCGGCTCGCCGTCGAAGGACGCCCCGCCGGCCCCGGCGCCCTCGGACTCGCCGAGCAGGTGGGTCGACCGACTGTTCCACTGGTCGCGGTTCCCCGACGCCGGCGCGACCTCGGTGCCCTCGTACTGCCACGTGGACGTGTCGTAGCTGCGGGTCTCCGGGTCCCACCCGGAGAACAGCCCGTCCTCGTCACCGACGTCGACGAAGTCCTCGCGGACGAGCATCGGGGCGTTGGTGTAGGCGACGACGTAGTCGCGGAAGTCGCGCTCGTTCTGCAGCACGAAGTTGATCAGGCCGCCCAGGAACGCGATGTCGGTCCCCGGGCGGATCGGCACGTGGGCGTCGGAGACCGCGCTGGTCCGCGTGAAGCGGGGGTCGACGTGGATGATCGTCGCGCCCCGGGCCTTCGCCTCCATGACCCACTGGAAGCCGACCGGGTGGGCCTCCGCCATGTTCGAGCCCTCGAGCACCACGCAGTCGGCCTGCGCGATGTCCTGCTGCGTGTTCGTGGCGCCGCCGCGACCGAAGCTGGTCCCCAGACCGGGGACGGTGGAGCTGTGTCAAATACGCGCCTGGTTCTCCACCTGGACCGCGCCGAGCGCGGTGTAGAGCTTCTTGAGGAGGTAGTTCTCCTCGTTGTCCAGCGTCGCGCCGCCGAGATGGGCGAAGCCGAGCGTGCGGTTCAGCACGCGACCCTCGGCGTCGGTGTCCTCCCAGGTCCGGGCCCGGGTGTCGACGACCCGGTCGGCGATCATGTCCATCGCCGTGTCGAGGTCGAGGTCCTCCCAGTCGGCGCCGCCCGGGCGCCGGTAGCGGACCTTCGTGATCCGCGTCGGCGAGGTCACCAGCGACATGCTCGACGAGCCGCGCGGGCAGAGTCGGCCGCGGCTGATCGGCGAGTCGGGGTCGCCCTCGATCTGCGTGACCCGCCCCTCCTTGGAGTAGACGCGCTGCCCGCAGCCGACCGCGCAGAACGGGCAGACCGACTTCGTGACCGTGTCGGCGTCCTCGGTGCGCGCCCGCCAGGGATCGGGGGCGTTCGACCGCGCGGCCGAGCCGCGGGCCAGCGGGTCGGCGCCGGTGAGCTGGCGGACGAGGGGCCAGCGGCGCAGAGCGGCCAGGGGGCGGGACGGGTCCACGGGCGGGCCTCCGGACGGTCATCGAGATCCGATCCGGCTGCCAGGTCAACCGCGATCCAGGACGCTCCCAGGAGTGACGCAGACCCGCAAGCCGGAGTGGTTTCGCTCCTCGGCCGTGGGGCACCCGCGCTCTGGTTGACCGCTCAGCCGTGTCCCGCAGTTCGCCGGCCCCCCGTGGCCGACTGCTCCAGGAGTCGTGATGGCACCGGTCACCCGCCTTCCCCGTCCCACCGAGTTCCACTGGGACTGGCAACGCCTCGGCTCGTGCCGCGGCATGGACGTCGAGTCGTTCTTCCACCCCGACGGCGAGCGCGGCATGCGCCGGCGGGAGCGGGACGAGCGGGCGAAGCAGGTGTGCGCACGCTGCCCGGTGATGGAGCCGTGCCGGGCCTGGGCCCGGCAGGTGCAGGAGCCGTTCGGGGTGTGGGGCGGCGAGTCCGAGGACGAGCGGCAGGCCGTCATCAGGGCCGACCGCCGGTCGGACCGCAGGATGTTCTGAACGAGCCGGGGCGCCCCCCGGCCCCCCGAGCCCGGATTGGCAGGATCGCGGCGTGATCGAGCTGGTGGCAGGCATCGTCGGCCTGGTCGTGGTGACCGCGGCCGTGCGGGCCTTCGCCCGCTGGTCCGGGGTCCCCGACCCGATCGCCCTGCTCGTGGTGGGCATCGGGCTCTCGCTGGTGCCGGCGGTGCCCGACTTCCGGATCGACCCCGACCTGGTGCTCGTCGTGATCCTCCCGGTGCTGCTCTACGGCGCCGGCTTCACCGCCTCGGTCCCCGCGTTCCGTACCCACCTGCGCCCGATCCTGCTGCTCTCGGTGGGGCTGACGATCGCGTCCGCCCTCGCGGTCGGCGCGGTCGCGGCCACGCTCGTCCCCGGCCTGGGGCTCGCCGCGGCGTGCGCGCTCGGGGCCGTGGTCGCCCCGCCCGACGCGGTGGCCGCCACCTCGGTGGCCCGCAGCATCCGGCTGCCGCGCCGCGTGGTCGCCCTGCTGGAGGGCGAGAGCCTGTTCAACGACGCGGCGGCGCTGACCCTGCTCGCGGTCGCGGTGGGCGCGGTGGAGGGCGGCGTCCCCACCTTCGGCGGGGCGGTCGGCCAGTTCCTGCTGGTGGCCCTGGGCGGTCTGGCCGTCGGGGCCGTCGCCGGGCTGGTGCTCGGCTGGGTCCGGCGCCGCGTGATGCACCCCTACACCGACGTCGTCGTGTTCCTCGTGGCCCCGTTCGTCGCCTACCTCCCGGCCGAGGAGCTCGGCGCGTCCGGGCTCGTCGCCGTCGTCGTCACCGGTCTCTACCTCGGGCACCGCTCGACGACGATCATGGAGCCCGGGTCGCGGGTGGTCACCGGCGCCGTGGGGACCGCCGTGTCGTGGCTGCTCGAGGGTCTGGTGTTCCTGCTCGTCGGCCTGCAGCTGCGCGACGTCGTCGTCGGGATCAGCGGCATGTCGGCGGCGGTCGTGGCCGGCGCCACCGTCGCGGTCGTCGTCACGCTGCTCGTCGTGCGGTTCGCCTGGGTGCTGCTCTCCGAGCAGGCGCTGCCGGCCGTGCTGCGCCGCCGGCAGGCCTCGTGGACCGAGACCACGCTGACCGCGTGGGCCGGGATGCGCGGTGCCGTGTCGCTCGCCGCGGTGCTGACGCTGCCGACCGTGCTCGCCGACGGGCGGCCGTTCCCGCAGCGCGACCTGATCATCTTCGTGACCTTCGTCGTGATCCTCGTGACGCTGCTCGGCCAGGGCCTGACCCTCCCCGGGCTCGCCCGCCGGCTGCCGGGCGCCGGCGGCGAGGTCGTCGAGGAGGCGCAGGAGGAGGCGCGGGCCCGGCGGCTCGCCGCCGACGCCGCGCTGCAGCAGCTCGAACAGCTCGAGCAGGACGAGCCGGGGCGCCGCGAGGTGGTGGAGCAGCTCCGCCGCCGGGTGCAGAACCGCATCGACTCGGCCGACGAGCGCCTCGCCGAGGCCGACGCGCAGCACGACCAGGCCTCGGCGGAGACCGCGGGCCGGGGCGGCACGGTGGAGTCGGTCGCGGCGGCGTCCGAGGACGACGAGACCGCCGACGCCGGGGAGTCGACCACCGGGGGCGGCCACGAGGGCCCCACCCGGGCGACCTACCGGCGCTACGGCCAGGCGATGCTCGTGGCCGAGCGCTCCCGCCTGCTGGCGCTGCGCAACGCGGGCGCGCTCGGCGAGGAGGCGTTCGTGCGGATGCAGCACGAGCTCGATCTGGAGCAGGCCGCGCTGCTCGTGCACTGAGGCCGCGCCTTGGCGGCGTCAGCCGAGACGGGTCCGCAGCAGGACCGTCGTGCCCCGGGCGTCGTGGTGGATCGCGACCTCGTCGACCTGCGTGTTCATCAGCCGGATGCCGCGCCCGTGCCGGGCCGGGGCGCCCACCGCGTCGTGCTCGATGTCGTGACTGGCCGGCTCGCGCCAGTGACCACCGTCGGCCACCGTCACCACCGCCTCCTGCCTGTCGAGCATGACGGTGAGGTCGATCCGGGCCGAGCCGTCGCGCCGCTGCTCGTCGTCGTAGGCGTGGGCGACCACGTTGTCGATGGCCTCGCTCGCGGCGAGGACCAGCCCGTCGACGGCCTCCGCGGGCGCGCCCGAGCTCTCCAGCCAGGCCCGCAGGTCGTCGCGGATCCGCGCCCCCTGGTCGGCGTCGGCCGGGTATCCGGCGCGCTCGAACTCGACGGCGTCCATCGCAGTGCGTCCCCTCGTCGTCCGGGCCCGTCCTCGACCGGCCTCGTCGGGAGGTATCCCGGTGCGACCCGGGGCCTATGCCCCGAACCCCCGCGACGGCGGGTGGCGTGCGGTCGGCGGACGACGGGGCACGACCACCGGCGCCGGGGTGCGCGCCGCGCCCGACTGCGGGACCCGCGCGTCCCGCACGCACCCGGCCACGCGGCGAAGATCCCGTCGCCCGGCGCGGAATGGGGGCAGGACCGATCGGTCCCCGCCGCTCGACGAGATCTTCCCCGGCGATCCTCGATTCAGTGGCGACACGCCGTCGGGGAAGCGCGACGTGCCACTGCATCCCCGAGCGGAACGGCGGAGGTGCGCGCCGCGCCGGACTGCGGGAGTCTCCACGTCCGTCGTCGGGAAGGACATCGGCCGTGAGCAAGTCGCACCCGCAGCAGTGGGAGATCCACGACGAGGACCACCGCCCGTCGGCGGAGTCGGTCGCCGCCCTCGCCGCGTTCCCCACCACCCAGATCGCCGACTGCGGCGGCCCCGTGGCGGTCGTCGGGCCGGGGATCACCCACCGGGCCGGCGGGCGGGACTTCTGCGGGCCCGCCCTCACCGTGTGGACGAAGCCGGGCGACATCCTGTTCCTGCTCAAGGCACCCGACCTCGCGCGCGCCGGCGACGTCCTGGTGGTCGACGGCGGCGGGCGCGACGACGCGGCGGTGCTCGGCGACATCATGTCGGGTGCGCTGTCGCGGATCGGCGTGGTCGGGATCGCGATCGACGGGGCCGTCCGCGACCTCGAGGGCATCGACGAGGTCGGGATGCCGGTGTTCGCGCGCGGCGTCTACCCGACGACCGGCTCGAACGACGGACCGGGCGCGATCAACGTCGACGTGACCCTCGGCGGGGTGCGGGTGCGCCCGGGCGACGTGGTGCGCGGGGACGCGAGCGGGCTCGTCGTGGTGCCGCGGGAGCACGTCGACCGGGTCGTGGAGGCCACCCGCGCGGTCGACGAGCGCGAGTCGGCGTGGGTCGCGGCGATGGAGGGCGGGGCCGGCCTCGCGGAGGCCACGGGGATCGACGAGGTCATCCGCAGCCGGCGGGAGAGCGCGGGAGTGCACCTGCCCTGAGCAGTCAGTCACGGGCACGCGGGAAGCCCTGTCACCGGATCCGGGGCGTGTCGCCACCGGCGCCATACCCCGGTCGTGGGCCCGGATCCCGTTGCTAGTTTCGCCGCCATGACCGGGGGCGGGGAGATCATCGGACGGCAGGGAACCTCTGCCGTCGCGGTGCCGCTCACCGCCGTCGGGCTCGATCTGCTGGTCGAGCAGAGCTTCCCGCACGTCCTCGTCGGAGGGTCCGCGGTCGCGCTGCGGATCGCGGTCACGGTGCTCGCCGTGCTCGTGGCGGGCGCGCAGCCGCTGCTGGTCTTCGTCGCCTCCGCTCCCCCGGTGCTGCTGCTCACCCGACCGCGGATCGGGGCCGGCGCCGTCGCCCGCCCCGTCGTCCGCCGCGACCCGGTCCCGACCGATCCCGGTCTCGTCCGCTGTCTGCCCCGCCGGGGCCCTCCCGGGGTCGTCCCGCGCGCCTGACGCGCGCCCCGCTCCCGCTCCCCGCCGTCGGGCCCCGAACCCGACCCGCGCCCACCCGAGGTCCCCATGACGCTCTCCCCTGCCCTCGTCACGCCCGCGACCGGCCACGCCGCGCTGCGCTGCCCCGACTGCCGCGAGGAACCGGCGTTCGCCCCGACCCGCACGCAGCCGCTGGCCGGCGGCACGTTCGGGCTGCTGACCTGCGCGTGCCGCACGTCGCCGGTGCTCGACGACATCCCGGTCCTGCGCCAGGGGCGCATCGACTCGCAGGACCACGTCACCGGCCGCAGCGAGGTCGCCGGGCCCACCGCCGAGGACCTCGTGGCGCTGCTGCGCGCCGACCGGCCGCTCGACGCCCTCGTCGCGATGCTCGCGTTCCCGCCGCCGGTCCCGCTGGGTCTCGCCGAGCGCGGCGGGCTGCGGCTGCCCTTCACCCGCGGGCCGTGGCCGCGCCTCGCGCTCGCCGCGCGCCGCGGCGAGGTCCGCGCGATGCTCGGCCGCCTCGACGAGCACACCGCGCAGGACTGGATGGAGCTCGCGTACGCCCGCTCCTCGGAGCGGATCGACTCGGAGCTCCTCCCCTACTTCCTCGGGCGCTTCGGGCAGCCGCGCTTCCTCGCGTCGATGTCGCTGGTGGCGGCCCTTCCCGACGACGCCCGCCCCGTCCTCGACCTCGCGTGCGGCTTCGGGCACCTCGCCCACCACCTCGCCGAGCGCCCCGCCCCGCGGGCCGTGGTGGGCGTCGACCGCAACTTCTTCCAGCTCTGGGTCGGCCGGCGCTACGTGGCGCCGACGCAGTCGTTCGTGTGCGCCGACCGCGTCGACGCCCTGCCCTTCGACGACGACGCGTTCTCCGCCTCGATCTGCTCGGACGCCTTCCACTACTTCCCCACCCAGCAGGCGTGCCTCGACGAGCTCCGGCGCGTGGCCGTGGCCGACACGGTGGTGCTCGACCGCATCGGCAACGCGACCCTCGCCCCCGTCGACGGGCCCGGCGAGCAGGACGCCGTCGGCTACGTGTCCCTGCTGCGCGGGGCGCCGTGGCGCCTGACCTGCGAGGAGGAGCTGCTCGAGGGCTACGCCGCCGGCGTCGGCCCGCGGCTCGCGACGCCGCGCCACCCCGCCGAGCTCGACCACCGCAAGTGGCTGATGCTCGTCAGCTCCCGGGACGACTCCGTGTTCGTCGACCACGGCGCCTTCCCCGCCGCGCCGCACGGCGCGGGGGTCCCGCAGCTCAACCCGGTGTTCACCGTGCTGCGCCACGACGACGAGGTCGAGCTGAAGTTCGTCTTCCCCACGACGTGGTTCGCCTTCGAGAACGCCGCGATGCTGCGCTACACCTCCGCCGGCGTGCGGCTCGACCTGCAGACCTACGACGACGTCGTCGCCGGCCGCCCGACCGCCCGCACTCCCGAGCTGGTGGACCGCTTCGTCCTGCTCGGGATGCCGGAGCGCTACCGGCGCGCCCCCGGGCGGGAGGCGCTCACGACGCTGCGGGGTCTGCTGCGTCGGTGACGACGACGCCGCCCCGCGGAGTGACCGTCACCTCGTCGTGGCCGCGGTCGTGCGCGTCGAGCGCCGCCCGCGCCACGGCCCGAGCGGACTGCCAGCGCGAGGCCGGCAGGTCGGACTGCTCCCCGGACCGGTCGTGGAAGTCGGTGCGGGTGCGGCCCGGGCGGACGACCGTCACGACGATGCGGCGCGCCTCGGCCTCGTGCCGGGCGGCCCGCGAGATCGACTCGAGGTAGGCCTTGCCCGCGGCGTAGTCGGCCATCGCCGGGTCGTCGCGACCGGCGGCGGTGCTCGAGACGTTGATGATGCCGCTGCCGGGCGGCATGACGCGCAGCGCCGCGGAGATCAGCCGGGTCGGCGCGAGGACGTTGAGCAGCACGGAGGTCTCGAGGTCCGCCGCGGTCTGGGTGCCGAGGTCGCCGTAGTGGGCGGAGCCGGCGTTGTTCACCAGCAGCCGCACGGAGTCGAGCTCCGCCTCGACCCGGTCGAGCCCCTCGGAGTCGGTGAGGTCGGCGACCACCACGCGCACCGGCACCGGCAGGCACTCCGCGAGGTGCTGCAGCGGCTCCTCCGAGCGCGCCACCAGCACCAGGGGGTGGCCGCGGGCGGCGAGCTCGCGGGCGAAGGCCGCGCCGATCCCCGAGGACGCGCCGGTGATCAGGGCGGGGGCGCCCGGGTCGCGGTCAGCCACGGACGACCTCCCGCAGGACGCCGCGGATGTCGTCGGCCATCGAGGTGCTGGTGTGGTGGGAGACCACCCAGTCCCGGGCGGCCTCGCCCATGGCGCGGGAGCGCCCGGGGTCGGCGAGCAGCGTGCCGATCGCGTCCGCGAGGGCGTCGGGGTCGCCGGGCTCCACGAGCAGTCCGCGCGAGGGGTCGACGAGAGCCTCGGTCGCCGGGGTGCGCGTCGCGACGACGGGCCGCCCGCTCGCGGCCGCCTCGAGCACCACGGTCGAACCCGAGCCCCGCATCGTCGGGTGCAGCGCGAGCGCCACCACCGAGGACCGGCCGTACATCGCGCGGACCGACCCCTCCATGCGGCGGCGGTGCACGACGCCGAGCTCCGGCGGGATCTCGACCCCGGGCATCGTCGTGCCGATCTCCAGGCGCACGTCGGTCAGGCGGGAGACGGCCTCGACGAGCAGGGGGTGGTCGCGGAACTGGTCGTCGCCGACCCCGGCGACCATCCGGATCGCCTCCGACCACGGGCGCACGGCGAAGAAGTCGGTGTCGATGCCGACGCGGACGGGGTGCACGCGGTGCGGGTCGATGCCCCAGCCCTCGACGAGGTCGGTGACCAGGCCCGGGCTCTGCGCGACGATGCCGGCCATGCCGTGCAGGGCCTTCCCGACGACGGCCCGCTGCGTGCGGGAGTACTGCTCCGGGCGCCGGACCCACGCCAGGCCCGACACCACCGGCGGTCCGCCCGGGACCAGCGCGGCCGGGAAGCCCGTGCGCTCGTCCATGCACAGCACGACGTCGGCGCCGCGGCGCTCGCGGGCGCCGAGGACCTCGGCGACCGGCTCGAAGCCGTCGAGGCGGTTGCGGACCTTGCGCGCCACCCACGCCGCGCGCTCCGAGCGCAGCGGGCGCCGGAAGCTGACCTCGACGTCGGGGGCCGCGAGGCGGTGCAGCCCGTAGGGCGTGTGGTCGGGGCTCTCGTCCCGCTCGTGCGCGGCGGCGTGGGCCTCGACGTCCGACTGCTCCGGGAGCTCCACCCGCACACGCATGCCGTCCCCTCCGTCCGCTCGGCTCGTCATCAGTCCGGGGTGCCCCGATGACGACGATCCGTCACGGCCAGGGCGCCGGCGGTCCGCCGACGATGGCGGGGATCACAGCGGCGCCCCGATGGTGACGACGCGAGCGGCGCCCCGGTCACCGACCGCGACCGGGGCGCCCGCCCGACGGGAGGTCAGGCGCCGATGGCGTCCAGCTCGGCGACGGCGTCGTCGGGGAGCTCGAGCCCGGCGCCGGCGACGTTGTCGCGCAGGTGCTCGACCGACGACGTCCCGGGGATCAGCAGGATGTTCGGCGAGCGCTGCAGCAGCCACGCCAGCGCGACCGAGAGGCGCGACGCCCCGAGACGCTGCGCCACCGAGTCGAGCGCCTCGGACTGCAGGGGCGAGAACCCGCCGAGCGGGAAGTACGGCACGTAGGCGATGCCCTGCGCGGCGAGGGAGTCGACGAACGCGTCGTCGTGGCGGTGCGCGAGGTTGTAGGCGTTCTGCACGCACACCACCGGGGCGATCGTCTGCGCCTCCTCGACCTGCGCCGCGGTGACGGTCGACAGGCCCAGGTGACGGATCTTGCCCTGCTCGCGCAGCTCCGCGAGGACGCCGAACTTCTCGGCCACGGAGTCGCCCTGCGGGGTCATCGTGTCGTCGCCGCCGGGCATGCGCAGGTTCACGACGTCGAGGGTCTCGAGGCCGAGCCGCTGCAGGTTGTCGTCGACGGCCTGGCGCAGCTGGTGCGGCTCGAGCGCCGACGGCCAGCCGCCCTGCTCGTCGCGGAAGGCCCCGACCTTCGTGACGATGCGCAGGTCGTCCGGGTAGGGCGCGAGGGCCTCGCGGAGGATCTCGTTGGTGACGTGCGGGCCGTAGAAGTCCGAGGTGTCGATGTGGTTGATACCGAGCTCGACCACCTCGCGCAGGACCGCGACCGCGGCGTCGCGGTCGGCGGGGGGACCGAAGACGTGCGGCCCCGCGAGCTGCATCGCGCCGTAGCCGACGCGGGTGACCTCGAGGTCGCCGAGCTGGTAGGTGCCGCCGGGGAGGCTCGTCGTGAGGGACATGGCCTCAGCGTGCTCCTCCCCCGCGGGCGCTGCGAGAGGAACACGTGTCCTGGGACCGGCGGTCCCCGGCTGGGGGACGCGGGGCCGGTCGCCGTGGTGGGATGCCGCGCGTGCCGCACATCTCCACGTTGATCGCCCGGCCGTGGCGCGAGGTCTACGACTACGCCGCCGACCCCGCGAACCTCCCGCACTGGGCGGCGGGGCTGTCGTCCTCGGCGCTCGTCGAGGGCGAGGACGGGTGGTGGAGCGCGTCGTCGCCGATGGGGACGGTGGGGGTGCGGTTCTGCGCGCGCAACGATTTCGGGGTGCTCGACCACGTGGTGCGCCTGCCCGACGGCACCGAGGTGCTCAACCCGATGCGGGTGCTGCCGTGGGACGACGCCGCGGAGGTGGTCTTCAGCCTGCGGGCGCGCGAGGGGGTCGACACCGACGCCGACGCGGCCGCCGTGGCCGCCGACCTGGAGACGCTGCGCCGCCGGCTCGAGTGAGCCCGGGCCCTCCCGGAGCGAGCGGCACTCCCGCTGCTTCTAGGTGCGCGAGTGTGCCGTTCGCTCCACCGGGTCGGGCCGAGCCCATGATCGACATCCGTGCGGCGGAGTGCATCGCTGGGCGAGCACTTCGCCGCACGGAGGATGATCACTGCTCCGTGACCGGTCGGGTCAGCCGGCGGGGGCCGGGGCCGGAGCTGCCGGGGCCGGCGCGACCGGAGCCGGCGCGACCGGGGCCTGGCCGTTCGGCACGGCGGGCGCGGCGGGGGCCGGGGCACCCGGAGCCGGTGCGGCCGGGGCACCCGGGACGGCCGGGGCCTGGGCACCGGGCTGGGTGACGGTGGCGCCGGGCTGCACGATCACGGTGCCGCCGGGCTGCACCTTGATCACCGGTCCGCCGGCCGCACCCGCACCCCGTCCCGGCCCACCCTCGGGACCGCCCCGGCCCGGGCCACCGTGCCCCGGGCCGCCGCGGCCGGGACCGCCGTCGGGGCCGCCACGACCGGGGCCGCCGTCGGCCCCCTGCGACGCGAGGCGGTCGGCGCGCGGGCCGTCGCCGCCGTGGCCCCCGCCGAGCGGGGTGGCGAGCAGGAGGGCGCCGGCGACGATCAGGCCCAGCACGAACCCGCCGACGCCCACCAGCACCGTGCCCGCCCGGCCCCGCGGGGCCCGCGACGCCGTGGCGGTGCGCATCCGCTGCCAGCGCGTCGGCGTGGGGCCCACCGCGGACTGCGACGGGGTGGTGGGCGGATCGTTCTCGGTCATCGTTCTCCTCGGTCTCGGACCCGGGGGCCGTCCGGCTCCCGACCTGCTCGAGGTTGGTCGGCGCACCTGAAGCCACCCTGAGGCTCGGACATCCCTCAGCGCGGCTTCAGGCTTCAGGCGGCGTTCAGCCCCACCTGGTCTGATGGCGCCCGATGAACAGCCGACCGGGTCCCCGCGTGCTGGTGGTGGAGGACGAGACGACGATGCGCACGTCGATCGTGCGTGCGCTCGACCGGTCGGGGTTCGCGGCCGAGGGACTGCCCGACGGCACCGGTCTGGAGGACACCCTCGACGGCTTCCGCCCCGACCTCGTCGTGCTCGACGTGATGCTGCCGGGGCGCGACGGGTTCGGTCTCCTGGCGGTGGTCCGGGACCGGTCGGACGCCGGCATCGTCATGGTGACCGCCCGCGACGCGCTCGACGACCGGCTGCGGGGCCTCGACACCGGCGCGGACGACTACGTCGTCAAGCCGTTCCTGCTCGAGGAGCTGATCAGCCGGGTCCGCGCGGTGCTGCGCCGCCGGGGCCGGACCCCGACGGCGCTGACGGTCGGCGACCTGGTGATCGACGAGGAGGCGGGGGTCGCGACCCGGGCCGGGGCTCCCCTGCGCCTGACCGCCACCGAGCTGCGCCTCCTGCGCTACCTCGCCGAGCAGCGCGGCCGGGTCGTCAGCAAGAACCAGATCCTCACCCAGGTGTGGGGCTACGACGCCTACGACCCGAACCTCGTCGAGGTCCACCTCTCCGCCCTGCGCCGCAAGCTGGAGGCCCACGGGCCGCGGATCGTGCACACCGCCCGCGGCCTGGGCTACACGCTGCGGGCCGACGCGTGAACCGCATCGTCCCGGCCTGGTCGCTGCGCGCGCGCGTGACGGCGACGGTGATCGCGATCCTCGCCCTCACGCTGCTCGTCGCGGGCGTCGTCGTCGACCTCGGGCTGACCGCGGCGCTCGACCGCGACCAGCAGTCCCGCGTGGCCGAGCGCGCCCAGCGCGCCGAGCAGCTCGTCGCCTCGCAGGTCCCCGCCGACCAGCTCGTGGGCCTGCTCGACGGGCAGGGGGTGCGCGCGGTGCGGGTGGCCGCGGACGGCGCCGTCCTGCAGGGCGTCGCCGGCCCGCCGCTGCGGGAACCGGGGCGCGGACCGGGCGGTGCACCGGGCGCCCCGAGGCCGCCCGACCGCGACGGGCGCGGACCCGGGCGCGGCGGCCCGCCGGTGACGGAGTCGGTCCCGCTCGCCGACGGCTCGGTACTGCGCGTGTCCTCCGACCCCGGCGACGTCGACGCGGTGCTCTACCGGCTGCGCGGGGTGATGGTGGGCGTCGGGCTGGTCGGCCTCGTCGTGTCCGCGCTCGCCCTGCTCTCCGGCATCTCCGTCGCGCTGCGCCCGCTCGACGCGATGACCCGCCTCGCCCGCGCCATCGCGGGCGGCGACCGGGGCCGGCGCCTGCACCCGCGGAGCACGCAGACCGAGATCGGGCGCACCGCCGCCGCGTTCGACGAGATGCTCGACGCCCTCGACGCCGCGCAGGACCGGTCCGAGGCGTCGACCCGGGAGGCCCGTGCGGCCGCCGAGGAGGCGCGCCGGTCGGAGGCCACCACCCGGCGGTTCCTCTCCGACGCCGCCCACGAGCTGCGCACCCCGCTGGCCGGGATGCAGACCCTCGCCGAGACGCTCGTCCGCGACTCCGACGACGACCAGGAGACCCGCGAGGAGCTGGCGATCGCCCTGGTGCGCGAGACCGCGCGGGCCTCGTCGCTGGTCACCGACATGCTCGACCTCGCGCGCATCGAGGGCGGCCAGGAGCTCGAGCGCGAGGAGGTCGACCTGGGGCTGCTCGCCACGGAGGCCGTCGACCGGCTGCGCCTACTCGATCCCGACCTCGACGTCGCCGCGGCGGTCGCCGGACCGGTGGTCCGGGCGGTCGACGCGGGCAAGGTGCGCCGGATCCTGGTCAACCTGCTCGACAACGCCCGGCGGCACGTCCGTGCCGGCGGCGCGGTGCGGGTGACGGTGGCCGACGGGCCGGAGATCGTCGTGCACAACGACGGCGCGGTGATCGCCGAGGCCGACCGCGAGCGCGTCTTCGACCGGCTCGTCCGGCTCGACGAGGCCCGGGCCCGCGACGCCGGCGGGGCGGGGCTCGGCCTGTCGATCGCCCGCGCCCTCGCCCGGGCCCACGGCGGGGACCTCGTCTACCGCGCGGCCCCCGACGGGTCGGACCTCGTCCTCACCCTGCCGTCGTGACCGACGGTCGGGCCCGATCCGATCGGGTGCGATCCTCTCGCCCACCGGAAAGCGGCCTCCCCCGTCCGGGAAGCCGTCGTTACCGTTGCGTGATGTTCGGACCCGAGAGTCGTCGGGAGTGGTGATGGACCGGATCGGGGCCTATACCTGGCACCCCGCGACCGACCGGTGGACCTGGAACGACACGATGTACCGGCTCCTGGGCTACCGCCCGGGACAGGTCCGCCCCAGCCGCGCCCTCGTCGTCGCGCACAAGCACCCCGCCGACCGGGCCCAGGTGGGGAACGTGATGGCGGAGGCCGCCGCGCACGCCCTGCCCTACTCCCACCGCCACCGCATCGTCTCGGTCGCCGGGGAGGTCCTCGAGGTCGCCGCGATCGGCTACGTCGCCGACGACGGACGCGGGAGCTCCCGTGGCGTGCTGTTCCACGGCTACCTCGTCCACCTCGCGACCCTGACCCCGCACCGTCCGAGCCGGTCGGCCGCCTCCGCCGGCGCCGGCGTACCGACCGTGTCGTTCGAGGTCCCCCGCGTCGCGGGCCCGCTCTGGGACCTCGACCCCGCCCGCGAGGACGACCGCCTCCTCGGCCGGGCCGTCACGGCGCTCGCCCGCGCCGCCGATCTCCCCGACGCCGCGGCGTCCCATCTGCTGGGCCACCTCGCGAACGTCGCGGCCCTCCCCCTCGTCGTCGTCGCCGATCGGCTCCTCGCGCTCAGCCTCGACCCCGACGTCCGTGTCCTGGGCGATCTCCTCACCGGCCTCGCGGCCGAGGTGCCCGAACCCAACTGAGGACGTGACGCGGGTCGCATTCGATCTCCATGGCGTTTAGCGTGACGGGCAGCACACCCGTCCGAGGAGATCGCGATGCGCGCACCGCGCCACGTCCGCCTGACCACCCCGCTCGTCCGCGACCGCCGGGGCGGTGAGCTGCGGGAGGCCTCGTGGGAGGAGGCGCTCGACCGGGCGGCGGCGGGCTTCCGCGGTGTGCCCGGGGACGCCTACGGGATGTTCTCCTGCTCGAAGGCCACCAACGAGATGAACTTCGTCGCCCAGAAGTTCGCCCGGGTGGTGATGGGGTCCAACAACGTGGACTCCTGCAACCGCACTTGACACGCTCCCAGCGTCGTCGGTCTGACGGCTGTGTTCGGCGCCGGTGGTGGCACCAGCGCCTACTGCGAGGTCGAGGACACCGACCTCGTCCTGCTCTGGGGCTCCAACGCGCGCGAGACCCACCCCATCTACTTCCACCACGTGCTGAAGGGGCTGCAGAACGGCGCCGAGCTCTACGTCGTCGACCCGCGCCGCACCTCCACCGCGCGCTGGGCCCGCGGGCACCTGCCGCTCGACGTCGGCACCGACATCGCGCTGGCGCACGCCATGGGCCGGGTGATCCTCGAGGCCGGCCTGGAGAACCGCGCGTTCATCGAGCGCGCCACCACCGGGTTCGAGGAGTACCGGGCGGCGGTCGAGCCGTGGACCCTCGAGCGCGCCCAGCAGGTCACGGGCGTCGACGCGGGCCTCATCCGCGAGACCGCCCTGGCCTACGCCCGGGCCGACCGCGCCCAGCTGTGCTGGACCCTCGGCATCACCGAGCACCACAACGCCGTCGACAACGTCCGCGCGCTGATCGACCTCGCGCTCCTCACCGGGCACGTCGGCCGGTACGGCTCGGGGCTCGTGCCACTGCGCGGGCAGAACAACGTGCAGGGGGGCGGCGACATGGGCGCCATCCCCAACAAGCTGCCCGGCGGCTACGACGTGGCCGACGACGAGCACCGGGCCCGCTTCGAGCGCGCCTGGGGCACGACGATCCCGCCGGTCAAGGGCCTGCACCTCTCGCAGATGTTCGAGGCGATGGAGCGCCGCGACCTGCGCGCGGTCTACATCGTCGGCGAGAACCCGGCCGAGTCCGAGGCCGACGTCGCCCACGCCCGCGCGCTGCTCACCGGGCTCGACCACCTCGTCGTGCAGGACATCTTCCGCACCGCGACCGCCGAGCTCGCCGACGTCGTCCTGCCCAGCTGCGCCGACTGGTGCGAGTACGAGGGCACGGTGACCTCCTCCGAGCGCCGGGTGCAGCGGGTGCGCAAGGCGATCGAGCCGCCGGGGCAGGCCCGGCCCGACACGTGGATCCTCGGCGAGATGGCCCGCCGCCTCGGGCACGACTGGGGCGAGCCCACCGCCGAGCAGGTCTGGGACGAGCTGCGCTCGCTGTCGCTCGACTGGCACGCGGGCATGTCCTACGCCCGGCTCGAGGCCGAGGGCGGGCTGCAGTGGCCGTGCCCCGCGGTCGGTCCGGACGGCGGCGACCACCCCGGGACCCCGACGATGCACACCCGGCTCTGGGAGCGCGACCCCGCGCTGCGCGGGATGCCGGCGGCGTTCGCGCCGGTGGAGCACCGCGGGCCGCTCGACGAGCTCTCGCCGGAGTTCCCGCTGCGCCTCACCACGGTGCGCCGGCTCGACTCCTACAACTCCGGCGTGCAGACCGGCGGGTACTCGTCGCCGCTGCGTCGCGACGAGGCGCTCTGCCTGGACCCGGCCGACGCGGCCGACCTGGGGCTCGACGACGGCGAGCGCGTGCGGGTGGTGTCGCGGCGCGGGGCCGTGGAGGCACCGATCCGCTTCGACTCCGCCGCCCGCCCGGGGCTCGCGTTCATCACGCCGCACTTCTCCGAGCAGGTCGACGTCAACCTCATCACCAACGAGGCCTGGGACCCGCAGTCGGGCACCTCGGAGTTCAAGGCGACGGCGATCCGCCTCGAGAAGCTCGCCCTTCCCGACGATGCCGTTCCCGACGAGGCCGTGCGTGCACGCGTGCCGGTGGCCGGTTCATGAGAGGACCTCGGTGGATCTGACGCTGCTGGCCGACGCCCCGACCGACGCGGAGCGCGCGGCCGTGGACGCGGTCGTCGAGAAGCCCGGAGAGCCTCGTCGGGACCTGCTCCTGCCCGCCTTCCACGCCGTGATGGACGCCGTGGGCTGGATCAGCCGCGGGGCGCTGTCCTACGTCTGCGAGGCGCTGCACGTGCCGCCGGCCGAGGCCTACGGCGTGGCGACGTTCTACGCGCTGTTCTCCGTGAACCCGCGGGCCCCGCGGATCGCGCACGTGTGCGACGACGTCGCCTGCGCCGCGTTCGGCGGCGAGGACCTGTGCGCGCGGATGGAGGAGCGGCTCGGGCCGCAGGGCGAGGGCGAGGAGGTCACCTGGACCCGCAGCCCCTGTCTCGGGATGTGCGAGCGCGCGCCCGCGGTGTTCCTGCAGCGGGCGGGCGACGAGGGTCACGGCCAGATCGCGCCCGCCACCGCGGACGCGGTGGTCCACGCGCTGGACGGGGAGGAGGCCGACGGCCCCGACCCGGTCGTCTCAACCCCGCAGGCCGGGGCGCCCGACCTGGAGCTGCTGGGCCGCGTCGGCGTCGTCGACCCCGGCGACCTCGACTCCTACCGCGCCGCCGGCGGCTACGCCGGGCTGCGGCGGGCGCTGGCCGTGGGGCCGGCCCGGGTGGTCGACGAGATCACGGTGGCGTCGCTGACCGGGCGCGGCGGCGCGGCGTTCCCCACGGGCACGAAGTGGGCGGCGGTCGCCGGGTCGCCCGAGCCGGTGAAGTACCTCGTCTGCAACGCCGACGAGTCCGAGCCCGGCACGTTCAAGGACCGCGTGCTCATGGAGGCCGACCCGTTCGCGCTGGTCGAGGCGATGACGGTCGCCGGGATCGCGGTCGGGGCGAGGGTCGGCTACCTCTACGTGCGCGGCGAGTACCCGGCCGCGGAGCGCGCGATCCTGCGGGCGGTGGCGGAGGCCCGCCGCCACGGCTACCTCGGCGACGACGTCATGGGCTCCGGCCGCGCCTTCGACCTCGTCGTGCGCCGGGGCGCGGGCGCGTACATCTGCGGCGAGGAGACCGCCCTGATGCAGTCGCTCGAGGGCCTGCGCGGCGAACCCCGGGCCAAGCCGCCGTTCCCCACCGTCGCGGGCCTGTTCGGGCAGCCGACCGTGATCAACAACGTCGAGACGCTGGTCAACGTCCTGCGGATCGTCACCGAGGGCGGCCCCGCCTTCGCCTCGGTGGGCTCCGGGCGCTCCACCGGGACGAAGCTCTTCTGCCTGTCCGGCGTCGTCGAGCGGCCCGGGGTCTACGAGGTGCCGATGGGCACCACGCTGCGCGAGCTGCTCGAGCTCGCCGGCGGCGTGCCCCCGGACCTCGCCGCGATCCTGCTCGGCGGGGCGGCCGGTTCGTTCGTCACGCCCGACCAGCTCGACGTGCCGCTGACCCTGGAGGGCACCCGCGAGATCGGCGCGACGCTCGGCTCCGGGGTGGTGCTGTGCTTCGACTCGTCGACCGACTTCGCCGCCGTCCTGCGGCGCATCGCGGGGTTCTTCCGCGACGAGTCGTGCGGGCAGTGCGTGCCGTGCCGGGTGGGCACGGTGCGCCAGGAGGAGGCGCTCGCGCGCATCGTGCGCGGCCGCGAGATCGGCGGTCGTCAGGTCGAGCTGCAACTGCTCACCGACGTCGACCGCGTCATGACCGACGCCTCGATCTGCGGGCTCGGCCAGACCGCGGCGTCGGCCGTGCGGTCGGCGCTGGCACTCGGGCTCATCGGCGGCGAGCGCAGCGACGGGGACTCGGGAAGGGGATCCGCATGACGACGATCGATCTCGGGACCATCCGCCGGCTGGTGAGCGTCACCGTCGACGACGTCGAGCACCGCGTCCCCGAGGGCGCGACGATCATGGACGTCCTCGACGGCGCGGGGTGCGACACCCCGCGGCTGTGCCAGGCGCCCAACCTGACGCCGGTCAACGCGTGTCGCGTGTGCGTCGTCGAGGTGGAGGGGTCGCGGCCGCTCGTGCCGTCGTGCGCGCGGCGGGTCGAGGACGGGATGGTGGTGCGCACCGGCACCGAGCGCGTGACGCACTCGCGGCGCATGGTGCTCGAGCTGCTCGCGAGCGCCAACGACCTCTCGGAGGCCGGCGCCGACGTCGCCCGCTGGCAGATCGAGTACGGCGCCGACCCGGAGCGCTACGGCCCGCCCGGTCCCCCGGCCGCCGCCGGCGAACGCGGCAACCGCCACGCGGGGCACCACAGCATCCCCGACGGCGAGACGCGGGCGACGGTCGCGCAGCCGGTGGTGGTCGACAACGACCTCTACGTGCGCGACTACGCCCGCTGCATCCTCTGCTACAAGTGCGTCGAGGCGTGCGGGACCGACGCGCAGAACACCTTCGCCATCGCCGTCGCCGGGCGCGGGTTCGACGCGACGATCTCGACGGAGTTCGCGGTGCCGCTGCCCGACTCGGCGTGCGTGTACTGCGGCAACTGCATCGGCGTGTGCCCCACCGGCGCGCTCAAGTCGGTCGCCGAGCACGAGCGGCGCGAGGCCGGGGTCTGGGATCCCGAGGGCGAGACGGTGACGAACACGGTCTGCTCGTTCTGCGGCGTCGGCTGCACGCTGGAGCTGCACGTGCAGGACAACACGATCGTCAACGTGACCTCGCCGTCCGACCACTCGGTGACCCACGGACACCTCTGCATCAAGGGCCGGTTCGGGTTCCAGCACGTGCAGAACGTGGCGCACGACGGGCCGCGGTAGCTCGCCCCCACCGGACGAACGGGCCGTCCGTCACTCGAGAAGGTGACGAGCGGGCCGTTCGTCCGCTCAGACGTGGGCCCGGGCCATCCGTCGCAGCTCCTCGGCCCGGATCTTGAGGCCGTTCGTGCCGGAGGTCGTCGGCATCGCGTCGAGCACGTGGACCGCGGCGGGCACCTTGAACGGGGCCAGCACGTCGGCGCACCACGCGCGCAGGTCCCCCGGCTCGTCACCGTCGAGCGTCACGAACCCGACGGCGATCGTCGCCCCGTCCGCACCCTCGACCCCGACGACCTTCGCCGTGTGCACCGCGGGGTGCGCCGCGAGCCGGACCTCGATCTCGGCGGGGTCGACGAGGAACCCGCGCAGGCGCAGGGCGTCACCGATCCGGCAGGTGTAGACGAACGCGCCCTCGTCGACGAGCACCCCGAGGTCGCCGGAGCGGAACCAGCCGTCGGCGGTGAACACGTCGGGGTCGGCGCCGAGGTAGCCGTCGACCACGTTCGGGCCCCGGAACTCCAGCTCGCCCTCGATGCCGGGGCCGCCGGCGACCCGCACCTCGATCCCCGGGTGCACCACGCGCCCGCCGCCGGCCCAGCGCTGCGGCGTCGGCTCGTCGAGCGGCCACGTCGCGGCCAGGGCGAACAGCTCCGACGAGCCGTACACGCCGGCAGTCTCCGTCCCGAACTCGTCGGCCAGCCACGCCGCGAGCTCGCGCGACCGGCCCTGGAAGTCGGCGACGCCCCACCAGCGCCACGCGGAGAGGTCCCGACGACGCACGCGGCACGCCTCGACCAGGCGCAGCACCAGGTCGTCGCCGCTCGCGAGGTGGGTGACGCCGACCGCCGCCATGTCGTCGAGCACCACGTCGGCGTCGAACACGGGCTCGAGCAGCACCGCGGCGCCCGCGGCGAGTCCCGCGAGCACGGCGTTGTAGCCGAAGACCCCCGAGAGCGGCAGCGCCCCGAGCACCACGTCGCCCTCGACGAGCCCGAGGGCGGCCGCGTCGGCCACCGCGTGGGCGAGCACTCCGGCCCCGGCGTGGGCGGCGAGCTTCGGCAGCCCGGTGGAGCCGGAGGTGGTGAACGCGACGGCGAGCGTGGCGGGGTCCGACGGCGCGGGCTCGGGGCCCTCGGTTCGCGTGGGGGTCCAGAACCGGTCCCCGACGACCGCCGGGGTCGGTCTCCCCGGCCCCGGCACCAGCGCGATCTCCGGCTCCACCCCCGAGGCCTCGACCGCCGGCCACAGCCGTCCGGGCAGGTCGAGCCCGTGGAAGTCGTGGGCGAGCGCGACGAGCCGGGGACGCGCCCTCGTCAGGACGTGGGTGACCTCCTCGACGCCGTAGCGGGTGTTGATGCCGATGACGTGGGCGCCGCACGCGGCGGCCGCGCACTGCCAGACGAGCGCGTCGCTCCAGTTCGGCAGCCACACCGCGACCGCGTCGCCCGCGGTGATCCCGTGCTCGCGCAGCTCCTCGGCCAGCGCGCACACGCGCCGCCACAGCTCCCCGCGCGTCACCGCGACGAGGCCGTCGGGCGTCCGCTCGTGCACGGCGACGACGTCCGGGTCGCGGCGGGCCAGGCGCCCGACGAGGTCGGGCAGGTCGGCCGGGCGCTCCCCCGCCGCGGGGAAGCCCGACACCCGGTGCACCTGCGGAGCGGTCATGCCGCCTCCTGTCCGGCCAGGTCCCGCAGCCAGCCGTCGAGCACGGCGGCGAAGCCCGGGATCTCCTCCATCGGGTAGTGCCCCACCCCGTCCAGCACCGTGCATCGCGCGCCCGGGATCCGCGAGGCCGCCCACCGCACCCGCTCGGCGTCGAGCCACAGGTCGTCGGCCCCGACGACGAGGTGCACCGGGCACGCGACGCCGGGCAGCGCGTCGCGCAGGTCGTGGGTCGCCCAGCCGATGAGGTCGGAGTTCGACACCACCGGGTCCTCCCGACGGTGCATCGTCGCGATCAGCCGGGCCCGCTGCGGGTCGATGCCGCGCCCGAGCACGGCGTGGGTGCCCAGCTCGGTGCGGTCGGCGCGGCTCGGAGCGGCGACGTCGACGAGCTCGCGGCGCAGCCCCTTCACCGACGGCCGCCCAGCGGTCCAGGCGTCCGCGGCCATCGCGACGACCGCGTCGAGGCGCGGCGAGGCCCGCACGGCGAGGTCGAGGGCGATCTTCCCGCCGATCGAGCAGCCGGCGACGGAGAAGCGGTCGAGCCCGAGCGCGTCGGCCAGGGCGAGGCACCACGCGGCGTAGGCCCCGAGGTCGTCGACCGGCCCGCCCGGCGCGGGCTCGGAGCGGCCGTGGCCCGGCAGGTCGGGCACGACGACCCGGTACCCCGCGGCCGCGAGCTCCGGCGCGACGTGGCGCCACTGCACCCCCGACTGCCCGGCGGTGTGCAGGCACAGCACCGCGGGGGCTCCCGGGTCGCCGTGCTCCTCGACGAACGCGAGCGCGCCGTCGACCGTCACGTACCTCATGCGATCCCCCGGGCGGCGTCGACGAGCTGGTGCAGGGCGGAGGTGAGGCGCAGGTACTCGTAGCCGTCGCCGGTCGCGGTGAACCGCCCGGCCATCGCCATCCGCATGAACGGGTTGTCTCCCGCCTCGACGAGCTCGAGCCAGGTGGCGGCGTCGGCGCCTAGCGTGAACGTGGCGCCGTGCGGGGCGCGCGGACTGCAGTCGATGACCTGGCCGCGGTAGACGCGCAGGTGCACCTCGTCGTCGTCGCAGCGCAGCCCGATCGTCCCGTCCCAGGTCGCCAGGGTCTCGGCGAAGCCCGGGCCGAGGGTCCCCACGACCGCCCGGGCCCAGTCGACCGTGCCGAAGGCGCGGCCCGCGGGGTCGGGCCCCTCCGTACGGGCCGCGACGAGCGCCGCGGTGGTGCCCTCCTGCCGGACAACACCGTCGTCGCCGAGGAGGCGCATGAACCGCGTGACCACGCCCCGGGTGCCGCCCCGGGTGCGGCGGGCCCGCACGATCGTCAGCTCGAGGGTCAGCACGTCGCCCACGCGGATCGGCGCCCGGTAGGCCCAGTGGGTGTCGAGCAGCCCCTGCACCGCCTCGCCGTGGATGCCGAGCGACTGCATGAGCCCCATCGCGACGGCGACCCCGAAGGGGCCCTGCAGCATCGCGTCGGGCCCGGCGTGCAGCGGGTGGTCGTCGCCGGAGAGCCGGGTGAAGGCGGCGAGGTCGTCCGCGGTCACGGGGCGCGGCGCGCTGGTGAACCGCTCCCCCACCACGAAGTCCTCGAACCACCGCCCGCCGTCGGGCACCTGCTCTCCCGGCACCGGGACCTCCGTCGGCTCGAGGTGACACGAACGATCGTTCATCACCGAATCACCGGCCGCCCGGAGCGTCAAGCCCGCTAGCCTCGTCGTCATGAACGCCCGTTCCCCCGCCACGCTGGTCGCCGACACCGGCCGCGGGAACGAGGCCGCGATCCTCAACGCCGCGCTCGACGCGTTCGGCGCCCAGGGCTTCCACGGCGCCTCGATGCGCGACGTCGCGAAACGGGCCGGGACGAGCCTGTCGAACCTCTACAACTACGTCCCCTCGAAGTCCCGCCTGCTCGCCGAGGTGCTCCGCCGCGCCAACGACGAGCTGGTCGCCCGGCTGCGCGCCGCGGTCGACGAGGCCGGCGACGACGCCGCGTCCCGCCTGCGGGAGGCGGTGCGCGCCTACGTCCGGTTCATCGTGGAACACCAGGTGGCGATGGTCGTGTCGACCAACGAGGTGCGGTACCTGACCGGGCCCGACCGGGCGGCGCTGGTGGCCGAGCGGGACGCCACGCAGGCCGTGTTCGAGGAGATCGTCGCGCAGGGCGTGGCGGCGGGGACCTTCCGCACGCCCTATCCCGACGACGCCGCGCGCACCCTGCTCACCACGCTGGGCGCCGTCTCCGGCTGGTACCGCCCCGAGGGCCGGCTCTCGCGCGGCGAGCTCGCCGAGCAGCAGGCCCGCTACGCCCTCGCGCTCCTCGAGGCCCCGCTCGCGCACTGACTCCTTGCGGAGACCGGCGCCACACCTCTAGCTTACGAACGACCGTTCGTACGAGTTCGGAGGACGCGCCATGCCGGTAGGGACCGAGGTCGCTCCCGCGAAGATGCGGAAGCTCGCCGCCGCCGCGGTGTTCGCGACGACGCTCGAGTGGTTCGACTTCCTCATCTACGCCACGGCCGCGGCCCTGGTGCTCGGCCGCCAGTTCTTCCCGTCGGCCGATCCGGTGGCCGGGACGCTGGCCTCGTTCGCGACGTTCGCGGTCGGGTTCGTCGCCCGCCCGATCGGTGGGATCGTCGCGGGCCACGTCGGCGACCGGTTCGGGCGCAAGCCCCCGCTGGTCGCCGCGATGCTGGTCATGGGCATCGCGACGTTCGCGGTCGGCATCCTCCCGCCCTACGCGAGCATCGGCGTCTGGGCGCCGGTCCTGCTGGTGGTCGCCCGGCTGGTGCAGGGGCTCGGCGTCGGCGCGCAGTGGGGTGGCGCGGCCCTCCTGCTCGTCGAGCACGCCCCGACGAAGCACCGCGGCTACTACGGCAGCCTCGTGCAGACCGGCGCCGTCGCGGGTGCGGTGGCCGGGAACCTGTTCTTCCTCATCCTCACCGCCACCATGTCGACCGAGGCCTTCGACTCCTACGGCTGGCGGATCCCGTTCCTGTCCGGGCTCCTCCTCGTCGGCATCGGCATCTACGTGCAGCTGAAGATCGAGGACACCCCGGTCTTCCACGAGCTGCGCGAGCGGTCGGCCGCCGCGGCGAAGGAGGCGGGCATCCGCAAGGCCCCGATCGTCGAGGCGGTGCGCCACCACGGCCTCGCGATCGTGCAGGCGGCCGGCGCCTTCTTCGTCGTGAACGCCGTCTTCTACATCCTGATCTCCGGGCTCCTCGGCTACGCGACCACCGAGGTCGGGATGTCGCGCACCTCGATCCTGATCTGCGTGATGGTCGCCGGGCTCACCCAGGTGATCACGATGCCGTTCTTCGGCGCGCTCACCGACCGCATGGGCACCCGCAAGAAGCTCTACCTCATCGGCTGCGTGTCGATGGCGGTGTTCGCGTTCCCGCTGTTCTGGCTGGTCGACACCGGGTCGGTGCCGCTGGTGCTGCTCGCCCTGGTCATCGCGTTCACCATCCACGCGACGATGTACGGGCCGCAGGCCACGCTCTACGCCGAGATGTTCCCGGCCGACGTCCGCTTCTCCGGCGCCTCGCTCGGCTACCAGGCGGCCTCGGTCCTCGCGGGCGGGCTCGCCCCGTTCATCATGACCGCGCTCCTGGCCGCGACCGGCGCGTCGTGGTCGGTGGCGGTGTACATCATCGCCTGCGCCGCGATCACCTTCGTCTCGGTCGCGACGATCAAGGAGCGCTACCGCCGCGACCTCTACGAGGTGGCTGCGCCTCGTGAGGTGCCCCTGAGGGCCCGTGAGCAGTAATCCGTGCCCGGACACGGATTACTGCTCACGAGTCTCCGACACCTCCCCGGAGCCGCCGGTTCTCCCGCTCGAGCTCCTCGATCCGGGCCTGCAGGTGCCCGACGCCCTGCTCGATCTCCGCGACGGTGAACCGCGGCGTGATGTGCTGCGGGCAGTTCCAGTCGACCCCCTCGACGTCGATCACGAGCAGGCGCTCCACCCGGCCGTCGGTCCGCACGTCGGCGAGGCGGGCGGCGAGCGCGGGCTCGGCGTCGAGGGCGACCGTGCGGGCCCGCCCGAGGACCTTGAGCCGGGTCCGGGTCGAGTACTGCATGAAGAAGAGCGCGACCCGGTCGTCCGTCCGCAGGTTGCCGGCGCTGAGGTACTGCCGGTTCCCGCGCACGTCGGCGAACGCGAGGGTGTGCTCGTCGAGGGCGTGGACGAAGCCGGGCGGGCCGCCCCGGTACTGGAGGTAGGGCCAGCCGTCGGCGTTGACGGTCGCGAGATAGAAGCCGTCGAGCTCGCCGACGAACTCCCGCTCGGCCGGCCCGAGCACGTCCGGTCCCGGGTCGCCGCCCGCGAGCCGCCGGTCGTTCGCCGCGAGGCTGCCCTGCTCCTGCTGGACCTCCCTCACGGGCGCGGTGTACGTCAGGTGCGCGAACCGACTCATGACATCCTCCCGGGGTGACTGCTGTACATACTAGTAGGTACAGTCAAGGCATGAGCACGCGCGACGACCTCGTCGAGGCCACGGCCGAGCTCCTCCGGGAGCGGGGCTACTCAGCGACGAGCCCCGCCCGGATCCTGGAGCGGGCGGGCGCCGGGCAGGGCAGCATGTACCACCACTTCCACGGGAAGGCCGACCTCGCACGCGCCGCGATGGAGCACGTCGCGGCCGTCATGACCGAGGCGGTCGAGTCCGAGGACGACCCGTCGCTGCCCGCGCTCGACCGAATCCGGGCCTTCCTCGCCCGCGAGTGGGACCCGCTGCTCGGCTGCCGCATCGGGCGCCTCGTCCAGGACGCCGAGGTGGTGGGCGACGACGACCTGCGCGGGATCGCCGACCGGTACTTCACCCACCTCGAGGACTGGATCGCCGACGTCCTCGAGGTCGGGCGGGCCGCGGGCGAACTCCGGGGGGACGCCGACACCCGCGCCGCCGCCGCGATGGTCGTCGCCGTCGTCCAGGGCGGCTTCGTCCTGGCGCGCGCCCACCAGGACGTGGCGACGCAGCAGGCGGCCATCCGCGGGGCGTCCCTCGCGCTAGGTGCCCTCCGGGCCCGTGAGCACTAGTCCGTGTCTGGGCACGGAATCAGGGGAGCACGCCGATAGGACTCACGAGGCGTAGCCCCCTCACGAGCACCGCCGTCATCCGCCGCGCGTGGTCGGGGCCGACACCCTCGGCGGGCAGGCACAGGTGGGCCACCGCGAGCAGCAGGTCGACCGCCGGTACGTCGTCCCGGACCTCCCCCGCCGCCACCGCCGCGTCGAGGAGCCCCGCCAGCGCGGGGTGGAAGCGCTCGTCGAAGTAGGCCGGGAGGGCGTCGAAGGCCGGGTCGCCCGAGTGCAGCGCGGCCGCGAGCCCCCGCTTCGTGGCGAGGAAGTCGACGAAGCGCCCGAGCCACCGGCCCAGCGCCTCGGCCGGCCCGTACTCGGCCGCGAGGACGGGTGCCGCCTCGGCGCAGGCGTCGACCTGGTGGCGGAACACGGCGGCGACCAGGTCCGAGCGCTTCGGATAGTGGCGGTACACCGTGCCGACGCCGACCCCGGCCCGCGTCGCGATCTCCCGCACCGGCGCGTCGACCCCGGACTCCCCGAACACCGCCGTCGCGGCGTCGAGCAGGGCGTCGACGTTGCGCCGGGCGTCGGCGCGCTGCCGTCGCGGGGCCTCGGAGGTCACGGGTCACCTTCCCTCGGTTGCAAGCGGAACCACGTTCCGTCTATGGTAGCGGAAGCACGTTCCGGATAGCCCGACGATAGCCCGCCGGGTCCCCACCCCGCGAGGAGTTCCGTTGAAGTACCGCACCCTGGGCCGCACCGGCATGAAGGTCAGCCCCTACTGCCTCGGCGCCATGATGTTCGGCGCCATGGGCAATCCCGACCACGACGAGTCGGTCCGCATCATCCACACCGCGCTCGACGCCGGGATCAACTTCGTCGACACCGCCGACATGTACTCCCGCGGCGAGTCCGAGGAGATCGTCGGGAAGGCGTTGCAGGGCCGCCGCGACGACGTCGTCCTCGCCACCAAGGCGTTCAACCCGATGGGCGACGACCCGAACATGCGCGGCAGTTCGCGCCGCTGGCTCGTCCGCGCCGTGGAGGACTCGCTGCGGCGCCTGCAGACCGACCACATCGACCTCTACCAGGTGCACCGGCCCGACCCCGACACCGACGTGGAGGAGACCCTCTCCGCGCTGTCGGACCTCGTGCACAGCGGCAAGGTCCGGGCGATCGGATCGTCGACCTTCCCCGCCTCGGAGATCGTCGAGGCGCAGTGGGTCGCCGAGCGCCGCGGCCTCGAGCGCTTCCGCACCGAGCAGCCGCCGTACTCGATCCTCGACCGCGGCATCGAGCGCGACATCCTGCCGACGATCGAGCGCCACGGGATGGGCGCGCTCGTGTGGAGCCCGCTGTCGGGCGGCATGCTGACCGGCCGCTACCGCAGGGGCCAAGACCCCGACACCCACCGCGCGCAGTACGGCTTCGCGCACATGCGCGACGAGCGCCGCCTCGACGCCGTCGAGCAGCTCATCCCCCTCGCCGAGAAGGCCGGCCTGCCGCTCACCCACCTCGCGATGGCCTTCGTCCTCGCCCACCCCGGCGTCACCAGCGCCATCATCGGACCCCGCACCATGGCCCAGCTCGACGACGTCCTCGCCGGCGCCGAGGTGTCCCTCGACGACGAGGTCCTCGACCGGATCGACGAGATCGTCGCGCCGGGGACGGACGCGAGCCCGCTCCCGCACGCCTACGGCACCCCGCCCCTGGCCGAACCGCGGCTGCGCCGCCGCCCGGGCACCGAGCGGTCGGCCGCCTGATGACCCCGAGCGTCGGCATCATCACCGCGCCCTCCCAGGTCGCCTACGCCGACCTGCTCCGGGTCTGGCAGGAGGCCGACACCGTCGAGGAGATCGAGCACGCGTGGCTCTTCGACCACCTCCTGCCGATCTCCGGCGACCCCCTCGGCCCGACGTTCGAGGGCTGGACCCTGCTCGCCGCGCTGGCCGCGGCCACCGAGCGGCTCCGGCTCGGCGTGCTCGTCACGAGTAACCGGTTCCGCCCGCCGGCGGTGCTCGCGAAGATCGCGGCGACCGTCGACGTCGTCAGCGGCGGGCGGCTCGACATGGGGCTCGGCGCGGGGTCGCGGCCCGACGTCCCCATGGCGCGCCGGGAGTACGAGGCGCACGGCCTGCCGTACTGGGACTCCCCCGAGGCCGTCGCGCGCCTCTCCGAGACCTGCGCGCTGCTGCGGCGGCTCTGGACCGCCGACGAGCCGTTCGACGTGCACGGCGAGTACGTCCAGCTCACCGGCGCGTACGGCAGCCCGAAGCCGGTGCAGCGCCCCGGCCCGCCGCTGATGATCGGCGGACGCGCGGGCCGGACGCTGCGGGTGGTCGCCGAGCACGCCGACCTCTGGAACTACCCGGGCGGCGACGTCGAGGACGCGAGCGGCCGCAGCGCCCTGCTCGACCGCTACTGCACCGAGATCGGCCGCGACCCCGCCGCGATCACCCGCTCCCTGGTGATCCCGGTGGCGTACGACGATGCCGGCGCCACGCGCGACCACGCCCGCCACGCGATCGACGCCGGCTTCTCCCACCTGGTGCTCTCCCTCCCGGCGCCCTACCCGGAGAAGGTGGCCCGGTGGGTCGCCGACGAGGTGATCAATCGCCTCTAGCCGGCAGCGCCGCCAGCTCGGCCACGAGGTCGTCGAGCCCGAGCGTCCCCTGCGCCAGCGCCGCGGCGTGCCACACGCGCAGGTCGAAGCCCGGGCCGGCGGCCCGGGCCTGCTCGCGGCCCGCGAGCCAGGCGCGCTCGCCGAGCTTGTAGGAGATCGCCTGGCCGGGGCCGCCCAGGTAGCGCAGCAGCTCCGAGTCGGCGAACGCGTCGCCGCGTCCCACGTGCCGGCCGAAGAACTCCCGGCCCAGCTCCGGGGTCCACCGCTCGCCCGCGCCGACCGGGGAGTCGTCGGGAATCCGCAGCTTCAGGTGCATGCCCAGGTCGATGACCACCCGCACGGCGCGCAGCATCTGCGCGTCGAGGTAGCCGAGCCGCGAGCCCGGGTCCTCGTGGTACCCGAGCTCGTCCATGAGGCGCTCGGCGTAGAGGGCCCAGCCCTCGGCGTCGGCGCTCACCATGCCCGCGGCGGAGGTCTGGAAGAGCGAGAGCTCGCCGGACCGCAGCGCCCACGACGCGAGCTGGAGGTGATGGCCCGGGACACCCTCGTGGTACCAGGTGCTGAACAGGTTCCACATCGGGTAGCGGTCGTCGGGGGTCGCGGGCAGCCACGTGCGGCCGGGCCGGGTGAAGTCCATCGAGGGCGGCGTGTAGTACGGCGCGGCGGCGCTGCCGACCGGGGCGAGGCGGGCCTCGACGGCGCGGATCGGGCCGCTCAGGTCGAAGTGCGTCCCGTCGAGCGCGGCGACCGTGTCGTCCATGACCTGCTGCAGCTGCGCCCGCGCGGCCTCGCCCCCGACGACGACGCCCGTGGTCCCGCCGTCGCTGTCGAGGTGCGCCATGGCCTCGCGCACCCCGGCGCCCGGCAGCACGCGCCCGGCCTCGACGGCCATCTCGTCGCGCAGCCGGCGGAACTCCGACCAGCCCCACGCGTAGACCTCGTCGGCGTCGATGTCGGCGCCGTTCCAGTAGCGGGCGGCGACGCGGTAGCGCTCGGGGCCGACCCCGTCGGGCGTGCCCTCGGTGGCCGGGAGGTAGTCGCCGGCGAGCCAGTCCCGCAGCCCGACGAGGGCCTCGGTCGCCACGGCGGCGCCGCGGTCGAGTTCGGCGCGCACGATCGGGCTCACGTCGGCGTCGCGGGAGAACGCGGCGAACCAGCCACGCCCGTCGTCGTCGTCGATCCACGACCCGATCTGCTCGACCACCCGCGCGACCTGCCGCGGCGCGGCGAACAGGCCGCGGCGGCGGCCCTCCTCGAGGCTGCGCCGGTACCCCTCGAGGGCGTCGGGTACGGCCGCCGTGCGCCCCGCGACGAGGGCCCAGTCGTCCTCGCCGTCGGTCGGCATCAGCGTGAACGCCATCCGCACGCCCGCGACCGGGCCGAACAGCTCCTGGACCGCCCGCAGCGGCTCGCCCGCCTCGCTGTGCGCGAGCTGGGCGCCGATCCGCTCGGCCAGGAGCCGCGCGCAGCGGCGCTCGTCGGGATCGGTGGGCGTCCCGAGGGCCGCGAGCCGGTCGAGGGTCTCCCGCCCGAGCGCGTCGCCGGCGGCGATGCCGTCCGGGGACAGGTCGGGCAGCTCGTCCTGCCCCTCGGTCCAGCCGAGCTGGCCGGCGAGGAGCGGGTCGAGGGCGGCGAGGCGGCGGACGTGGTCGTCGGCCAGGTCGCGTACGGCGCGGTCAGCAGAGGGTGCCATCGGGCGCCATCATGCCGCGTCGAGCAGTTCCCGCACCTCCGCCACGGTCGGCACGCGGGGGTGGCGGGGCGGCGGCTCGACGGCGCGCGGCGCGACGGCGGCGAGGTCGGCCGCCGAGGCGCCGAGGTCGGCGAAGGTCGTGGGCGCGCCGAGCCGCGCGAGCATCGTCGTCAGGACCTCGACGGGGTCGCCCCCGAGCGCGTCGGCGAGCACCGCCGCGACGTCGGGCACCGCGGGCAGGGTGAAGGCGAGCACGCGCGGGAGCAGCACGGTGTGGGTGCCGGCGTGCGGGAGGTCGAGCCCGCCGCCGACCACGTGCGCGAGCCGGTGGTGCAGGCCCATCGTCGTGACGGCGAGGCCCGCGCCCGCGAGCCAGGCGCCGTAGAGCAGGTCGGCCCGGGCGTCGAGGTCGTCCGGCGCCGAGACCACCCGGGGCAGGGCGTCGACGATCGCCCGGGCCGACTCGGCGGCCTCGAGGCGCACCACCGGCGTGGTGTCGGGCGCCCAGAGGGCCTCGACGGCGTGCGCGAGCCCGTTGACCGCGCTCGTCACCGACGTCCGCACCGGCAGTGACGTGGTCAGCTCCGGGTCGTAGACGACGATCGCGGGACGCACGGCCTCGTCGCGCCCGGTGGTCTTCACGCCGTCCTCGGTGCGCCCCCAGACCGGGGTCATCTCCGAGCCGGAGTAGGTGCTGGGGACCGCGAGGAGCGGCAGCCGGACGTCGCGGGCGATCGCCTTCCCGAGCCCGATCGACGACCCGCCACCGACCGCCACGCACGCGTCGGCGCCGAGCTCACGTGCCCGGGCCACCCCGGCGTCGGCGACCTCGCCCGGCACGTGCTCCACCGCGTCGGCGAGCACCCCGGCGCAGCGGTCCCCCAGGTACTCCGCCGCCTGCTCCCCCAGCGCCTTGCGGCCGGGGGTGGTCACGACGACCACCCGGTGCACGTCGAGGCGCGCGGCCTCGTCGCCGAGCTCGGCGAAGCGCCCGGCGCCGAACAGGACCCGCGCGGGGCGCGGCAGTTCGGTGAACCTCACGCCGGGCCCTCCGGCTGCAGCACCACGTCGAACCGGGCGCGCCGGAACGGGTTCGGCAGACCGTGCCGGGCCGCCTCGGCCTCGTCGGCGACCGTGGCGAACTCGCGGACGAGCGACTGCTTGACCGCGAACACGGCGTCCGAGTCGAGGTAGGGGCTGCCGTCGACGAAGACGTGCGTGGTCACCGGGACGTAGCCCGGGGCCTCCACGATGAAGTGCACGTGCGCGGGCCGGTAGGGGTGGCGCCGCGTCGCGGTGAGCAGGTCGCCGACCGGGCCGTCGGTGGGGATCGGGTAGTGCGACGGGACGATCGAGCGGAACCGGTAGCGGCCCTCGTCGTCGGCGGTGAACAGGCCGCGGCCGTTGCCGAGCGGCTGACGGTCGGACTCGACGTCGTAGGCGCCCTGCTCGTCGGCCTGCCAGATGTCGATCCGCGCCCCCGGGATCGGCACCCCGTCGGCGCCGGTGACCGTGCCCTCGATCAGGCACGCCTCCCCGGTGCCGAGGGTGTCGATCGAGTCGCCGAGCTCCCGCTCCGGGCTCGTCACCACGTGGAACGGCCCGAGCACCGTGGAGGCGGTCGCGTCCTGCGCCTGCCGGGCGGCCTCCATCGTCTCGACGAGCATCGAGGCGCCCATGACGTCGGAGAAGAGGATGAACTCCTGGCGGTGCTCGTCGCACTTCTGCCCGATCGCGGTGAGGAACTCGATCCCCTTCTCCCACTCCGCGATCGTCGGGCGCACGTCGCGCAGGAAGCCGTGCAGGTGGCGCACGAGGCTCTCGGTCACCTCGCGCAGCCGGGGGTCGGGCGTGTCGGCGAAGCTCGCGACGACGGCGTCGACAGAGTCCTTCTCAGAGAAATCCATGGGGTGTCCTTCGGACATGTGAGCACTAATCCGTGCTGGGACACGGATTAGTGCTCACCTGCGCAGCACCTGCTGCAGCGTGGTGGACAGGGTGGTGGCGGGATCGTCGGGCAGGGACGCGAAGCGGGCCGCGACGTGGTGGTCGGGCCGGACGAGGACCGCGCCCGAGTCGCCGATCCCCTCGGCCTCGAGCAGCCGCGCCCAGTCGCCGTAGGGGTCCTCGATCTCGTGCCCGGGCCCGACGACGACCACCCGCACCAGCTCCGAGGCGGGCCAGGACTCCCCGCCCGGGCCGGTGAACAGCGTGAACCGCCCGTGGCCGGCGAGGTCGATCGTGGAGACGTCGCCGCCGTGACCTGCGAGCCAGACGTGCGGCACCCGCGCGCCCGGGGTCGTCGACGCGACGTGGTGCAGCTCCGGGTCCTCGGCGGTGGCGAGCGGGTCGGGCGACAGGTCGTCGGACACCACCGCGGCGGAGACGTAGCGCTGGTTGAGCTCCACGCCGTGGGCGTCGAACTCGTAGGCCTTGAACGCGATCGCCTCGCGCAGGGCCCGGCGCTGCTTGTCGGCCCCGGGCTCGCGGCGGGCGGCCATGTTGGCGCGCATGACCTCGGGGTCGTCGGTGCCGCTGACCCCGAGCGCGTCGAAGATGCGGCCGGTCTCGCCGATCGACTGGTTGGCGCGGTCGACCACCTGCCGCCCGATCGGGGCGCGCTCGGCGGTGTAGGTCTCGAGCAGCTCCGGGCCGGCCTCGCCGCGCACCACCAGCGCGAGCTTCCACGCGAGGTTGAACGAGTCCTGGATCGAGGTGTTGGAGCCCAGCCCGTTCGACGGCGGGTGGCGGTGCACCGCGTCCCCGCCGCAGAACACGCGGCCGGTGGAGTACCGCTCGGCCACCATGTGGTTCACCGTCCACGCGGAGCGCCCGAGGATCTCCACGTCGAGCTCGTCGACCCCGACGAGCGCCCGGACCAGCCCGCGGCAGTACTCGTCGGAGAGGTCGGGCGGCCCGTCGGCGACGTCGTAGCCCCAGATCGTCAGCCACTCGTCCCAGGGTCGGACCATCCGGACGACGCCCATGCCGATGCCGCCGACGTCCGACCCGGGCTGCAGCACCCAGTAGAGGACGCTCGGCCGGTGCGCCACCCACGGCGACAGGTCGGCCCGGAACACGATGTTCAGCGAGCCCGCGACCCCCATCTCGCCGCGCATCGGCAGCCCGGCGTCCTCCGCGACGCGCGAGCGCCCGCCGTCGGCGCCGTAGAGGTACCGGGCGCGGATCTCGTAGGTGTCGTCGCGCAGCCGGTCGCGGACCTCGACCGTCACGCCCTCGTCGTCCTGCGTGTGCCCGAGGTACTCGGTGGAGAAGCGGATCCGCGACCCCTCGCGCTGGGCCGCCTGCACGAGGATCGGCTCCATGAGGTTCTGCGGCATGTCGCAGATCCGCGCCGGGCTCGCGAGCCGGTGGGCGGCCTGGCTGTGCGGGTCGGTGCCCCACGAGCGCACCCGGCCGAGCTCCTCGCCCGCCAGCGAGGTGCAGAACGTCGTCGTGCCGATCAGGTCCTGCGGGGTGGCCAGGGCCTCGACCCGGTCGGACACCCCGAGGTCACGCAGCACCTCCATCGTGCGCTGGTTGGTGATGTGCGCGCGGGGCTCGGCGGCGAGGGTCTCGTAGCGGGTGACCACGAGGTGGTCGACGCCGAGCCGCGCCAGCGCGAGCGCCATGGCCGCCCCGGCGGGGCCGCTGCCCACCACGACGACGTCGGTGGTGACGACGGGGGCCATGGGCGCTCCTGGAGGTCGGCGGTGACGTGCGGGGGAATCCTCTGCTTCCCGACGAGGCGCCGCAAGAGTTTTCGGTGAATCCTCAACTACCTCGCGGCGAGCGCGCCTGGAAGTCCCGGGCGATCTCGTCGAAGGTCAGCCACCGGACCCCCTCGTGGGAGTTGATGTAGGAGATGAGCCGCTCGTGCGCGAGCAGCACCTGCGGGCGACCGGAGACGTCGGGGTGGATCGTCATGGTGAACACGGCGTAGTCCATCTCGCGGTAGACCCAGTCGAACTGGTCGCGCCAGAGCTGCTCGATGTCCCGCGGGTTGACGAAGCCGTGCGAGTTCGGGCTGCCCTTGACGAACATCATCGGCGGGAGGTCGTCGAGGTACCAGTTCGCGGGGAGCTCGACGAGGTCGGTCTCCTCGCCGCGGACCAGCGGCTTCATCCACTCCGCCGCCTCGCGCTCGAGGTCGATCTTGGTCCAGGAGTCGCCGACGCGGACGTAGTAGGGCGTGAAGTCGTCGTGCATCAACGAGTGGTCGTAGGTCAGCCCGCGGTCGAGCAGCAGCTCGTTGGTGATCGCGCTGAACTCCCACCAGGGCGCGACGTAGCCGGTGGGCCGGGCGCCCGAGCGCTCCGTGATGAGGTCGATGCAGTGGTCGAGGACGTCCGACTCCTGCTGCCGGCTCATCGCGATGGGGTTCTCGTGGCTGTAGCCGTGCACCCCGATCTCGTGCCCGGCCGCCACGCAGGCGTCGAACTGCGCGGGGAACGTCTCCACCGAGTGCCCGGGCCAGAAGAAGGTCTGCCGGATGCCCGCCCGCCGGAAGAGCTCCAGCACGCGCGGCACCCCGACCTCGCCGGCGAACAGCCCGCGCGAGATGTCGCCCGGCGAGTCCTCCCCGCCATAGGAGCCGAGCCACCCCCCGACGGCATCGATGTCCACCCCGTAGCTGACGAGGATCTCCTTGGCCATGACGCCTCCCGGTGTCAGTGCACGTGCGTGTCCGTCCCCGCGAGCCTGGAGGACAGCCGGGTGCGGGGGAAGGAGCGCACGGTTCGCTTCAGCTCGGCGAACCCGCCCCACCGCGCGACGGTCTCGACCGCGTCGAAGAGCCGCAGCGCGTCCTCCTCGGCCGGCGGCGCGTCGATGACCGGCCCGAAGAAGGCCGGCCCGGGCCCTGCACCGTTCCGGCCGGACGGCGCGAACGAGAGGATCGGCGTCCCCACCCCGCCGCCGCAGCGGTCGACGGCCTCCCGGGTCTCGCGCCGCAGGTCGTCGTCGCGGGCGGTCTCCGACGAGGCGTCGGCGAGCTCCTCGGGCAGGTCGGCCGCCCGCAGCGCGGGGCGCAGGTCGCGCACCCGGGCCATCTCGTGCATGACGGCCCGGAAGTCGTCGCCCTCCGGGGGCTCCGCGTCCCACACCAGCTCGCCGAGGGCGGTGTAGAGGTCCCCGACGACCTCCGGCCCGAACCGCTCCCGCGCGGCGTGCACCACGCGCAGCATCTCCAGCCCGCGGACGTGCGAGTCGGGGTACTCCGGGGACGCCTCCTCCCGCTCGGCGTAGGAGACGTCCTCGTTGAGCAGGGCCAGCGACAGCGGTCGCCAGTCGACCGCGAGGGCGCGCTGCGACTGGACCTCCACCACCCAACGGGAGGTCACCCAGCAGAACGGGCAGATCGGGTCGAAGAAGAACTCGAGGTCGGGCACGGGTGGGGCCTACCCGACGGCGTCGCGCCAGAAAGCCGCCAGCATCGTCGCGCCACGGGCGGGGTCCTGGCACATCCACCAGTGCCCGAGCCCGTCCAGCTCCCCGACCTGCGCGCCGGCCCGCGCCGCGGCCCGGCGCCGCATCGCGTCGTCCCCGACGAAGTGGTCCTCGCCCGCGAGAATCCCGAGGCCCGGGCGGGCGGCCAGCCGCTCCAGGGACTCCCCGCGGCGGGCCATCGCGGGCTGGGCGGCGTCGCGGTAGAGCGCGAGGACGCAGGCCTGCATCGCCTCGTCCTGCCCCGCCGCGACCCGGCGCGCGACGTCCGCCGGGATGCCGGCGGGGACCAGCCGCGCCGCGCGGTCGTCGAGCGAGCGCCCGAGCATGCCCGCGATGTGCCGCTCCCCCACCTCGGGCGTCTGCCAGGCCTGCGCGAGGTCGTGCCAGACGTAGTCGGGCTCGAAGATGCCGAGCACGTCGACGGCCCAGCTGCGCACCAGCTCGGGCCGCTCGAGCAGGGCGTTCACCACGTGGCCGCCGCCCCAGTCGTGCCCGACGAGGTCGACCGGCCCGTCGAGGGCCTCGAGCTCGGCGATCAGCCAGTCGCGGTAGGCGTCGACGGTCGCCGCGAACCCCGCGGGCACCGGGGCGCCGAAGCCGGGCGGCGAGAGCCGTACGACGTCGTCGCGCCCCAGCGCCCCGACGAGGGGGTCCCAGACGTCGGCGGTCTCGGGGTTGCCGTGGACGAGGACGACGGTCACGCCGCGGAGTCTGCCGCCACGGCGTCGTCGTCGCTGCGGGGCCCGTCCCGGCGCGTACCGCGGACGAAGGTCGCCGAGACCAGCGCCACGAGCCCGACGACGCCCGCGACGACGAAGGCCGTCCGCAGGCCGGCCTCGTCCGGGGCCGCCGCCCCCGCCGCGCTGCCGAGCGCGGCCACCGTCACGAACACCGCGGTCCCCAGCGCCCCGGCCACCTGCTGCAGGGTGGAGAGCACCGCGCTGCCGTGGGAGTAGAGGTGGTCGGGCAGCGAGCCCAGCGCCTCGGTCATCAGCGGCGTCATCATCAGGCCGAGCCCGGCCATGAGCAGGACGTGGATGCCGATCACGGCGACCAGCGGGGAGCCGGCCCCGAGCGTCGCGAACAGCCACAGCGCCGCGGCGGTCGCGATCGCCCCGGGGAGCACCAGCGGGCGGGCGCCGACCCGGTCGAAGAGCGTGCCGACCGGCCGGCCGAGGAGCCCCAGCACGAGCCCGCCGGGCAGGACCGCGAGGCCGCTGACGAAGGTCGACACCCCGAGGACCGTCTGCAGGTAGAGCGGCAGCAGGATCGCCGAGGCGCCGATGAGGCACATGAACAGCGGGACGCTCGTGGTGACCGCCACCGAGAACGGGCGGCGGGTGAACACGCGCAGGTCGAGCAGGGCCGCGTCGGCGCGCTGCAGGCGCAGCTGGCGCCCGACGAACACCGCGAGCGCCACCACCCCGACGGCGATCGCCACCCACGGCGGCACCGGGTGCTCCCCGCCGCCGGACTCGCCGATCGAGGACAGCCCGTAGAGCAGCCCGCCGAACCCGACGGCGGAGAGCAGCACCGAGACGACGTCGAACGGGACCTTCCGCGTCTGCGAGGTCAGGCGCAGGTACCGGGCGCCGACGACGAGGGCGATCAGCGCGAGCGGGAGCACCAACCCGAACATCCAGCGCCAGCCCAGGCCCGCGAGCACCGCGCCGCCGATCGTCGGGCCGAGCGCCGGGGCCACCGCGATGACGATCGTGATCGTGCCCATCGTCGCGCCGCGGCGCTCCGGCGGGACGAGCCGCATGATCGTCGTCATCAGCAGCGGCACCATCACCGCGGTGCCCGCCGCCTGCACCACGCGCCCGGCGAGCAGCACCTCGAAGCCCGGGGCCAGTGCCGCGAGCAGGGTGCCGGCGCTGAAGAGCGACAGCGAGGTGAGGAAGACCGCCCGCGGGGTGAACCGCTCGAGCAGGTAGCCGGTGATCGGGATGACCACGGCCATCGTCAGCAGGAAGCCGCTGGTCAGCCACTGCACGGTGGTGGCGGGGACGCCGAGGTCGACCGTCAGGTCGCGCAGGGCGACCGACAGGATCGTCTCGTTGAGGATCATCACGAACGCCGACCCGACGAGGACCGCGATCAGCAGTCCCGCCTTCGGAGGGGCGGTCGTCTCCGTGCGCGTGGGGGCGCCGGTGGTCATGTCGGTACTCCGGGGTGGTCGGTTCGGGGATCAGGACGAGGCGTCGCCGAGCACGCCGTGGGTGGCGGCCCGGACGGCGGCCGAGAGGCGGGCGAGCCCCTCGGTCTCGGGGCGGCACCGGTCGGCCGCGACGTCGTCGGCGAGGTCCTCGGTGGTGAGGCGCAGGGCCGCGGCCAGGGTCGCGGCCTGGACCCGCACCGCGAGGTCGTCGGGACGGCGTCCCAACCGGTCGGCGACGACCTCGGCCAGCACGGGCTCGACGCGCTCGTGCACCACGAGCCAGATCGCGCGCAGCGCCGGCTCGCGGCGGGACATCGCGACGACCGCGAGGGTCGCCTCGCCGTCGGAGGCCGAGAGGTGGTCGGGCAGGTGGTGGTCGCGCGCGAGGTGGTCGGAGAGCGGGACGTCGGCCGGCCAGCGGCGCAGCGTGTCGACGAAGGTGTCGGTGATGACCGAGAGCAGCGGCTCCACGCAGCTCTCCTTGCTGCGGAAGTAGCGCCAGAGGGTGCGCGCCGAGAGACCCACGGCGTCGGCGATGTCCTCGCCGGTGGTCCCGCCGACGCCCCGCTCCCGGAACAGCGTGATGGCCGCCCGGGAGATCTCGAGGCGCTGCAGGTGCCGGCGGCGCTCGCTCATCGGGCGGCGGCCACGACCGGTGGCGGCGTCGACGATCCCGGTCCCGCTCACTCTCGCCCCCCTGTCAGTCCGTGACTTCGTGTCAGTCAGTGACACTAGGTCCAGGAGGTGGGGACCGCCACGAGATCCGTGTCTCCGGCTGGCTCGTGGCGGAGCGGGTACTCGTCGAGTCTTTTCTGGCGGGCTCTGCCATCATCGTGGTCGTCCCATCCATTCCGCCGCCGGGAGCCCCCGTGACCGCACCCGCCTCCCGGACGCCCGCCTTCGTGGCCGTGCTCGCCCTCGCCGGCATCACGGTCTCGCTGCAGCAGACGCTCGTGGTCCCGCTCGTGCCGCAGTTCCCGCGCCTGCTGGGCGCCCCGGCCGCGGACACGGCCTGGGTGGTCACGGCGACCCTGCTGACGGCGGCCGTTGCGGTCCCGATCGTCGGGCGCCTCGCCGACATGGTCGGCAAGCGCCGGATGCTGCTCGTCTGCGTGGCGGTGCTCGTGATCGGATCCGTGGTCGCCGCCCTGTCGACCTCCCTGGTCCCCCTGGTGGTCGGCCGGGCGCTGCAGGGGCTCGCGACCGGCGTCATCCCCCTCGGCATCAGCCTCATGCGCGACGAGCTGCCCGCGGAGCGCCTCGGGTCGGCCACCGCCCTCATGAGCGCCTCGCTCGGCGTGGGCGGCGCCCTCGGCCTGCCCCTCGCGGCGCTGATCGCCCAGGTCGCCGACTGGCACGTGCTGTTCTGGGCCGCCGGCGCGCTCGGCGTGCTCGTGTTCGTCCTGGTCGTCGCGCTCGTGCCGGAGTCGGCGCAGCGGGCCGGCGGGCGCTTCGACCTCGTCGGGGCCGTGGGGCTCGCGATCGCCCTGGTCAGCCTCCTGCTCGCCGTGTCGAAGGGCGGCACGTGGGGCTGGGGCAGCACGACGACGGTCGGGCTGTTCGTCACCGCCGCGGTGGTGCTCGCGCTCTGGGCCCTCTGGGAGCTGCGGACCCGCCAGCCGCTGGTCGACCTGCGGGTGAGCCGGCGCCGTCAGGTGCTGCTGACCAACTCGGCGTCGGTGGTCATGGGCTTCTCGATGTTCGCGATGTCGCTGGTCTACCCCCAGCTGCTGCAGCTCCCGACGTCCACCGGCTACGGGCTGGGGCAGTCGATCCTCGTCGCGGGCCTCGTCCTGGCGCCCGGCGGGCTCGTCATGATGGGCATGTCACCGGTGTCGGCACGCATCAGCGCCTCGTCCGGCCCGCGCACCACGCTCATGCTCGGCGGGGGCGTCGTCGCGCTCGGGTACGGGATCGGCGCCGTGTTCCACGGCTCGGTTGGGGAGCTGGTGATCAGCTCGGTGGTGATCGCGAGCGGCATCGGGCTCGCCTACGGCGCGATGCCGTCGCTGATCATGGCGGCCGTGCCGATCGAGCAGACCGCGGCCGCCAACAGCCTGAACAACCTCATGCGCGCGCTCGGCACGTCCACCGCGAGCGCCGTCGCGGGCGTCCTGCTCGCCTCGCTGGTCACCCCGGCCGGCGTCCCCACCCAGGCCGCGTTCGTCGTCGTCATGCTGCTCGGCGCGGGCGCCGCGGTGGTCGCCGTGGTGGTCACGGCCTTCGTCCCGCTGCGCCCGGCACCGGACGCCGCGGTGGTCACCGCGCCGGAACCGGTCACCGAGCAGTTCCCCGCCGCGGTCTCCCCGGACGAGCGGGTCCTCGTGCACGGCACGGTCCGCCGCGGCGGCACCCCGACCGGCGACGCCACCGTGACCGTCGTGAGCCACGCCGGGCAGCAGCTCGGGAAGGCCACCACCGCGGCCGACGGGAGCTACGCGGTCGCCGCCACCGCGGAGGGCCGCCCGTACCTGCTGGTCGTCCGGGCGGACGGGTGCGCCCACGCCGAGCACCTCGGCGACGACGCGCCGGCGTCCCGCGACGTCGACCTCGACGCCACCTCCGAGCCCGCGCGCGTCTGAGCGAGTGGCGCCGTTCGGTCGCCTCGTGACCGAGCGGTGTCTCCGCTCGTCAAGCCGGCGGAGAGCCGCGAACGGGTCGATCCACTCGGGTCCGTCACGTCTGGGCCAATTGGGCAGGTGAGCGTCGGCCGGACGCTCCCGTCTCCTCCCTTGCCTGCAATTGGGCAGGGGAGGTCACCCGTGACGATCCTGCTCGGGACGGCTCCTGCGGGACGCCGAGCTCAATTGCAAAGATTTCCATCAGGACCTCGTAGCGCCGTGCGACCTCCGTCGCCGGAGTCGCTTCGCCCTTGCCCACGAAACAGTCCGCCCACTCCGCGACCCAGCTCCCGCCGCGTTCCCGTCGCTGATGCTCGACGTCCGCTCGGATGGCGGCATCGGCGCCGGCGCGGGTGTAGGTCTGGAAGCAGCCGTCGATGAAGTGCTCGTACGCCTCCCTCCACCCCGGTGACATGAGGTACTTGGTGGTGTGGAACTGCTGGTCGAGCGCGCGCTTCAGGTCGACCGCGTCCGGCGGGGTGGTTTTACGGAAGTTGCCGACGGCGCGGAAGAAACACGCCAGGTCGTTGAGACCCGGGGCCATGTCGTCGAAGAGCGCTAACCGCCGCTCGATGACCTTCCTGTCCACCCACTGCCGGTCCTCGATGCGTCTGGCACTCCGACTGACGAGCCAGCCCAACCCCAAGACAGCAAGGGGAGTGAGGGCACTCACGAGAAGCTTGACGGTCTCGAGTGAGGTCCACATGGGTCATCCCTCCTGGTTGGGACTCGATGCCGAAATCTCGAGCCCGAGCCGGAACAGCGCCCCGAGGGCGGTGTCCGACGAGAAGTCACTATGCCCCGCTGAAGCTTGGAGGAGCTCACCGACCCCGAAGCGGCGGCCAGCAAGCGCAGCCGTGGCGAGCGCATCGGGGTCGACGACGTCGACCGCGGTAGCTCCGTGCTCCCAGAGGTAGGTGTTCACCCGCGCCGATTCGACGGCCAGGAGGTAACGGTCCTTGAAGGCTGCGCTGAAGTGATCGAGGAACAGGACTACCGCGTCGTTCGCCATCCCCTCCGCCATCATCCAGAAATGTCGAATGGGCGCTCCCAGTGCTCCGACCGGAGTCGGACCGTCGCGGTGGGCCGACCGCTCGCACATCTCGCGCACCCGACCGGCGAGTCCCGGTTCGTCCCACGAGGCGAGCTCTAACAGAAGGAACGCTTGCTGCTGCGGGTGCGCGAGGCTCGTCGGCGTGCCATTTGAGGGCTCGTGCATGCCGAGAGCGCCGCTCAGCATCTCTGCCCGGTGCTCTGCAGACATCAAGGCGGGCGGGGGATAACCGCTCGCACGGAGAAGACAGACCCCGAACACGTTGCTCAGGTGCAGGAACTCCACTGCGGCGTGGCCCAGCAGCGTTGCGGCCCGCGCAGGCTCGATGAGTACCGCCCAGTGCGCTGCATTCCGGAGAGAGGAGGCAGCGTCGGCGTACAGAACCCATCGCGGATCCGATATCGGAAGAGTCGTCTGCGGAATGCCGTCGGGTACCGCCCAGCGTTCAGGTTCGCCCAACTCTCTCAAGCAGGTCTTTGCGTAGGACTCAAAGAAATCCGCGTTGAGCCTCGCGCGGTCGAGTGAGATGCCGAGTACGTCGAGAGGTTCGCTCACAGGAGATCACGCACGCTGGAAAGCCGCTCCGGCGGGATGAACCGGCCCTCGTTCTTGACTACCCAGGCCGGCTCGTATGCCTCCCGCGGCGCCTTGCGAACCCACTTCTCGCAACGTTCTATCTGATTCGCAGGGATGTGCAATTTGGCCGCGATCTCACCTTGATCAGCGAAGTCGGAGTAGCTCGGATAGACAGTAAGATTCCGAACCTCCTCGGCGACCCCGTAGATCTCGGCAGCCATCCGGGGTGCGACGAGGACCCAGCAGGTGAAGATATACGCGGTGTCCGACTCCCCGAAACGGGAGCCGAATTGCATCGCCGTACGCCTGGCCGTGTAGATGTGGTTCGCCCTGTTCACCGAGTCGCGCTCCACCGTCCCGGAACTCAGCGAGATGTACGGCGACTCCTCGAAGAACTTCTTCTTCGTGAGCGGATCAATCGTCGAGAATCCATCGACATGCGTTCGGATCGATTCGGGGGTCAGGCGCTCTGAGATCTTGTCTACAGGAATTCCCCTGGCGGCCCGACCCCAGTTGCAGACGAGACCCCTCGGCCAGAGAATCTCGCGCGCCTGATCTTCGTCGCGGAGGGACATGCCCTTCATCGCCCATTGCACCATCACCGTGCACCGCCGTCGATGCGGAGGAGAAGAGGAACTTCGTTCCGGTCCGCTCCCGTTGGCCGGACCCGGAGGATGCCCCACACCCCTTCCGTGACCGCCCACCGAAAGGCGCCGCTGCGGTAGGCGTGATCACCCGCGTGCGTGGGCTGCAGCACCAGGTCGCGCACGAAGCCCGCCGTCAATCCCGACAGCGACCCGACCCACGGCCCCTTCGGCACCCAGGGCGCAAACTCCCAGGCCAGGCCGTGCACCGTCCACGTGTGGTTGCGGGGCTTGTCGCAGCCGCCGACGAGGCGGAGCCACAGCTCGTCGTCGACGGTGGCGGACCAGATCGGGGTGGCCGGCTCGGACACCGCGAGCATCCGCCGCGCATGCACCATGGCCGACCGGTAGTTGATCCCCTTCTGCCCGGCGTCCTCCGGATCGCCCTCGGCGAGGTCCCGCAGCGGCTCCTCCGGGTGACCACCGCGGTAGAGCCTGAGGCCGTCCTGGACGATGAGGACCTGCTCGTTGGACGGTCCTTCCGGCCGCTCCACGAGCGCGTGCGCGCCGGTCCAGCGGTCCGGTTCAGCATCCGGGGGCTCGACGACCAGCGCGCCCACGAGCCCGTGATGGCGGTGGTTGCGGACGTCGGCCATGTCCTGCAGGTGGCAGACCTGACCCTGGCCACGGTCGGCGAGCAGGGGGTCGGCGTACCACCAGTACTCGACCCAGTTGTTCCGGTCGTGAGCGGCGGAATGCCCCTCGCGCCGTGCGACGCCGTCGGCTCCCTCGGCAGCATGGCCGCCGTGCTCGCCCGGGGACTCCCCGAGCGGACGGATCGTGCCGTCGTGATTCAGGCCGACCCAGGCGCCGTCCGAGGACACCGCGTCGTAGCGCACGAGGCCGGCATGCAGGGACACGCGGGGTGAGACGAGACGGTCGACCTCGAGCGGCACCTCCGGCGGGTGCGGTTCCGGCCCGAATCGGGGAAGCGCGGGATCGACGTCGCCCGGGGCCAGCGAGAACGGGGTGGTGACGAGCTCGTTGATCAGGACGACGCGCACCCACTCCCCGGCCCGCGCGCGCAGCACCAGCGGCTCGACAGGACCGTCGTCGATATCGACGGCACGGATGCGACCCGTGGGATGTTCGTCGACGTCGAGGTCGGGCTTCCAATCCCGGGCGACCTGGTAGCGGAGCCCGTAGGGATCGGTCGCCGAGTCGTCGTACTCGATCTCCTGGCGCCTGGCCACCACGACGTACGTCCGCACGCCGTCGTAGGCGCCGGGCGGGAGCGGCCCGACCTGCGGGATCTCCGCCTCGCGAGCACGCGGCCGGTCAGGGGTCGCACGATCGCCGCGCACCTGTGCCCAGTCGCGGCCTGGCAACGGAGGCAGCGCCGGGTCGGGCTCCTCTCCCGGGGTATGCACGCGGACGAGCCCCCAGCAGCCGAGCCAGGTGTCGTCGAGCGCGGCGAATCGCCAGAGGTGATCGCCCGGGCCGTACCTGCTGTCCTCCCGGTTGACGTCCAGGGTGAAGGCCTCGGAGATCCCGAGGGTCTGCTGGTCGACGAGGCGCGACTTCCGGTTGCGCCACTCCTGGCGCCACCGCAGCCCGTGGGTGACGAAGCTGTGCTGCTCCTCGTGCGAGCCCTGGAGCAGCCGGATTCGCAGCCGATCGCCGGGGTAGGCGTGGACGATCGGGGTGTCGGGGTCCCCGCCGATCCCCTCGGGTTCCTCGTCGGGCCGCGGAACCCGGCTGGCGAACCACGCCGAGGGGTCGTCGCCACGCTCCCGCAGCGGGGCGTTGCGGTAGTTGACGCCCATGACGCCGGGATCGTCGGCCGAGCCGAGGAGCGCGGGCGGGTTGAGCGGCACGCGATCGCGGTCGTAGAGCGGGACGAAGTCGCCGATCGCCAGGCACGCCTCGCGGTAGGACTCCGTCCCGTCCCTGTCGATGACAGCCTGGGCGCCCACCCAGGCGTCCGCGGTGCGGTCCGGGGTCTTGTAGGTCGAGCCGTGGGGTTCGGCGATCAGCGCTGCGAACAGCCCACGCTTCTGCCGGAAGTTGGCGAGCAGGTGGTCGTGGAAGAAGCAGGGCCCGAACTCCTCGTCGACCACCCACCGGTGCAACGAGACGTTGCGCGCCTGCTCACCCGGCCGGTTCGGTCCGACCATCCCCGGGGAGCTGGCTCCCGACAGGTAGTTCCAACCGGTCGAGGACCCGTCGGCAGCGAGGACGTCGAACTTCACCAGGTGGACGTGCAGCCCACATTCGACCGGCGGGGCGGCGAGGTCGAAGTGGTCGGGCCGCACCGTGCCGAGCTGGTTGTGCAGGCGCAACTCGACGACGTCGCCGTGGTTGGCCCGGACGTAGAACGGCTCGGTCTCGGGGGCGTCCGCCTCGGGCAGCTCGGCGCGGACGGGCCCCTGCCCGGGCTCGGTCACCGTCAGACTGAGCAACTCGTACCGGTGACCGTGCGGGTCGTGCCAGCCGTGCGAGTTGTACTCGACCGGCCCCTCGCGGACGACGACGTCCATCGACAGGAGACGTGGCTCCACGCCGGTCCACCCAGCGACGTGTCCGTCGAGGTCCACGAACAGGGCTCCCGGGCGAGGGTTCGCGACGAAGGCCGCCGCCTCGAGATGCGAGTGGGCCGGCATCCCGAGCAGCGAACGGCGCCCGGCCCTGACGTCATCGGAGATGGCCGGCGGCGGCGGCGCCTTGCGCGGCACCGTGGCGTCGACGAACCACGGGAAGCCGGGATGCCCGGCGTCGGGGTCCTGCGGCGTGCGCCCGGGCAGCGGCTTCAGCCCGGGGCACGGCGTGCCGTCCGGGTAGGCGCGCTCGCCATCGACGAGGCGATCGAAGCTGCGCCACAGCCCCCACATGCCGTGATGGAAGTGGGGATAGAGGTGGCAGTGCCAGATGATGTCGCCCGGGGCGTGCTGGCGACTCCCGGAGCCGTAGAGCGGATCAACCGTGACGGCCGTCTGCGGGCCGATGGTGATGGCGTCGAGGAGCTGCGAGTCCGGGTCCTCGGCGACGGCGCGCCACTGGTGGACGTGCAGGTGGTAGACGTGCGTCTCCTGCACCCCGGCGTGCACGACCCGTACCCGCACCGGGTCGCCCGCGTAGGCCCGCTGGATCGGGGTGACCGGGTCGCCGAAGAGCCACGAGCTGTGGTGCTGCTCCTCCCCCGCCACGATCTCGAGCCAACGGCCGTCCTTCGCGCGAGCGGTGGTGAACACCTCGCCGAGGTCCTGGTCGAGCTCGACACCGACGGCGGAGAAGTCGACCGGGTCGTTCGGGACCGGGCGAGCGGCGGTCTCCTCCGCGAGCCGGCGCATCCGGTGCGGGAGCCGGTTCGGCATCGGCTCGGCCCGGTAGTTCAGCGGCATCGTCGAGTGCTTCCCGACGAGGTGCAGCGCGCTGTGGATCTCGGGTTCGTCGTGGATGAACACGGTGAACTCGCGGTGGGACTCCGTCGGCCCCGTCCGTGGGAACTCCGTGAAGGGCTCGGTCGGCGCGCCATCGATGTGGATGTCGACGTCGGCGCCGCCCTTCCAGACGCTCTCCGTGAGATCGGCGCCGTCCTCCGGGTCGTGCCAGTGGGCGCCGCCGGGCTCGACGATGAGCGCTCCGAACAACCCGTGGATGTTCGTCCCCTGCTCGCTGCCCCGGACGTCCCCCAGATCGTTGATCACCCAGACACCCTGACGAGAACACGTCCACTTCAGGGTCAGGTCGTCCTCGGGTTTCCTCGGCTCGGGCTCGGCCAGTGTCGGGAGGTTCTTCCCCACCTGCGCACCGTCGTCGTCCTCGACGGCTATGCCGTCGCCCTGCACATGGAGGCCGACCCGGCGGCCCCGGAGTTCGTTGTGAAGCGTCACCTCGAGCTCGTCGCCCTGGTGGGCCCGCAGCACCAGAGGTCGGACGACGGGTACCGGCCGCAGCGGGTTGACGCGGTCGAGCGGCGGGGCCTGGGAGCCCCTCTCGCGCACCGACCGGTCCTGGTGGTCGTTCAGCAGCAGCCGCTTCACGCGACGCTCCTCGAGGCCGGAGTCGCCGATCAGGGTCGGTAGGTCCTCGGCGAACTTCTGGTCGACGGCGGCCAGGTCCCGCTCGATCGCCGCGTCGAGGCCGGGCAGCGCCACGCGCCACACGGCGGCCAGCTGCGAGCGTTCCTGCGTGCTCACCGGCATCTCGTCGACCTGGCCGGCGGTCAGCTCACGCAGCGCGAGGAGCACCTCGGCGACGGTCATCCGGTAGTTCTGCCGCACCGCGAGCCAGTCGGGGTCGGCGTGCGGCTCGGCCTCGCCGTCCTCGTCGATCACCGACCGGACGGCCTCGAGGGTCCGCTCGTTCAGCAGGTCACGGTCCGGCGCGGGCTTCCCGCGCAGGAGCTTGACCATCTCTTCGTAGCGCCACAGGCCGTCGACGACGATCTGCGCTAGCTGGCGACGTCGGTGGAGTCGCGGCAGGCGCTCGTCGTTCTCCCTCCAGCGTGCGCGCACCCATCGCAGGAGGTGCGCATGGGCGGACGGCGCGTACAGCATTCCGTCCCGGTCGTGGTCGCCGTCGTCGGTGTAGACGATCGGCATCTGCAGGGCGACGAGCTCGACCGTGCGCATGGGATCTCCAGGGGTCAGACGACGAGGACGCCGGGGGGCAGGAGCCCGGCGAGGGCGGCGGTCCCGAGCGCGAGGGTCAGGAACCCGGCCGGGCGTACGAGCCGTCGGCCGTGGGGCAGCAGACGTTGCGCGGCCATGACGACGGCGAGGACGACCATCACGGGCAGGGCCGCCACCGCGACGGCGAGCGAGATGGCCATGAGCGCCCAGCAGCAGCCGACACAGGTGAGGCCGTAGGACGCGGACAGGCCGGCCGTCTCCGCCCACGCCGGGCGGCGGCCGCGCCAGTACCGCAGGGCCGTGCTGCGCGGCGAGCGACAGGCCGTCAGGCAGCGTTGTGCCAGCGGCGAGAGCTGGTAGAGGCCGGCGGCCACGAGTACGACGGCGGCCGCGGCGCCGGGCTGCGCGCCGAGCCACGGGACACCCCGCAGCGCGGCGTCGAGGCCGAGGAGCACGGCGCCCGCCACGGTCCAGATCGCCACGAACGTCGTGCCGGCGATGCTCACGAGGAACACCGGACGGCCTCGGCCGGTGGCCAGTCCGGCCACGGTGGCGAGCAGGGGCAGGGCGGGCGGCAGCATCATCGCGACGACCATCACGACCCAGGCCAGCAGAACGGGCCCGACCTCCGGGGTGGCCGCGCCGTGCTGCATGTGCTCCGTCATCGGGTCCGGTACAGCAGACGATCCGTGGTGCTCGAGCAATCCCGGCCAGGCCAGCCCGACCCATGCGAGCGCCGCCAGGACCAGGACCGTGACGGCGAGAGGACGGAGATCGGCCGCCGTTCGAACAGCGGGAGGTGCCGACGTCATCAGCCGCGGCCGTTTCCGGCGGCGACCTTCTCGCCGGCCCTGACCGCAGGGCGCCGAGGATGCGCGTACCCGAACCGTCCGCGCATCCCCGAGCGACCCGTGACCTGGACGAATCCACCTGGGAGTTCGCCGACCCTGACGGTGAGCCCCTCACCCGCCTGGGCCGTCACGCCGGCGCTCTCGGCCGGCTCCTCGGGGACGCCGAGTTCCGGCGACAGAGCGGTGGCCTGCAGGACGAGGGGTCGGGTCGCGTCCTCGAACACGCGTGGGGTCCCGCTGGCACGTACCGCGGACGAGCCGCCGTCGCGGACCACCTCCACCGACCACCGGGCTCGGCGCTCCGTGATCGTGATCCGGGCTTGTTCCTCGGCGATCACCTCGCCCGACACGGTGGCCAGCCCGGCCAGCGGGCCGCTCAGGCGGCCCGCGAAGGCCTGGCGGAGCGCTTTGAACTGCTTCTTCGATGCCTCCTCGTCGACGAAGAGCACGGTGGCGGTTCCGGTCACACGCCGATTGCCGACGTGGGTGGAAACGCTCACGACCGTGCAGCCCGAGACGTCGACTCCGTCGATCTCGGAACCGGGGTCGAGCACCCACGCGATGAGCCCGGTGCAATGACCTTCGTCCGGATCGTCGTCGACCCAGCAGGGGCAGACGGTGTAGCAGTCACAGGCCTCGATGAAACTGCCCTCGAGCCGATATCCGGGCACGACGAATCACCTTTCGTCCGACGACGTACGGAAATGCGACATCGAGGCGGACGACGAGGCCTTCTCGGGATCGACGACACAGATGCCCTGCTCAGGGCATGGATCGACCCACGAACGAACCCCCCTCCGCGCCGCGACCGGTCGGCGGTTCGAATCAACCGCCCGGCGCGCGGGACGCGCAGGAAAGGTCTACCAATTGGAATTCAACATCGGCAGGTGTTCCACCCGAAGAGCGCAAATCGGAACTTGGTCGTTGAACCTGCAGTGGCGGCTCGAACGCACTCCGTGCCGAGAACCGGGAGCGCCCTGCTCATCGGCCACCGAGGATCGGGCCGTCGTGCGTGCCGAGTGCCGCCCGCTCCGATCGTGCGGCGCGGGTCCGAGGACGACCACCACTGCCACCCCCGCCGGCCACTGCCGACGTCCGAGCCACGACCGGGTCCTCAGGACCCGGTTCCGCCGGGTTCGTGCGCATCGGCCACCCTGACCGGCGGTCCGAGTGGCGCCTCTCGGTCACCTGACGAGCGAGGGGCGCCACTCGCTCGTCGAGCCGGGCATCCCGGCGGACCTGGTGCTCACGTCGCCCCGCTCATCGTCGTGCCGCCCGGAACCCGAGCACGACGACCATCGCCACCTCGGCCAGCGACAGCACCCGCTCGATCAGCCCCAGCGGCACCGCGCGGTACCAGGGCGTGGCCAGGACCGGGTTCAGCAGGATCGCCCCGATGATCGGGACGAACGAGGCGAGCGCGACGACCGCGCACGCCGTGACCCAGCGGGCCCACCGCTCGCCCCGGTGCCGCCGCGCGACGAGCAGCCCCGCCGTCGGCAGGGCGAGGAAGGCGGCCAGGCTCGCGTAGCGGTGGATCGAACCCGAGAGGCTCGGCCCGACCGACCAGTTCGTCTTCTCGAACACCACGACCAGCACCAGCCCGACGCACCAGACGCCGAGGAGCACCACGGCCGCCGAGCGGAGCGGGAGGACCCCGCGGAGGACGAGCGCCGCCGTCACCGCCACGGTCGCCGCGACGAGGCCGAGCACGGCGACGTCGAACAGCCAGCCACCGGGGCCGACCGCGTACTCGCTGATCGTGCGGCGTACCGGGTCGTGGCGGGACCAGGGGGCGACCAGGTGCATGGCCCCGACGACGGCGACGACCCCCAGCGCGACCACCGAGCCGGCGGTCGCGAGGGCGGCCGGGCGGACCCGGGAGCGGGAGGGCGCGATGGTCACGGGACCAGCATGACCGGCGACCTCGTCAGCCCACCGTCAACCGGAGCACCACCCGCTCGCGCGGGGACGCCCCGCGGCGGCGGAAGGTGCGCTCGGCCAGCTGCAGCAGCCGGATGCCCCCGAACTCCCAGCCGTACTTCGCCTTGAGCAGCGTCTCGGCGTCCTCCACGGCGCCCGGCGAGTCGTCGACGACGGCGGTCGCCCGCACGGTCGGCGTGCCCTCGGCGACGTGGCCGCGGCGGTCGCAGGCCCGGAGCTCGACGGCGGCGTCGCGGCGCAGCCGCTTGACCTTGCCGCTCTCGCCCCCGGTGTAGACGACGAGGCCGTCGCCGTCGCGCGCCACCCACACCGGGGTCGACACCGGGTCGCCGGAGCGGCGGAAGGTCGTGAGGGAGACGAAGCGTTCGTCGCCGAGGGTCACGAGCGAGGCAGTCACGTCATCGTCGATACCCGTTCACCTGCGCCGGAGGGGTCGGCGTCGAGCCAGGTCACAGGGCGGGGTGGATCACACCCGCCTGCCCACACGCGACCGTCACAGGAACGGCATGCGCTGGTCACGGGGCGCGGTTCCTCCGCTGCGCCGCGTGCGGCACCCTCAGCCCCATGAACTCCCGGGGGAACGGCACGACGACCGCGGCGAAGCCCCGGGTCGTGATCATCGGCAGCGGCTTCGCCGGGTACCACACGGCCAAGTCGCTGGCGAAGCGCACGAAGGGCGAGATCGAGATCGTCGTCGTGAGCCCCACCAACTACTTCCTCTACCTGCCCCTGCTGCCCGAGGTGGCCGGCGGCATCCTCGAGCCGCGGCGGATCGCGGTGGCGCTCTCGGACACCCTGCCGCCGTGCGTGCGCCACGCCCCCGGCGAGGTCGACTCGATCGACCTCGAGGCCCGCGAGATCGGGTGGCTCGACCCGGAGGGCGTGGGGCACAAGACGTCCTACGACAAGCTCGTCCTGGCGGCGGGCAGCGTGCACAAGGTGATGCCGATCCCCGGCGTCAACGAGTACGCGGTCGGGTTCCGCGGGGTGCCGGAGGCCTTCTACCTGCGCGACCACCTCGTCCGCCAGATCGACCTGGCCGCGATGGGCGAGGACGACGACGAGGTGACGGCCCGGTGCACCTTCGTGGTGGTGGGCGCCGGCTACACCGGGACCGAGGTCGCCGCGCAGGGCCAGCTGTTCACGCGCGCGCTCGCCCGCAGCCGGGGGCTCGACCCCGACCTCATGCGCTGGGTGCTCGTCAGCCGCGGGAAGGTGCTCGCCGGGCTCGACGAGCACCTCTCCAAGACCGCCGACAAGGTGCTGCGCCAGCGCGGGGTCGAGGTGCACACCGACACGACGATGGAGGAGGCCGACGCCGAGGGCGTGCAGCTCTCGTCGGGCGAGCGGATCCCCACCCGCACCCTCCTGTGGTGCGTCGGGGTGCGCGCCGACCCGCTGATCGAGAACCTCCCCATCGAGATCGACGGGGGTCGGGTGGTCGTCGAGCCGACGCTGCAGGTGCCGGGCCACCCGGAGCTCTACGCGTGCGGGGACGTGGCCGCGGTCCCCGACCCGAGCCGGCCCGGCGAGTCGACGGCCATGACCGCCCAGCACGCCGTGCGCCAGGGGGTGCTCGCCGGGCGGAACATCGCCGCTTCGCTCGGGTACGGGAGCGTGCGCGGGTACCGCCACCGCGACCTCGGCTTCGTCGTCGACCTCGGCGGCTTCCAGGCGGCTGCCGCGCCCCTGCACATCCCGCTCACGGGGTTCCCCGCGAAGGTCGTCACCCGCGGCTACCACCTCGCGGCGATGCCGGGGAACCGGCTGCGCACCGCCGTCGACTGGGTCCTCGAGGCGGTGCAGCCGCGCCAGAGCGCCCAGCTCGGCCTCGTCCGGTCCCCGGCGATCCCGCTCGACACCGCCTCCCCCGAGGTGCCGCAGCACAACCTGGGCTTCCCCCACGCCGCCCCGGAGCGGACGCAGGCCGGGGCCGGGGCCTCGGATGGCTCGGGCTGACGCCCGGCGGTGGTGGTCGCGCTCCCGCCCCGCCGAGCCGCGCGCGACCGGGCCGTGGTGGGTGGAGCGGGGCGAGCGGTGGGCGCTGCGACCGGGCAGCCCCGACGACCCGCGTCCCGCGGTGGCCGAGTGCGACGCCGCGGGCAGCCTGACGGTGCGGACGGCGGACGGCCGGCTCCGGGCCCGGGTGGTCGGCGACCCGTCCCGGGCCGTCGGCGACACCGAGCGCCGGTGGCGGGAGGCCCTCGGCGCCCGGGTCGACGACTCGCTGCGGGTGGTCGACCCCCGGGGATCGGTGATCGCCTCGCTGCGGCCGCTCCCCGCCGGGGGCGACGGTCGCGCCGTCGTCGACCCGTTCCCCCGGACCGCGCAGGGGCGGCGGGCGTCCGCGGAGATCGACGATGCAGAAATCGCCCGGATGCGCGCATCCGGCCCCTGGCTCGTGCGCAGTGGAATGAAGGAGGCCTCGTCGAATGCGAGGGTCGGCGAACTCGTCGATCACGAAAGTCGGACCTTGATGAGGGAATCGTTCTCCCCGCCCGACGACCGGACGTCGGCGAATGGCCGACCGACCACCTGGGCCATTCATCTCGAGTGTGCTTCACTACCCGTGAGCTGGGCGTTCGCCGTCCTGGTCGCCGCCGAGATCCTCCGGTCCCGGGCAATAGGAACCGACTCCCCGGTATGTTAGGTACCCCGAGTCCCGCGGAGCGCGACTCTCTTGTCGCGCCCCCCTCCGGCGTGCAATAGTCCCGGCTCGTAGCCGGGCAGCAACGTCTCCCCCCGACGAAATCCGGGTCTACCCCCCAGACCCGGAGGTGTGCTGCCCGGCTACACACCTGTTCCGGTGGAGGTCGGGCCCCCGCGTCGTCGGCCCCGCCGCCGGAGAGGGCCCGGGCAGGACGACGCCGGCCGGCCCCGAGCCACCCAGGAACTCCTCCCGGGCGTGGTATCCACGGAGGACGGGCACCCCGGCCCACGAGTACCGCTCGTTCCCCGATCCGATCCCCCCGTGAGGTGCAGCAGATGCCCCTGATCCGTCGCGTGGCCACGCTCGGCGCCGCCGTGGCCGCGGCCCGGCAGTACGCCCGGCAGAACCCCGACAAGGTGAACCGGTACGCCGACCAGGCCGCCTCGTTCATCGACCAGCGCACCAACGGCCGGTTCCGCAAGCAGCTCGACGGTGTCCTGCGGCAGGTCCGCAAGGAGACCTCGGTGCCGGGCCGGAGCACCGGGCCCAGCCAGGCCGGCCAGTACGGCCCGCAGCAGACCCGGAACGACCCGTACGACTCCGGCCCCCGCCGCTACCCGAGCGAGCGCACCGACCGCTGAGCGGTCGTCAGTGGCGCAGTGACACCAGCTGCTCGGTGAACCCGCCGATGCGGTGCACCGGATCCACGAGGTGGACCTCGAGGATCCAGTGACACCGCCGGCCGGCGGCGTCGGTCGCGGAGTGCATCGGGGTGTCGTTGCCCGGCGTGATGTAGGAGTGCAGGCGCTCGGCGTCGATCAGGTCGTGCGGGAACTCCCCCACCAGGTGACCGCAGTGCGGGCCGCCGAACTGCCACCCGTGCTCGGCGGCGAGCTCGCACACCCGGGCGTAGACCTGCTCCCCGGTGACGTCCGGGTGCTCCTCGAACCAGGCGCGACCGGCCTCCCAGACCACCGGGAGGTCGGCGGCCAGGCGGTGCTTGCGGTCGTCGTCGCCCAGCACGAACGTCCGGCCGATGTCGGCCTCCCACTCGGCGAACACCGGGCCGAGGTCGACGAAGACGATGTCGTCGTCGCCGATCCGGCGGTCCGGCGGGTTCTCGAGGTAGGGCTGCAGGGTGTTCTCCCCGGAGCGCACCACCCGCTTGTGCCAGTGGCGCGAGGTCCCGAACATCTCCGCGCCCAGGTCGCGCACCGCGCGGCTCACCTCGGACTCCCACGCCCCCGGCACGACGAGGCCCCGCCGCCCGATCTCGGCGAACAGCTCCTCCGCGCGCTCCTCGGCCCGGATCAGCTCCCGGGCCCGGGTGTCCTCGTCCACGGTCGTCGCCATGCCCCGATCCTGCCCCGTCCGGCCCGGAACCGCGCCCGACGACGGTGGTGGGAGCGCTACCGTCGTCGACCGTGCAGCCCGCCGACATCGCCCGCCTCGTCACCCCGGGCGACCCCCGGGTCTCCCCCGACGGCCGCCGCGTCGCGTTCGTCGTCACCCGGGTCGACCTCGACGCCGACCGGTACCGCAGCGGCATCTGGCTGGTCCCCGCCGACGGCACCGGACCGCCGCGGGCCCTGACCGCGGGCGCGGAGAACGACGCGCACCCGCGTGGTCGCCGGACGGGAGGCGCCTCGCGTTCACGCGGTCGACGCCGGGACCCGACCCGCGGCACCGGCTGGTGCTCCTGCCCGTCGACGGCCCCGGAGAGCCCGTGACGCTCGTCGAGCGCGACGAGGCGATCGGCGAGCTCGTCTGGTCCCCCGACGGCACCGCCCTCGCCTTCACCTCGCGGGAGCGCCGCCCCGACGCCGTGCCCTTCACCGTCCCGGCCGGCCCGGCGGGCTCCCGGCCACCGCGGCGCATCGACCGGCTGATGCCGAAGCTCGACGGCGAGGGCTGGATCGTCGACCGGCCGCGCGCGCTGTTCGTCGTCGCCACCGATAGCCCCTCGCCCGCCCGTCCGGTCGCCCACCACCGCCACGACGTCTCCGGCCCCGCCTGGTCACCCGACGGGCGCACGCTCGTGCTCGACGGTGCGCGACGAGCCCGACGCCGACCTCACGATGGTCGCCGCACTGCACGTCGTCGACCTCGACGACGGCGACCTGCGGGCCCTCCCCGGCCCGGCCGGGGCCGTCTCCCTGAGCCACCCGTCGTTCTCCCCCGACGGGACCCGGATCGCCGCTCTCGCCGAGGACGTGGCCCTCGCGCCGTCGCTCGGGCGCGTGGTGGTCGTCGGGGCCGACGGCGGTGAGCCGACCGTGCTGACCGACGACCTCGACCGGCAGGCCGCCCCGTTCGTCGGGGTCCGCCCGCCGATCTGGAGCGGCGAGCACCTGGTGTTCGCCGTCGAGGACCACGGGACCCAGCCGCTCTACCGCGTCCCCGCCTCGGGCGGCGCGCCCGAGCCCCTGCTCGGCGGGACCCGCGCGATCGTCGCCCACGACCAGGCCGGTGGCACGCTCGCCGTCGTCTGCACCTCGCCCACCGAGCGCCCGGAGCTCTCCGTGGTCCGCGACGGCCGGGAGACGCGGCTGACCTCGTTCTCGGCCGCCTTCCACCGCGACCTCCCGGCCGGCACCCCGGAGCACCTGCGCGTGCCGTCGCCCGGCGGCGGCGAGATCGACGCGTGGCTGCTGCGCCCCGCGGCGGGAGCCGACGACCGCGTCCCCCTGCTGCTCTCGGTGCACGGCGGCCCGATGACCCAGTACCCGACCGCGTGGTTCGACGAGTTCGCCCTCTGGTCCGCCGCGGGCTACGCCGTGCTCTGGTGCAACCCCCACGGCTCGACCGGCGACACCGAGGAGTTCCTGCGCTCGATCCGGCCGCCGGAGTCCGCGGAGGTGCCGGGCACGGGCTGGGGCGGGGTCGACGCCGACGACGTCCTCGCCGCCCTCGACGCCGCCCTGGCCCACGACCCGTCGCTCGACCCCGCCCGCGTCGGCCTGCTCGGCGGCTCCTACGGCGGGTTCATGACGACGTGGCTGGTCGCGCACTCCGACCGCTTCGCCGCCGCGTGCTCCGAGCGCGCCGCGAACAACATCCTGTCCCTGGAGTGGGGCGGGTCCGACCTCGCCGGGCACTTCCGCTTCGAGATGGGCGGGCTCAGCCACCTCGAGGCACCGGAGATGTACCGGCGGCTGTCGCCGGTGTCCCACGCCGAGGGCATCCGCACCCCGATGCTGATCCTGCACTCGGAGAACGACCTGCGGTGCCCGCCCGAGCAGGCCGACCAGCTCTACCTCGCGCTGCGGCTGCTGGGCCGCGACGTCGAGTACTGGCGCTTCCCCGACGAGGGTCACGAACTGTCCCGTTCGGGCTCCCCGTGGCACCGGATCCAGCGGGCCGAGATCATCCTCGACTTCTTCGGGCGGAAGCTCCGCCCCGTCTGACGGCCGTCAGGCGACCGCCGTGGCGGAGGCCGCGACCGGCCGGTCCGCCAGCGCCCGGGCCACCGCGCGCTGGATCTCGGCCGACGTCAGCTGGGCGACGTGGTTGCCGGCGACCACGACGTTGTCGGCGTACGGGTCGTGGCTCGAATGCCACGGCACGGCGCCGTCGGTGCGGCTGTAGATGCTCGTGAAGCCGATCTCCGCCGGCCACGGCGCCCGCAGCGTGTCGCGGAACCCGGCGCAGCACCGCCCGACGAAGCACCCCAGCCCGAGGAGCCCCGGGACGCCCGCGGTGCCCGCCGCGGCGAGCGACCAGGCGATGGCGGCCATCGGCGGGGTCAGCCCGTCGCGGTCGAACGGCGTGCCGATCGTGATCAGCTGGCTCACGAGCTCGGGCGCCGCGGTGCCGATCGCCCGGCCGAACTGGCCACCGCGGCTGTGCCCGACGATCCGGACCGGCTCACCGGTCTCGTCGGCGATCCTCTCGACGCGGCGGACCAGCGAGTCGACGGTGCGCTGGGCGCAGCCCATCCCGGCGCCGAGCGTGTAGGGCGTGACGTCGTAGCCGATGCGGGTGAGCCAGCGGCTCATCGGCGCGAGGCACGGCGTGGTCTCCCCCAGACCGCCGAGCAGCACGACGTGCCCGCGGCCCGGGTGCGTCACCGTCTCGGTCTCGGCGACCGACCGGTAGGCGAGGGCGGTGAGGCCGATCGCCGTGCGGCCGGCGTACGTCAGCCCCGTTCCGACCATGGCGTTCCACCCCGGTGGGCTCCACCTCATCGTGACCCTCCAGGATCGACAACGGCCGTAGGCGGAGTTACCCCGGTCACGTCCCCGGCAACCGCAGCGCGTGCAGCGTGCCCCGGACGAGGTCGTCGTCGCCGGTGTCGAGGCCGTGGGTCACCGCGTAGCAGGGCGCGACGTCGCGCCAGGCCGCGGCGCGTCGTCGCAGTTCAGGCGTGCTGCCGTAGGCCTCCTGTGCCGCTCGGGCCACTGCTGCTCCCGCCCCGTGCAGCGGCCACAGCAGGTCCTTCGCCGGGTCGCCCGCCCGGGCGTCGCCCCAGTCGATCACCCCGGTGATGCCGTCGCCGTCCGCGAGCACGTGGTCGGCGGAGAGGTCGCCGTGCACGACGACCGTCGCGGGCGCGTCGCGCAGTACGTCCAGCCGCCCCGCCAGCCATGTCCGCTCCGGGCTCCCGAGCAGCGGGAGCACCTCGTCGTCGAAACGGGCCCAGGACGCGTCGCGCATGGCGAGCGTGCGATCGGGGCCGGGCAGCCCCCGGGCCACGGCCTCGTCGAGGTCGACCGCGTGCAGGGCGCGCAGGAAGGCGCCGATCGTCGCCCCGAGCCCGGGCGCCGCGTCGGGCACCGGGCGCCCGGGCAGGTAGCGGTGGCGCGTCACCAGCGGATCGGTCCCGACGACGACCGGGGCGGGCACCGGCAGCGGGAGCTGCGGCGCGAGCCACGGGAGCAGCGTCGTCTCGGTCCGCAGCCAGGGCTCGACGTCGGGGCGGCGGGCCGTGCGCTCCACCCAGACGCCGTCGACCAGCACGGCGTCGCAGTCCCAGCCGGAGCCGAGGTACTCGCGGGTGGTCATCCTCGAGCAGGCAGCGGATAGGGCGAGGGGCTGGCCGGTGTGAGGGTGGGCCCGCATCGCCACTGCGTCTGAGCCTCCGGGCGAAGGTACCGCTGCTCGACGGCCCGGTACGCCTGCTGCGCCCACTGCCTGGTCACGGCGACACGGCCAGGATCGATGATCGCATCGCGACGCACCCAGGTACCGCTTCCTGGTTCGGGCGCGAAGAGCACGACGTAGTCCCGCTGGAACCGGTCGTCGCTCAGAAGCCCCGAGGCTACGGCGCCGCCCCACGCACGAGCACTCTTGATGAAGGTCGGGCGGACCTCGTCGAAGACATAATTCTTGAGCCCAGCGGCGTCCCCATCGTGCCACGCTGCGGCGATGCGGCGGTCCGTCAGACCGGACAGATCGATGAACCGCATCCGACTTGACAGTGCGGTCCCACCGCCGTCGACGGCCAGGAGCGATCCGCCCCTAACGCCGAGAATGTCCGCATACGCGTCGATTCGCTGGCCAACCGACTGAGCGACGAAGCACATCGGAGCAGTCGTGTCGTTGCGGAACGCGACCGCCTCCCGCGCGAAACCCGCGAGGGAGATGAGCACGACGACGATCCCACCGCCGAGGATCAGTCGGCGACGTCGGTCGGGGGCAACGTCGAGAACGCCTTCGAGCGCGAGCGTGCCAACGAGTGCGCTCAGAGCCCACACCGGAGTCGCGAACCGGTACTGCCCCATCCAGTCAGGTTGGAGAACCGCGTAGGCGAGAACGGCCAGCCCAAGTGGTACCAGCAGGACGACAACGGCCGTCCTCTGAGGGGAGCGTGCCCGCAGGATGAGAACCAAGAGCACGACGAGCGTCGCGAAGGCAAGCCAACCACCGTAGAGGACCAGTTCCCCCGGGCGACTCACCGCGAGCGGGGTGGGCAGTCCCTGTTGCTTCGCACGAGCCGTCGTCGGCAGCCAGTCGCCAAAGGTGTCCAATCTCCAGATGCCATAGAGGCCCACCGGCAGGGAGAACGCAGCGATCCCATGACCGATGGATCGCCCGACCGAGCCACTGCCCCCGCGCCCGGCGGAGCCATTGCCGAGGCGCCCGGCGAAGGCCAAGGCGACCACGGGGTGCGCGACGACGTAGACGATTCCGTCCGGCCGTGTGAGTGCCGCGGCGGCGGAGAGCAGCCCGCACAGAATCGCGACCTGGCGTCGACCGAGCCGCCCCCCGACAGCCGCTCGGACGAGCACCGTGGCGAGCGAGACGACGATGAGCGCGAAGAGCGAATTCTCGAGGCCGCTCGTCGACCAGATGACGAAAGAGGGGACGAGGGCCGTGGCGCTGCCCGCCACGGACGCAACCAGTACCGGTCGAGACGAGACAGCGCGTGCGAGAACGAACATCGCGCCGAACATGGCGACGCCGCACAACACCGCGACGAACTTCGGGAAGACAACGAGGTCCGAGAGCCCGAAGATCGTTCCGTGGTCGAACAACCCGACGAGGCGACCGAAGGTCATCAGCGCGAGCCACGTGGGGTTCGACCACCCCTCGACCGGCGACGCACCAGGCTGGATGACGGGCCCCCAACCCTCGGAGAGGGATCTCGCGTAGGCGAAGGTGAGGCCGGCGTCGTCCTCGATCCACTCCCCGTACCAGGCCGTGTGCGCTATGAGGATCGCACTCGGGATCCCGAGCGCTGCCACCACGCCACTGACACTCATGCCCGGGCCATCGGCGCGGACTGCCGATCGCGACCCGTCATCGACGTCGGACACAGCGTCCGGCTGCTTGACCGCCGGCCCTCTCGACTCCACTGTCACCGGTCCTTCCGTTCTCGCCCTCGGGCGATGGGAGGTCCCCCGGATGGCCGTGGCAGTCTGACACTCGGCATGACCTAGCCAACACATGAGCGTGGGCCGCCATGTGGATCGTCGATGACGAGCGTCGGGGTGGTATCGGATGGCGAGCACAGGGACGGATGTGTCCGGCCGTCCGGAGTCGACAGAGGAAACGGGGGTCGATGTCGTCCGTGACACCTCCCGCGTCGAGACCAACCTGGGGTTGGCGACGACACGCAGAGGCCGGCTCGCCGTCAGCGCGTTCCTCATCGTCCTTCTCGGCACGGTCCTCGTTGCCAACATGCCCAAGTCGGTTGTGAAGGCTTCGATCGCTCCCTGGACTCAGCCGGTGCTCGTGGGGCTCGGGTTCGAGCAGAACTGGGGAGTGTTCTCCCCGGACCCTCGGATGGACACCTCAGAGGTCATCGCACGTGTTCGCTATGTCGACGGCGGGACGATGGACCGGACGATCGAGGCGGATCCGTGGATCGGGGAGTACCGCGACTACCGCTGGCGCAAGTACGAGGAGCAGCTGTGGGCGAGCCGCGACGGCACGAGGGCCTTTCTCCCCTACGCCAGGTGGCTCACGTCCGACGACACGGCGGCCGGGCGCCACGTGCGTGAAGTCGAGATCATCAGAAGGACGAGGCCGTCGTTGCCTCCGGGTCCGGGGCCGGACTACGGCCCCTGGCAGGACCTCGTGCTCGGCAAGGTGACCGGAGCGGCCCGATGAGCAGCCCACTACGACAGCTCTCCCGCGGTTGGGACAGCTTCTGGTTCACCCCGATGTCGACCGCCCCACTCGCCGTCCTCCGCATCGTCTTCGGTCTCGTCAGCACGGCCTGGCTCATCTCGTTGGGCCCCGACCTGTTCACGTTCTTCGGCCCGAGCGGCCTCATGCCTACGCCGCCAGCGCTCGGTCCGGGCGGTTGGACCCTGCTGACCCTCCTGAACTCCGCGGCCGGAATCCTGCTCGTGTGGCTTGTCGCCCTCGTCGCGGCCGTCGCACTGACCGTCGGACTCCAGACCCGGCTCGCCGCCGTCGTCGTGTTCGTGGCGATCACTTCCTTCGAGCGGCGCAACGGCATGGTCTTCAACGGGGGAGACGGCCTTCTGCGTAACCTCGCCCTCCTCGTCGCTCTCTCGCCGGCCGGTGCGGCGCTCTCCTGGGACAGATGGCGCTCCGCGCCTGACCGGTTCTGGGAGAGTCCTCTTCACGCTTCCTGGGCTCTGCGACTCATCCAGATCCAGGTGAGCGTCGTCTACCTCTCGACGGTCTGGGCCAAGCTGCAGGGGCGTACGTGGGGAGACGGGCTGGCCACGACGTTCGCGCTGCGCATCGGCGATATTCAGCGGATCCCGACGCCGTCCTTCCTCACCGACTCCCAGGTCCTCACGGAGCTGATGACCTTTGGGACCCTCGGGGTCGAGTTCGCGATCGGAGTACTGGTGTGGAACCGAGCAGCCCGACCGTGGGTCCTGTCTCTCGGTGTCCTGTTCCACCTCACCATCGAGCTGTCGATGATGGTCGGCTTCTTCTCGATCGCGATGGTCACCGCCTACATCGCCTTCCTGTCTCCTCGCCGGGCCGAGCGCATCGTTCGGGTCGTTCGCAGCCGTGCCGAGGACTGGAGGCGGCGCCGTTACCAAAACGTAACGAAACCGGGCCCGACCGCAGGCGTTGACCCAGTAACGGAGGTCTCGGGGGACGCGACAAGCGAGGTACCCCGAGTTACACCGAACGGCGCGTCAGGGTCATGAGAGGGATGTAATGAACAACGGACCGCGGTCGGGCTTCGCCCGCCGCCTGCTGGTGCTCACGACCGGCGTACTCCTCGCGGGTTTCATGGCGGCCTCGCCGGCGCTCGCTCAGGACGGCACGGCGGGCACCGACCTCACGAGCACGGACCTCACGAGCACCGACCTCACGAGCACCGACCTCACGAGCACCGACCTCACGAGCACGGACCTCACGAGCACCGACCTCACGTCGGACCTCACGGCCACCGACCTCACGAGCACCGACCTCACGAGCACGCTGATTCCGACGACGACCCCGAGCTCGACCAGCTCGACGAGTTCCGCCAACACTGTGGTCATCTACAGCGGCTACCCGTTCCCGGTGTACGGCGACTTCGGCCACCGCTACTACGGCAAGTACCGCGACAGTGGTTGCGGTTGCGACCGGTACGCGTCGCCGTCCTACACGCCCCAGACCGTCACCGCCACGCAGGTGTCGAACGTGCCCAAGGGCGGGGTCGACACGGGGGACGGTTCGTTCCAGTGATCCTGGAGCGCTTCGGGAGGCCTAGCTCGTGAGCGAGTCGTCCGTCGAGACCCCCCCGAACCGCGGGCCTTCGCGCAGCGACGGGATCACTACGAAGATCGGGATCGGTCTCGTCGTGGTCCTCGCGCTCGTGGCTCTCGTGGCGGCGGCCACGTCGGGAGGGTCGAGCAAGGGCGAGTACACGCTTCTCGCGTCGTCGAAGCCCACCTCGGTCAGCGTCCCGTCGATCGGGGCCGAGTCCTCGCTCATCGCACTCGGCCAGAAGCAGGACGGCTCCCTCGAGGTGCCTCCTCTGTCCAATCCGATGCAGGCCTCCTGGTACGACAAGAGCCCGACTCCGGGAGAGATCGGGCCGTCAGTCGTCCTCGGGCACGTCAACGGAGGCGGCAAGCCCGGGATCTTCTATCGCCTGAAGGACGTGAAGGCTGGCGATCAGGTTCTGGTGAACCGGGAGGACGGTCAGACTGCCGTCTTCACGGTGTCCCAGATCGACACTGTGCCGAAGGCGGCCTTCCCTCCCGAGGTGTACGCCGACACTCCTGACTCGCAGCTCCGCCTCATTACGTGCGGTGGGGTCTTCGACCCGGCCGCGAAGAGCTACGAGGCGAACATCATCGTCTACGCGAACCTCACCGAGGTCCGCAAGACCTAGTCCGACCCTTGCCGAACGGCCGTCGCCCCACCCGGGGGTGGCGGCCGTTCGTCGTTCCGAGTCGCATCAAACCCGGCTGATCAGCAGCACGTCAGGCAGCCCGACGTGACGGGTGGACTGCCCCAGGTACTGATGATCGTGCGGGGCGCGACCCGTCAGATTTCCGAGCGACGCTCCACCAGCGTCTTCGCCACGTCGCGCAGCTTGATGTTGAGCTCCTGCGAGGTGCGGCGGAGCACGTCGAACGCGGCCGCGCTGTCGTAGCCCCGGCGCTCCATGAGGATGCCCTTGGCCTGGCCGATGACGTCGCGGGAGTCGACCGCCTCGCGCAGCTGGGCCATCTGCAGTTCCGCGGCGGAGCGGGCCCGGACCCCCGCGATCGCGGTCGCGGCGTAGGACGCGAGGACGAGCGCATGGTCGCGGTCGGCGGTGTCGAGGCCACCGGGAGTGCGCGACCAGCAGTTCAGGGCGCCGAAGCGCGGCGTCTCGCCGCCCGGGAACATGCCGGTCGCGATCACCGACGCCACCCCGAGCGAGGCGGCCGCGGGGCCGAAGCGCGGGTAGTTCGGGTCGGTGGCGAGGTCGGAGGAGTCGGCCACGCCGAGGCCCGTGGTGTGGGTCGCGACGATGCTCGGGCCCTCGTCGTGGGTCAGCTGGAGCTCGTCGGCCGAACCGGCCAGGGCGTCGGACGCCGCGACGGTGGAGAAGACGTCGTCGTCGGCGCGCAGCACCACCGAGGCGCAGTCGGCGCCCTCGACCACGTGGCACGTGGCGAGGACGACCCGCTCGACGACGCCGAGCACCCCGGCCCCGGCCGGCATCGCCTCGAGGGCCGTCGCGAGCTCGACGAAGCTCTTCGCGAGCACGCGGCTGTCCCGCTCGCTCATGGCCTCATCGACCGACATCGTCACCCACGTCTCGCTCGCCTCGTCCCGCCCTGTTGGGAGAGTATCGATCGATCGGACCCGGTCGAACCGGGAGCACCTGCCCGACCGCCAGGAGGACCAGTCCATGCCCCCGAACACCCCCAACCCGACGGGCGTCACCACCGCGGCCCAGGAGGAACTGAGGGGGAAGGTCCGGGAGCTGTGCGAGCGGTTCCCCGACTCCTACTGGCGTGAGCGGGACCGGGAGCGGGAGTACCCCGACGCGTTCGTCGACGCCCTCACCGAGGCCGGCTACCTCGCGGTGCTCATCCCGACCGAGTACGGCGGGGGCGGGCTCGGGATCACCGAGGGCTCGATCGTCCTCGAGGAGATCAACCGCTCCGGCGGGCACTCCGCGGGCTGCCACGCGCAGATGTACACGATGGGCGCCCTGCTCAAGCACGGCTCCGAGGAGCAGAAGAAGACCTACCTGCCCGCCATCGCCGACGGGACGCTGCGCCTGCAGGCCTTCTCGATCACCGAGCCCGAGGCCGGCTCGAACACCACCGACATCCACACCACCGCGACCGTCGACGGGGACTCCTACGTCATCACCGGCCACAAGAACTGGACCAGCCGGATCGAGCAGTCCGACCTCGCGTTCGTCCTCGCCCGCACCACCACCCGCAGCGACGACCCCGCGGAGCGCACCCGGGGCATCAGCCTGTTCCTGGTCGACCTGCGCGAGATCCGGCGCGACCAGCCCGACTCGCTGCAGGTCACCCCGGTGCGCACGATGTTCAACTACGCCACCAACGAGGTGCGCTACGAGAACATGCGGGTCCCGGCGAGCGCCCTGATCGGCGAGGAGGGCAAGGGGTTCCGCTACGTCATCGACGGGTGGAACGCCGAGCGCATCCTGCTCGCGGCCGAGGCCGTCGGCGACGGGTACTGGTTCCTCGACCGCGCCGTGGCCTACGCCAACTCCCGCGTGGTGTTCGACCGCCCGATCGGCGCCAACCAGGGCGTGCAGTTCCCGCTGGCCCGGTCCTACGCCCAGGTCGGGGCGGCCGACCTCATGCGCTACCGGGCCGCGGCCCTGTTCGACGCCGGCGAGAAGTGCGGCGAGCAGGCCAACCTCGCGAAGTTCCTCGCCAGCGAGGCGAGCTGGCAGGCCGCCAACGCGTGCCTGGACACCCACGGCGGCTACGGCTTCGTCGACACCTGGGACGTCGAGCGCAAGTTCCGCGAGACCCGGCTCTACCAGGTGGCCCCGGTGAACAACAACCTCGTGCTCGCCTACGTGGGGCAGCACGTGCTGGGGCTGCCCCGGTCGTACTGAGGTCAGCGCCCGGTGCGCAGCTGCCCGATCGCCGTCCACCCCGAGACCGCGAGGACCAGCAGCGCGCCGAACACCACGGCGAGCGGCAGGTCCCACGCGGGCGGGTCGACGGCCTCGTGCAGCGCGCCGACGGCGAACGGCCCGAGCGCGCCGAGCAGGTAGCCGCCGCCCTGGACGAAGGCGCCGAGCCGGCGGTTCTCGGTGGAGTTGCGGCTGGCGGCGAGGACCGCGGAGAAGACCACCGTGAACCCGCCGCCCTGCGCGGCACCGGCGAGCGAGCACCACAGGGGCCAGAGGGCGGGCGCGAGCAGCAGACCGCCGGGCAGCGCGAGGAAGCCGGCCGCCACCGGCACGAACGCCAGCCGCAGGCTCGTGCGCCGCGCCACCAGCGGTGTCACGAGGGCACCCGCCACCGCGACCACCTGGAACAACGACGAGGCCGCTCCCGCCGTCGCCGGCGGCAGCCCCCGCAGGTCGCCCAGGACCTCCGGCAACCACGCCGTGAGGCCGTAGAAGCTGAACGACTGCCCGGCGAACGCGAACAGCAGGAGCCAGCCCACGGGGCGCGTCCAGGGCGCCCGGGCGGGCTCCGGGGCCTCGTCGGGAAGGGCGGGGTCCCCCCGACGACGACCGGTCGCGAGCCGCCACACCACGGCGGCGGCGAGCGCGACGACGAGCCACGTGAGCAGCGCGTACCGCCACCCCACCCCGTCGGCGATCGGCACGGTGATCGAGAGCGTGATCATCGAGCCGATGTTCATGACGGCGGTGTAGACGCCGAGCAGCGCGCCCGAGCGGTGCGGGAAGTCGCGGCCGATGACGACCGGGACGACGATGTTGCCGAAGGTGATCCCGACGCCGATCAGTGCCGTCCCGACGAGTGCGCCCGCCACGCCGTCGGAGGAGCGCAGCAGCGTCCCGGCCCCCAGCACCGCCAGCCCGACGAGCAGCGCGCGCTCCGGCCCGAGCCGGCCGATCAACCACGACGCCGGGGGCGACGCCAGCGCGAACGCGAGTACCGGCAGGCTCGTCAGCAGGCCCGCGACGCCGGCGGAGACGCCGAGGTCGGCGCGGATCGCGTCGACCACCGGGGACACCGCGACGAGGGGCCCACGCAGGTTGAGGGCGACGAGGACGATCGCCGCGACGAGCAGGGGGCCGCCCGACCCGGGGACGTACGGACGTCGTCGGTCCGTCTCGGGCTGCGTGGTCACTCGATCCACCCTCACCCATCCCGTCGGCGCACGACGCCCGGTGTGAGACACGACGCGGGGCGGACGAGGGGTGATGTTGTCGGGGGTCGCTGCTAGACCTCGTCGCATGACGACCTGGGGCGAGGTGGAGTCCGTGGCGCCGGAGCTGGCCGCCGCGGTGCGGGCGTGCTTCGAGCGGGGGAAGCACAAGACGATGGCGACGCTGCGGGCGGACGGATCCCCGCGCATCAGCGGGACCGAGACGGAGTTCGCCGGCGGCGAGCTCACGCTGGGGATGATGCCCGGCTCGGTGAAGCTCGCCGACGTGCGGCGCGATCCGCGGATCGCGCTGCACTCCCCCTCGGTCGATCCGCCGGAGGACCCGTCGGCGTGGCCCGGGGAGGCGAAGGTGGCCGGGCGGCTCGTCGCGGTGGGGCAACCGGGCGCCGAGGGTGCGGCCTTCGTCCTCGACGTCACCGAGGTGGTGCACACCTCGATCGCGGCGTCGGGGCAGGCGTTGGTGATCGCCTCGTGGCGCCCGGGAGGTCAGGTCCGCCGCGTGGAGCGGGCCTGACCCCCGGGAGGCCTCAGTGCGCGATCAGCTGGCCGAGGCGCTTGGTCAGCTTGACGTTCTCCCGGTAGTCCACGGGGATGACGATCACCGAGGGCAGGTCGCGGCGGGCGAACGCCTCCTGCAGGGCCGGGCGGAGCTCGTCGGCGCTCTCGAGCCGGCGGGCGTGGCAGCCGAGGCCCTCGGAGATCTTGACGAGGTCGGGCGACGGGAAGTCGGTGCCGAAGTGGCGGCCGAACTCGACCTCCTGCTTCCAGGAGATCAGCCCGTAGCCGTTGTCCTCCCAGACCAGGTTGACCGGCGCCACCCCGAGCCGCACCGCGGTGGCCAGCTCCGGGCCGTTCATGAGGAAGCCGCCGTCGCCCGACACCGTCACGATCCGCTGGTCGGGGTGGACCAGTGAGGCCGACACCCCGCCCGGGATGGCGATGCCCATCGAGCAGAAGCCGTTGGAGATGATGCAGCTGTTCGGCGTGTACGTCGGGTAGTGCCGCGCGATCCACATCTTGTGGGCCCCGACGTCGGAGATCAGGATGTCGTCGTCGTCCATCTCGGCCCGCAGGTCGGCCAGGATGCGCTGCGGCTTCATCGGGAAGTCGCCGGTCTCGGCCTCGGCGCTCGCGCCGCCCTCGCTGATCTCCTCGGTGAGGTGCAGGCGGGCCTTCGCGTGGACGTCGATGTCGGGGAACCGCTGCCTGTCGGTGAGCCCCTCGTTGATCGCCCACAGGGCGGCCGCGATGTCGCCGACGATCTCGACGGTCGGGCGGTAGGCGCCGTCGACCTCCGCCGGGTCGAAGTCGATGTGCAGGAGCCGCTTGGAGCGGCCGATGTTCCAGCGCGCCGGCGGCCACTCGACCATGTCGTAGCCGACCGCGATCACGAGGTCGGCGGCCTCGAAGACCTCGGTCACGTAGTCGCGCGAGCCGAGGCCCACCGCGTAGAGGCTGCGGTCGTGCCGGTCGGAGAGCGCGCCCTTGCCCATGAAGGTCATGCCGGCGTAGATGCCGGTCTCGTCGACGAAGCGCTCCAGCTGCCGGCTCACCCGGGTGCGCACGCAGCCCTGACCCACCAGCAGCACCGGCCGCTCGGAGCGGGCGATGAGGTCGAGCGCCGCGGCGATCGACTTCTCGTCGGGCACCGGGCGGCGGACCTTCTCCGGCGGGACGATCGGGGCGCTCTCGACCTCGTGCTTCGCGATGTCCTCGGGGAGCTCGACGTGCGTGGCACCGGGCTTCTCGGCGACCGCGAGCTTGAACGCCTTGCGGATGACCTCGGGGATCGTCGTCTGATCGCGCAGCGAGGTGGTCCACTTGGTGATCGGCGTGAACATCTCGACGACGTTCATCGCCTGGTGCGACTCCTTGTGGAGCCGCGTGGTGGCGCCCTGCCCGGTGATCGCGACGAGCGGCGAGTTGTCCATGTTGGCGTTGGCCACGCCGGTCACGAGGTTCGACGCCCCCGGGCCGAGCGTCGACAGGCAGACCCCTGGGTTGCCGGTGAGCCGGCCGTAGACGTCGGCCATGAAGGCGGCGCCCGACTCGTGGTGGGTCGGCACGAAGCGGATCCCCGAGTCGCGCATCGACATCAGGAGATCGGCGTTCTCCTCGCCGGGTACACCGAACACGTACTCGACGCCCTCGGCCTCCAGGCACCGCACGAACAGATCGCTGGCCCTCACGGTCACGCTCCCCTTTGATCGCTGACGGGGAGTCCTGTACCCGGTCACCGGGCGAACTCACCCGTCCCGGACACCCGTGTGACGGTCGGGACGCCCCGTGGGGGGCGGTGAACCGGTCCAGTGCGTCCCCGCCTCAGCTCCGTGGCGTCGTCGTGGCCGTCCGTGGGCGGGGTGCCGACGCCGGGTCGGCACCCGAGCCGGGTCGCCGCGATGCCGTGCTCGGGGGCTCGTCGGCGGTGGCGGGCCGGCTGGCCGCATCGTCCGCGGTCCGGCCGGTGTCACCGTCGTCGGCTCTGTCGGTGGTGGCGGGACCGGACCCGGAGGGCGCGCCGGCCAGCCCCGAGACCGCGGCGAGGTCGTCACCGATCTTGAGGTCGTTGAGGAACAGCGTGCTGTCCTGGCCGATCGACTCGTCGCGGTAGATCCCGGTCTTGAGGTAGGCGCTGCCCTTCACGTTCGACTCGGGCGTCCGGTAGCCCGACAGCGTCTGCTTCCCGTTGCAGTAGGCGTCGATCGTGCCGCCGAAGGTGATGCCGAGCTGGAAGGAGAACGCCCCCGGCCCGACGGGGCAGAAGTCCTTCTGGTTGCCGCCGTTGTTGGCCAGCCGCAGCTGCCCGTTGCCGACCTCGACCGCGAGCGGCGGGCTGCCCGTCCCCGGCTGCTTGAACTGCATGATCAGCTGCCAGGTGCCGGTGTCGGTGGGGAAGCCCTGGTCGAAGAAGCCGGAGTAGCCGACGAACTTCGTCTCGCCCTCCTGGAACTCGGGGACGTCGGGCTCGGCCTCGGTCCGCTTGCCGCCGCCGGGCATCTCGAACCTCACGGCCTCCCGGCCCGGCACGTTCGGCGACTCGGCGCCGCTGGGGTCGGTGGCGTTCTGGTTGTTCCAGGGGGTCGACTTGAAGCCCTCGAGTCCGTCGGTCAGCGAGAAGGCGGCGTCGGTGTCAGTCCCCGCGCTCCCGCCGTCGTCCTCGGGGGCCGTGGTCGTGGCCGGGGCGCGGCCCGAGGTGGTCGACCCCGCCGATGGCGCCCGGCGGGAGGTGGAGCCGGCCGACGTCGTGGCCGGGTCCTCCTCGGCGCCCGGCGCTTCCGTGGCGCGGGTGGTGCTGCGGCGGCCGTCGGTGCCCTCGCTCGCACCCGAGCCGGGCGGCACGGTGGGGGTCACGGAGGCGCCCCGGCGGGTCGCGGTGCCGCCCGGGGCGGCGCCGGTCGTCGGCGCCACGGAGGTGGTCGGTGCTGCGGACCGCGTCGATCCGTTGCTGCGGGCCGATCCGCCGCTCCCGGTCGGCGCCGCCGTGCCGGTGGGTTCAGCCGCACCGGTGGTGAGGTCCCCGCCGCGGGTCGGGGCCGCATCCGCGCCCGTGTCCGCATCGGTGCCGGCGTCCGGCGGTGCGCTGATGGTCGACGCGACGCCGGGCTGCTCGGCGTAGGTGGTCGAGCCCTCCGGCTGCGCCTCGGGTCCGCCGGGCTGCTCGACGTAGGTGGTCGAGCCCTCCGGCTGGGCGTCGGGTCCGCCGGGCTGCTCGGCGTAGGTGGTCGAGCCCCCCGGCTGAGCGGCGGGTCCGCCGGGCGCCGTGGTCGTCGGGCGGGCCTCGGCGGACGGCGTGCCGGGGACCGCGGTCCCCGGCCCGGCGTCGTTCGGCACCGCCGCGACCACCTTGCCCAGCGACCCCACGGCCCACTGCGGCGCCGTCGTGCCCTGCGCGATCGGGAGCTCGGCGTAGCTCGCGTGCACCGGCGAGCCGAGGGCCTGCTCGAGGGACGGGAAGGCGGCGGTGGCGGGGCTGTCGCAGACCGGGTCGCCCGGGGCGCAGATCTCGATGGTGCGGGCGTCGAGCGCCCCGAAGCCCACGGCCCGGGGTGGGAGCACGCCCTGCCCGGTGGTGCCCTCGGGGACGGCCCGGGTGCGCGGGCTGCGCGCCGGGTCGCCGAACAGCCCGACGGCCTGCACCTGACCCGCGGGGATGCGCTGCTCCTGCCCGGTGCCGATGCGCGACGCGAGGTCTCCCGCGACCTGTGCTCCCTCGGAGTAGCCGAACAGCATGATCGCGCCGGACGGGCAGCCCTCGACGTGGTCGCCGATCGCGGCCGACAGCGCGTCGACCGCGGCGGACTCCGCCTGGGCGTACGACCCGCCCGCCGCAGGAGGCGGCACCGTCACGACGGAGACCTTCTCCCCGAACTGCTGCGCGAGCGGATCGGTGACCCCGGTCAGCACCTCGGAGCCGGCCCCGCTGCCGCCGACGGAGTACAGCGTCACCGGCCGGCAGGAGTCGGGCAGGGCCTGCGAGGACGCCAGGGTGGCCACTCCGGTGCCCACCGCCCCGACCAGCACCGCCACCATCACCAGCGCCGCCACCACGAGCGACGACAGCGGCCGGCCAGCGGCTACACGCTCCGGTGCGGGACGGCGCCAGGACGACGAGGCGGGCGCGTCGACGGGCGTCTCGGACCGCGGGACGACCGGCCCCGAGGAGTCGACCCGAAGCATCGTCGGGATGTGGTCATTCGGGGCGACCTGGCGCCCGGTGGCGCCCGGGGGCGTCGTCGGGACGGACCGCACCGCGCCGTCCGGGGTGACCTCGAGGACCGTCGTGTCACCGTCGACGAGCTCGACCCGGAGGACCCGCCCGCGCCGGGCCGCGTGCCGGCGCGCGGCCGCCAGCGCGACCTCGTGCGGGTCGCGGCCGCCGACGGGCAGCTCCCGCCCGTCGGCCAGCACCGTCACCCCGCCCGAGGCGCGCACCACCTCGAGCTGCACGTCCGCCGCGCCCACCCGGTCCTCCGCCTGCTCGCCGTCACCCCGATCCGGACTTCAGGGTCGGCGGTCGACCGCGACCGTGGGTGCGCTTTGGAGAAACTCGTGCCACCGATTTCCCGGCGCCCGTACATGGTCCGTTCGTGACACTGAGCGTCAGCATGGCCGCAGTGCGGACACTCAGACGACCCCGAGCGACTCCCTGAGGAATGCGACCTGCAGCCGCAGCAGGTTCTCGGCCACGACCTCCTGGGGCGTCATGTGCGTGACGCCGGAGAGCGGAAGCACCTGGTGGGGCCGCCCGGCCGCGAGCAGGGCCGAGGAGATGCGCAGGGTGTGCGCGGCGACCACGTTGTCGTCGGCGAGCCCGTGGATGAGCATCAGCGGGCGCATCGGCGCCTCGGCCGTCGCGGGGGTCGCCGCGTCGGAGATGATCGAGGACCGGTCGTAGGCCTCCGGCCACGACTGCGGTGTCCCCAGGTAGCGCTCCGTGTAGTGGGTGTCGTAGAGCGCCCAGTCGGTCACCGGGGCGCCCGCGATCGCCGCGTGCACCGCGTCGGGGCGGCGCAGCACCGCGAGGGCGGCGAGGTAGCCGCCGAAGGACCAGCCGCGGATCGCGACGCGGGACAGGTCGAGGTCCTCGACCTCCTTCGCGGCCGCGGCGAGCGCGTCGAGCTGGTCGGCGAGCACCGGCTCGGCCAGGTCGCCGTGCACGGCCCGCTCGAACGCCGGGCCCCGCCCGGGGGTCCCGCGCCCGTCGGCCACGACCACCGCGAAGCCCTGGTCGGCGAACCACTGGCTCGTCAGGAAGGCTCCGCGCGCGTCGACGACCCGCTGCGAGTGCGGCCCGCCGTAGGGGTCGAGCAGCACCGGCAGCCGCTCGGAGCCGGGGATGTGGTGGCGCGGCAGGAGCACCGCGGTCGCGAGGCCCCGCTCCCCCGCGGCGAAGACGTGCACGCGCGGCTCGAGGTCGGGCGACTCGGCGAACGAGCGCAGCACCGTCGAGCGACCTCCGCCCGACACGGTGGTCACCGCGCCGTCGTGCTCCAGGGACACCTGCGAGACCACGAGCACCCCGCCCGCGAGCCGCCCGGAGGCGACGCCCGACTCCGCGCTGACCACCGAGACGCCGGCCTCGGGCGAGTACATCGCGAGCACCGTCGAGGTCGGCGTCCCGGCGCGCGACGCGGTGAACAGCACGGTCGTCCCGTCGACCGCGGCGACCCCGCGGACCTGGAGCTCGGGTCCGGTGACGACCTGGTCGCCGACGACGAGGCGCCGCGCGTCGTCGACGTCGGAGCACCAGACGAGGGAACCGTCGTCGAGGTGCGCCGGGATGCCGGGCACGAGGTCGACCCAGGCGTCGTCGGTCTCGGTGCGCACCACCGCCGAGGTCCCCGACGAGGGGTCGACCCGGCGCAGGGTCACGCTCCGCTGGTCGCGGGGCGCGGTAGTGACGAGCAGGTCGTGGCGGTCCCACGTGACGTCGGCGAGGTACTCGTCGGGGTTCCCGACGTCGACCCGCGACCCGTCGAGCCCGATCACGTGCAGCGTCACGGTCGCGTTGGTGGTGCCGGCGGCGGGGTAGGCGACGACGGCCGGGTCGCGCTCGGGGTTGGCCGGGTCGGCGATGTGCCAGCGGGTGACCGCGGTGTCGTCGACGCGGGCGACCGCGAGCGCCGAGCCGTCGGGCGCCCACCAGTAGCCCCGGTAGCGGTTCATCTCCTCGGCGGCGACGAAGTCGGCCAGGCCGTAGGTGACGTGCTCGGCCTCGGGGCTCGCGACGACGCTCTCGCGCCCGTCGGCGAGGACGTGCAGCGCGCCGCCGCGCACGAAGGCGACCGCGCCGCCCGTGGGGGCCGGGCGCGGGTCGACCACCGGCCCCTCGACCGGCAGCGGCTCCGGCGCCGACCCCGGGGTCAACGCGACGGTGAACGCGCGGCCGGAGAGGACGAAGGCGGCCGTGGCGACGTCGCGGTCGCAGGCGTAGTCGACGACGCCGCCGGACTGCTCGCGCACGCGCTCGCGGCGGGCCTTCTCCTCGGGCGGCAGGTCGTCCTCCCCCGGCACGTCGAGCGCCAGGGGGTCGACGAGCAGGTGCTCCTCGCCGCTCGCGACGTCGAACACCCACAGGCAGGTCACCGGGTCGTCCCCGCCGCGGCTGCGCAGGAAGACCACCCGCGACCCGTCCGGGGCCACCGTCACGCCGCGCGGCGCCCCGAGGGTGAAGCGCCGGGTCGCGGCCTGGCGGCGGGGGAAGGAGTCCTGTGTCATCGCGGCGCTCACGGCCGGTCATCCTGCCTCGTCCGTCCCGTCGACGAAGCCGACGACGAGGCCGGGCGCGCCCCGGACAGAAGCGCGGGACCTGAGGCGGTCGGTCGTGATAGCCATCGCTGATGCAGCTCCACCAGCTCGAGTACCTGGTCGCGGTGGCCGACGAGGGCGGGTTCACGCGGGCCGCCGAGCGCCTGCGGATCGCGCAGCCGGGCGTGAGCGCCCAGGTCCGCAAGCTCGAGCGGGAGCTGGGGCACCCGCTGCTCGACCGCTCCGGACCGCGCGTCCGCCCCACCCCGGTGGGCGTGGCGGTGGTGGCCGCGGCCCGCGCCGCCCTCGACGCGGTCGCCGGCGTGCAGCGGGTGGTCGACGAGCTCGACGGGCTGCTGCGCGGGGAGGCGCGCGTCGGGATGGTGACCTCGGGGGTGTTCCTCGACGTCCCCGGGGTGCTCGCGGACTTCTCGGCGGCCCACCCGCAGGTGACGTGCTCCCTGCTCGAGGCGGGGTCGGGGCGGCTCCTCGACCTGGTGCGCGCCGGCCGGCTCGACGTCGTGCTCGTGGGGGCTGCGGGCGACCTGCCCGACGACCTCGCGACCCGGACCGTCACCGAGGAGACCCTGGTGCTGGCGGTGCCGCCGGGCGACCCGCTGGCCTCGTCGTCGTCGGTGGCCCCGGGCGGGCTGGCGGGCCGCGACGTCGTCGCGCCGGTCGAGGGCAACGCGCTGCGGGAGGCGTTCGACCTGGCCTGCGCGGGGGTGCCGGTGCGCGTCACCTGCAGCGCGAGCGACCCGGCGGTGCTCGCGCGGCTCGCCGCCCGCGGGCTCGGCGCGGCGGTGCTGCCGGCCTCGCTGTCGGCACTGCACACCGAGGACCTCGTCACGGTGCCGTTCGACGCCCCGCACGTGCGCGCCCGACTGGTGCTGGCCTGGCCTCGAGGGGCGACGAGCCCGGCCGCCGACGCCCTGGTGCGGGCGCTGGTGGCCGCTACACCTCCCGCCACTCCGCCACGACCGTGAAGCCCGGCGACCGCCCCTGCGTCCCCAGGCTCCCGGGCCGCCCCTCGCGCCGCTCGTAGAGCCACACCCGCCAGCCCCGCTCCCGCAGCTGGTCGGCCAGCTCCTCCAGCACCTGCCGGTCGTCGCCCTCGGCCGTGCGCAGCTCGTTGCGCCGCGGCGCGTCGAGGCTCCCCTCGAACAGCCGGGCGTGCAGGTGCCATCGCGGGCTCATGAGTGCACCATACCTGGTGCACAGGCGATCTGCCGTCATGCACTATGTCTGGTGCACGTCACCGTGCTGTGGTGGACCCCAGGGAGGTGCGTGCGCGTCTCGACGCCGCCCTCCGGGAGCGCGAGGCCGCCCGTCGGGCCGCCGAGGCCGCGGAGGCCGAGTTCGTGGCGGCGATGCGCGACGCCCTCGCGGCCGGGGTCACCGTCACCGAGGTCGCCGAGCTGACCGGCTACCACCGCAACAGCGTCCGCCGGATCGTCGACGCCGAGGACGGAGCCGGCCGGGGCGGGGCAGGCCGGGACTGACCTCACACCCGCCCCGCGGCATCGTCGGGAAGACTCGGATCCCGTGGCCACCGCGACCCGCTCCCCCTCGACCCTCGCCACCGTCTTCCGCGTCGTCGCGATCGCCGAGGCGTGCTCGTGGACGGGCCTGCTGATCGGGATGGTGTTCAAGTACCTCGTGGTGTTCGACGACCTCGGGGTGAAGATCTTCGGTCCGATCCACGGCGCGCTGTTCGTCGCCTACGTCCTCGTCACCCTCGCCGCGGCCCGCACCTTCCGCTGGAGCGCCGGGCGGACGGTCGTCGGCCTCGCGGCGAGCATCCCGCCCCTGGCGACGGTGTTCTTCGAGCGCGCGGTGGACCGCCGGGGCGGCCTGGTGCGTCCGACCGGCGGATGATGCGCCGCGCCTGATCAGCCGTGTTGAATACCCGATCGTGACGACGCCCCGCCCCTCGGAGCGGCGCCTGGTGCACGTCCTGTTCGTCGACCTCGTCGGGTTCACCAGCCTCGTCGAGCAGCTCGACGCCGAGGACGTCGCGGTGCTCCAGGAGCACTACTTCTCGCAGGTCGCGGGGCTCGTGGCGGCCGGCGGCGGGCAGGTGGAGAAGTACATCGGCGACGCCGTCCTCGCGACGTTCGGGCTGCCGGTGCTCGGTCCCGACGACGGCGTCGGCGCGGTCCGCGCGGGCCTCGCGGTGATCGAGTCGATGACCCGCGTCGAGGCCGAGCTCGGGCTGCCGGCGGGGACGCTGCGGGTGCGTGTGGGGGTGCACACCGGCGAGGTGGTGGTGACCTGGGCGCCGGACGGGTCGTGGCGCCTGTCCGGCGACGTCGTGAACACCGCGGCCCGGCTGCAGTCGGTCGCGGCGCCGGGCACGGTCGCCGTCGGGCCCGACACCGCGCTCGCGGTGGGCGAGGCGTTCGTCGTGGAGCCGCTCGGGGAGGTCGCGCTCAAGGGCAGGGCCGAGCGGGTGGCGGCGTACCGGGTGGTGCCGCGCCCCGCCGGTGCGGGCGGGCGCGTCGCGCGATTCCGCGACGCCGCCGCCGACCTCGCCCTGCTGGCCGAGGCCCACCGCGGGGCGCGCGGCGCGGAGCGGCTGACCGTGCTCGCCCCGCCGGGAGTGGGCCGGACCCGCCTCGTCGAGGAGTTCCGCGCCCGCACCGCCGCCCCGGTGTGGCTCGCGCGGGTCCGGCGCGACGAGCCCGGCTACGCGCCGGTGGCGGCGCTGCTGACCGAGGCCGGCGTCACCCCCGCGACCGTCGTCGACCGGCTGACCCGCCACGGCGTCGTCGGGCCCCGCGCCGAGGTCTCCGCCCGCCACACCGCGGCGCTGCTCACCGGCGACCGGCTCGACGGCACGCCCGAGGAGCTGTGGACCTCCTGGACCGCGGTCCTCGACGCCCAGGGCGGCCCCACCCCGGTGTGGGTGCTCGACGACGTCCACCTCGCCGGGGCCGACCTGCACGCCTTCCTCGCCCACGCCACCGCCGCGCCCCACCGGACCGCGCGCCTCGTCGTCCTCACCGCGCGACCCGGCGAGCACTCCCCCACCGGCGCGGTCCACGTGCTCGACCCGCTCACCGACGACGACGTCGCCGCGGTGGTCGCCGACCGCGCCGAGCTGGCCCCCGACGTCGTCGCGCGGATCCAGCGGGCCGCGGGCGGCAACCCGCTCTACGTGGTGGAGCTGCTGCGCTCGTGGGAGCTCGCGAACCCGGGCACCGCGGGCGTGCCGAGCACGGTCCGCGCGATCTACCTCGGCCAGCTCGACGCGCTGCCCGCCCCGTCGCGGGCCCTGCTGGGGCAGGGGTCGGTGGCCGGGCGGACCCTGCCGGCGTCCGCGCTGCCCGAGCTCGGCGTGCCCGAGCCCGAGCGGCCCCTGGCCGAGCTCACCGGGGCCGGGCTGCTCACCGGCCCGCACCCCGGGGTCGACGACCCGGCGTCCTACACCTACCGCCACGCCGTCCTGCGCGACACCGCGTACGCGACGCTGCCCCGCGCCCGCCGGGCCGCGCTGCACCTGCGGTTCGCGACGTGGCTCTCCGACCGCGGCGGCCGGGTCGAGCTGGTCGCCCGCCACCTCACCTCGGCGCTCGACGAGGCGCCGGCGTTCGGCGGGCCGATCGACGGGCGTGTGCCCCGCGACGAGCTCGCCCGGCGGGCGGCGGCGGCACTGACCCGGGCCGGCGAGGCGGTGATCGGCAGCGAGCCGCAGCGAGCCGCGGAGCTCTTCGCCCGCGCCCACGACGTCGGCGTCACCGCCGACCCCGCCCCGTCCGGGCTCCGCGCGTACCGGCGCCTGCGCCACGCCGAGGCCCTGCGCCGGGCCGGGCGGCTGGTCGACGCGATGCCCGCCTTCACCGCCGTGGCGGAGGCCGCGGAACCCGGGACCCACGCCGCCCGGGCCGGGGCCGCGCTGGGCTACGAGGACGCGCTGTTCGACAGCCGGCTGCCCCGCGCCGAGTGGGGCGCCCGGTCGCTGGAGCTGCTCGGCGACGCCCTCGCCCTCACCCCGCGCGACGACGCGGGGCTGCGCTCCCGGCTGCTCGCCGCCCTGGCCCGCGCCCACGGCTACGGCGGCGACGCGGCCACCGCCCACGCCCTGGGCGAGGAGGCGATCGCCCTCGCCCGCGGCGCCGACGACCCCGGCGCCCTCGCCTACGCCCTGCTCGCGCGCCGGCCGATGCTGGCGGCGCCCGCGTCGATCCGCGCCCGCCTCGCCGACGACGCCGAGCTGGTGGCGACCGCGCGGGCCGCCGGGGACCGCGAGCGGGAGTTCGAGGCGCTGCGGGTGCACATGGTCGACCGGCTCGAGGTGGGGTCGACCGACGAGGCCGTCGCCCTCGCCGCCGAGGCCGGCCGACTCGCCGAGCGCCCGCTGCACCTCTGGTACCCCGCGATGTGGCGGGCGATGATGCAGCTGCACCACGGCCGGCCCGACGAGGCCGCGGAGGCCGTCGAGCACTTCCGCCGCGAGGGCGAGCGCTGGCACTACGGCGACGCGGGCCAGGTCCACGGCGTCCAGCTGCTCACCCTGCACACCCTGCTCGGCACCCCCGGGCTCGCCCTGCCGATGCTGCGCCGGACCGCCGCGGAGGTGGGCGGGCGGACCTGGATGCACGTCGCCGTGGGCCACGCCCGGGCCGGGCAGCTCGACGAGGCCGCCCGCCTGCTCACCTGGTGCGCCGCCGACGGCTTCGCGATGCTCGGCCACGACGGCGCCCGGGCGTTCCTGCTCGCCGAGGCCGCGGAGATCGCCGACGCGGTCGGCGACGCGGTGCTCGGCGCCGTACTGCACGACCTGCTGGCGCCGTGGGACGGGCTCGCCGTGGTCGTCGGATCGGGCGCGCTGTGCCTCGGCGCCGCCGAGCACTTCCGCGGCCTCGCCGCCCGGGCCGCCGGCCGCGACGCCGCCCACCACCTGCACCGCGCCCTCGAGTTCAACGAGGCGACGGGGGCCGTCCACGCCGCGGCGCGGTCCCGCGCCGCCCTCCGCCCGGAAGGAACCGCCCGATGCTGACCGACGACGAGGCGCTGACCGCCGTCCGCCGCTGCTGGACCTCCGCCCTCGACCACCTCGAGGGCCTTCCCGACGAGGCCTGGGCCGGGCCCACGCGCTGCACCGGCTGGACCGTGCTCGACCTCGCCCGCCACGCCGCCTGGGGCACGTCCATGGAGGCCGACGCCCTGCGCCGCTCGCGGACCCGCGAGCCCGGCAGCGGGGAGGGGATCGAGCCCGCGGACGACGTGCTCGCCGCCCTGCGCGGCTCGGTGGCCGACCTGGTGGGCGAGCTGGAGCGCGCCGACGAGCTCGGTGCGGCCGTGGAGATCCCGTTCGGGGCCGTCCCCACGCCGTTCGCGCTGCAGGTCTTCACGATGGAGGCCGGGTTCCACGCCGACGACGTGGCCGCGGCGCTGGGTCACGACGAGCCGCTGGGCCACGACGTGGTGCGCGCCACCGCCGCCGTCCTGCCCCCGGTGTTCCCGGTGCTCGCGGGAGCGGCCGCCGCGGAGCCCCCGGCCGACGGCACGGTGATCGGGCTCGCCGGGACGTCGTTCGACCTGCGCTTCGGCTTCCTCGACGGGGCGTGGCAGGCGGCGCCCGACGAGCCGCTCACCGCCACGATCGCCGGTTCCGACACCGCGGTGCTGCGGTTCGCCCTGGGTCGGGCCGGACTCGACGGGCTCGCGGTCACGGGCGACGCCGACCTCGCGGCCGGGTTCAAGACGTGGTTCATGGGCCCGTAGGGCTTGTGTCACCTCGGTGACACAGCGGAGGTCGTCCAGTGGACGGACATCGTCGGGTGCGGCGGGCAGGGTTCACCTCGCCCGCAGCACCGCACTCCCAGGAGGCCCGGCGATGACCGTCATGACCGAGTCCTACGGCACCGGCCTCATGACGACCCCCCGCCCCGCACGGCCCGCCCCCCGCCCGGAGCAGGAGTGCGCCACCGACGCCCACGCGCTGGCCGAGGCCGTCGTCGGCCGGCGTCTCACCGGGGCCGAGCGCGCCGACCTCGACCGCTTCTGGCGCACCGACTGGTCGACCCACCGCCTCGTCCTGTCCGACGAGGACGACCGCGCGCTCGCCGCCACCGCCCTCGCCCTGGGCACCCCCGTCATCCACGGTTCCGGCCCCGGCTACGCGCTGACCTCCCACCCCCACCCGGCCGTCGTCCGGGCCCTGCGCCACGGCCTGGGACGACCGGAGTCGTGGACCCCCGCCGTCACGACCACCCGCGAGCGCCTCCTCGACCTCGTCGACGTCGAGGCCCTGCACCCCTCGCCCGAGGAGTTCCTCGCCGGGATCGACGAGCGGCTCGAGCACGGCCCGGTGGCCCTGACGCTCCCGGCCTCGGCCGCGGTGCCCGCCCACCTGACGACGCGCTGCGACGGGGTGGCGACCGTGGAGGTCGTCGTGACGGGCGCGTCGTGCCCCTCGACGGCGTTCCTGGCCGCGGCGCTGGAGCGCGCGGGGGTGGCGTTCCTCGCGACGACCCGCCCCTACGCGACCTGCGCGAGCACCGGCCGGCGCGGGCCGGTGCTCGACCGGGTCGGCGCCGTGCAGAAGGAGTTCGGCCGGATGCGCCCGGGCGCCGTCGTCCTCGCGCACCGCAGCGAGTGGCGGGCGCGGTGGCGCCAGGCCCCGCTGCACGAGGCGGGGTGATGTGTCAGCACTGCGGCCATGCTGACACTCGACGTCACAATCGCCACCGTCACGACAGGCCCGACGACCCCCGCCGCTCCAGCCCCGCCGGGTCCAGCACGACGACGCGGCCCCGGCGCAGCTCGAGCAGCCCCACCGCCGCGAGGTCGCGGAGCACCTTGTTCACCGTTGCCCGGCTCGCGCCCGCCAGCGACGCGAGCTCGTCCTGGGTGAGCGGGATCTGCGTGGGGTCGGAGCTGCCGCGGTAGACGCGCTCGAGGTCGGTGAGCCGGCGCAGCACCCGCGTCTCCACCGGCAGGTGCAGCGCCTCCACCAGCAGCCCGGAGAGCCGGCGCACCTGCGCGGCGAGGGTCTGCAGGACGAAGGCGTCGGCCCCCGCGTTGGTGCGGCGCAGCCGGTGGAAGGTGTCGGCGGAGAACGACCACGCCTCGGTCGCCTCGAGCGCCACCACCGACGCCGACCGGCGCGCCCCGGAGTCGATGAGCGCGAGCTCCCCCACGGTCTCGCCCGGCCCGACGACCGCGAACGTCACCGTGTCGCCCATCGGCGTCGCCGCGCGCACCGCGACCCGCCCGGAGTCGAGGAGCAGGAACGTGTCGGCGGGGTCGCCCTCGTGGAACACCACCTCGCGCGGGGAGAACCGGCGCCGGCGCCCGCTCGCGAGCACCTGGCGGCGGTCCTCGGCCGACATGTCCGCGAGCAGCTCCACGGGGCGAAATCGTAGTGCGGGCGCCGACTAGGCTCGATCATCGTGAGCAGTACGGGAGACGCAGCGGCGCGGAGCTCGACCCCGGGGGCGGCCAGGCGGTCCCTCACCGGCGTCAAGCCGACCGGGGAGCCCCACCTCGGCAACCTCGTCGGCGCCATCGAGCCCGCGATCGCGATGACGGGCGAGTACGAGTCGCTCTACTTCATCGCCGACTACCACGCCCTCACCACGGCCCGGGTACCCGAGCAGCTCGCCCACTGGACCCGTTCGGTCGCCGCCACGTGGCTGGCCGCGGGCCTCGACCCGCAGCGCACCGTGTTCTACCGACAGTCCGACGTGCCGCAGACCTTCGAGCTGACGTGGATCCTGTCGTGCCTCACCGGCAAGGGGCTGATGAACCGGGCGCACGCCTACAAGGCGGCCCGCGACGCCAACCTCGCCGCCGGGGAGGACGCCGACGCCGGGATCAACATGGGCACCTACAACTACCCGATCCTCATGGCCGTCGACATCCTGATCATGGAGGCGCACGTCGTCCCGGTGGGGCGCGACCAGCTGCAGCACGTGGAGATCGCCGCCGACATCGCGGGCAGCTTCAACCACCTCTACGGCTCGCACGGCTACCGCTTCCCTATCCCGGAGGCGGTCATCCCGCCGGAGACCACCGGGCACACGCTGCCGGGCCTCGACGGCCGCAAGATGTCGAAGTCCTACGACAACTACATCCCGCTGTTCCTGTCCGCACCGAAGCTGCGCAAGCTCGTGCGGCGCATCCCCACCGACTCCACGCCGGTCGAGGACCCGAAGGACCCCGACTCGTCGGCGGTGTTCCAGATCCTCGCCCAGTTCGCGCCGGCGGACCAGGTCGCCGACACCCGCGCCCGGCTCGAGGCGGGCGGGGTCGGCTGGGGCGAGCTGAAGAACCAGCTCGCGGACGTGCTCGAGGAGCGGCTCGGGCCGATGCGCGAGCGCTACGAGGCGCTCATGGAGCCCGGCAGCGAGCTCGACGAGGCCCTCGCCCGCGGCGGGGACGTCGCGCGCGAGCGGGCCCAGCGGGTGCTCACGTCGGTCCGGTCGGCCATCGGCATCGACCGGTAGGTCCCGCCGCCGCTCAGCGCAGCGTGGGGACCTCGTTCATGCCCGAGCCCACGTCGCGCGGCCGGCGCGGCGCCGGCACGGCGTCGACCAGCTCGGCCGGGGTGTCGGGGACGCGCGGGATCTCGGCGAGCCACATCGCGAGGGCACCGCGGCGCAGCTCCTCGCGCTCGCGTCCCTGGTCGACCAGGTCGCCGTCGACCGCCGAGCCGCGGCGCAGCAGCGCCCCGAGCCCGAGGGCCGCGAGAACCGAGACGGCGCACCACGCCCCGACGAGAACGGCGACCCATCCGAGGACCGTCATCCCAACCTCCTGCGTCGGCGTCGTCTTCGTCGCGGACGGTGATCGACCCGGAGGTCACCGTTCTCGTCCGCGCACCGTGACTATGGCAGCACGAGGCGTGATGAGGGGCTCAAACCACACGAATGGACGTACAACCTGAGACCGCTGAGCGCGTCGTGCCGACCGTTGGACGTAGCTTCACAGCCAGTTGACCTGACCGCGCTGCGCCGGGCGGCTCAAGCTCCTGCGTCCACCTGCAGCAGCCCGCCGATGCGCTCCGCGACGGACGCCGCCTCGTCCGTGTCCCGATAAGGGTGACGCGGACCGAGGAAGAAGCGCAGTCCGTCCTTCGGGCGACGCGGGATGACATGCAGGTGAAGATGCGGCACCGACTGGCTCACCACGTTGTTGACCAGCACCAGCGACCCGGGCGCGTCCATGGCCGTCTCCACCGCCCGCTCGAGGCGCTGGGCGAGCGCGAAGAAGCCGGGCACCTCGTCGGGCGGCAGGTCGGCCAGGGTGCTGACGTGCCGGCGCGGGACGAGCAGGACGTGGCCCGGGAACACGGGCTTGAGGTCGAGGAAGCCGACCGTGTGGTCGTCGCGGTGGACCTCGTGGGCGGGGGCGTCCCCGGCGACGATCGCGCAGAACGCGCAGGGCTTGGACACGCGCCCAGGATGGTCGTCGGCCCGTCGTGCGTTGCACCCGGCATGGATCCCTCCTCCCCCGGCCCGACGATGCTGGTGATCGGCCACGCCGTGACCCCCGAGACCGTCCTGGTGCAGGCCGGATCGCTCGCGTCGTGGGCCCGCGACCGCGGGGTGACGGTGGTCCCCGGCGTCGCCGGGACCGACCTGCCCGACCCGTCGACGGTCGACGCCGTCGCCGTCCTCGGCTCCGCGGAGGGCGCGTGGGACGACTCCGTGCCCTGGCTCGGCGCCGAGATCGACCTCCTCCTGCGCGCCGTCGAGATCGGCACCCCGGTCCTCGGCATCTGCTTCGGCGGCCAGCTCCTGGCCCGGGTGCTCGGCGGGTCGGCGAACAAGGCCGACGGGCGGAACGAGAACGGGTTCCGGACGATCACGTCGTCCGACCCCGCGATCGACGAGGGGCCGTGGATGGAGTTCCACTTCGACTCGTTCACCGCCCCGCCCGACGCCGAGGTCCTCGCCCGCTCGGAGCGCTGCGACCAGGCCTTCCGCGTCGGGCCGCACCTCGGCGTGCAGTTCCACCCCGAGATCACCCCCGGCCAGTACGAGACCTGGGTGGCGCGCTGGACCGGTACCTCGATCGAGGCCGCCTTCGACGATCTCGGCATCACCACCGAGGGCCTGCGCGCCGAGGTGGCCGAGCGCGCGGAGGACTCCCGGCTCCGCGCGTGGCGGCTCTTCGACGACTTCGCGCGCCGCACCGGGCTCCTGACCGGACAGACCGCGGAGGTGGGCGCGTGAGCGCGGACATGAAGGTCCGGCTGGGGATCGGCGCCGGCCCCTCGCGGGACGACCCGGCCGCCGCCACCCTCGCCCTCGTCGACGGGTGCGAACGCCGCGGCATCGACTCGGTCTGGTTCCCCGACCGCATCGCCGCCCCCGCCGTCGAGCCCCTCATCGCCCTCGGGTGGGCCGCCGGGCGCACCGAGCACCTCAAGCTCGGCACGGGCGTCGTCGTGCTCCCCGGCCGGAACCCGGCCGTCGTCGCGCACCAGCTCGCGTCCCTGGCCGCGCTCGCCCCGCGCCGCATCCTGCCCGTGTTCGGGCTGCAGCCCGCGACCCCCGCCGAGCGCACCTCCTACCCGGTGCCGGGACCGCGCGCCGCGGTGTTCGAGGAGGCCCTCACCGTGGTGCGGCGGCTGCTCTCCGAGCCCGTCGTGACCCACCACGGGACGTTCTTCACCCTCGACGAGGCCGTGGTGGAGCCCCGCCCGACGAAGCCGCTCGACCTCTGGCTCGGCGGGCTCGTCCCGGCCGCGCTGCGCCGGGTCGGGCGCCTCGCCGACGGGTGGCTGGCCTCGTTCGTCACCCCCGCCGAGGCGGCCGCCGCCCGGCGGGTCATCGCGGACGCCGCCGACGCCGCCGGACGGCACGTCGAGGACGACCACTACGGGACGAACCTGCTGGTCCTTCCGCCCGGCACCTCCGACGACGACGCGGCCCGCGCCCGCGCCTCCGCCGCCCACCGGCGCCCCGACGCCGAGGGCGCCGACGACCTCGTCGCCACCGACTGGGACCACGCCCGCCGGCTCGTCGGCGAGTTCGTCGAGGGTGGGATCACGAAGTTCGTGGTGCGGCCCGCCGTCGCGCCGCACGACTGGGACGACTTCCTCGACGGGTTCGCCGTCGAGCTCACGCCGCTGGAGCGGTGAGCACAGCCGGCCCACAGGCCGGACATACCCGCTGATCACCGGCCCGGCCGAGGCTCGTCGTCATGAGTCTGCTGACCCGGCCGCGGTGGAGCGAACGGCACTCTCGCGCACATAGAGGCACCGAGAGTGCCGCTCGCTCCGGCCGGGGTGGCGGCGAACGGTGGTACCGGCTGCTCTTCACGGCCCTGCTCGTCGGCACCGCGGCGCTCTACCTCGTCGGGCTCTCCGCCTCCGGGTGGGGCAACGCGTTCTACGCCGCGGCCGCCCAGGCCGGCTCGGTCAGCTGGAGGGCGTGGTTCTTCGGGGCGTCCGACGCCCCGGCGTCGATCATGGTCGACAAGCCGCCCGCGTCGCTGTGGGTCATGGGGCTCTCGGCGCGGCTGTTCGGGCTCTCGTCGTGGTCGCTGCTCGTGCCGCAGGCGCTGATGGGCGTCGCGGCCGTCGGGTTCCTGACGAGCGCCGTGCGTCGCTGGTCAGGACCCGTCGCCGGGCTGCTGGCGGGCCTCGCGTTCGCCCTGACCCCGGTCGCGGTCCTGATGTTCCGCTTCGACAACCCCGACGCCCTGCTCTGCCTGCTCCTCGTCGCCGGCGCCTGGGCGCTCGTGCGCTCGGTCGACGCCTCGTCGACCCGGTCGTCGACCTGGTGGCTGGTGCTCGCCGCCGCCTGCATCGGGACCGGGTTCCTGACGAAGTCCCTCCAGGCCTTCCTCGTCCTGCCCGCCTTCCTGACGACGCACCTGGTCGCCGGGCCCGGCACCTGGCGGCGGCGCCTCCTCGCCCTCCTGCCCGCGGGCGCCGCGCTGCTGGTCTCGGCCGGGTGGTGGGTGGCCGTGGTGGAGCTGTGGCCCGTGGCGTCGCGGCCCTACGTCGGTGGCTCGCAGGACGACAGCGTGCTGTCGCTGGCGTTCGGCTACAACGGTGTCGGTCGGCTGACCGGGGACGAGACCGGGCAGCTCGGGGGCGGTGGTCGCGGCGGCGGCATGGGTGGCGCGACCTCCACCGACTCCTGGTCGGCCCTGTTCACCGGCTCGATGGCGGCCCAGGTCGCCTGGCTGCTGCCGCTCGCGCTGATCGTCGGGATCGCGCTCCTGGTGCTCGTCGGGAGGGCGGCGCGCGCCGACCGTCGTCGGGCCGGGGTCCTGCTCTGGGGCGGGTCGCTGGTGGTGACCGCCGGGGTGTTCAGCCTCGCGGCCGGGATCATCCACCCGTACTACGCGGTCGCGCTCGCCCCGTGGATCGCGGCGCTCGCGGCCGTCGGCGTGGTCGAGCTCTGGCGCTCGCCGTGGCGCCGGGTGCTGGCGGCGGGGATCGCGGCGACGGCGGTCTGGTCGTGGTGGTTGCTGCGCGAGACCCCGACCTTCCTGCCCGGGCTGCGGGCGGTCGTCCTCGCGGCGGGCGTTCTCGCGGCCCTCGCGCTGCTCGTCGTCGGGGCGCGCCGCCTGCTCGCGGTGGCCGTCACGACGACCGCGCTGCTCGCCGGGCTCGGCGGCCCGGTGGCCTACGCGGCGGTCACGGCCTCGACCGCCCACACCGAGATCATCCCGACCGCCGGCCCCTCCGGATCGGGCTTCGGTGGAGGACACGGCGGGCGCGGCGGGCCCGGGCAGCATGCGGCCGGCCGGGGTGGTCCCGGCTCTCCGGCGCCGGGGCGCGGTGGTCCCGGCGGCGCGATGGCCCTGCTGCGGGCCTCCGAGCCCTCGTCGGCCCTGACCTCGTTCCTGCAGGCGGGCGCGACGGGCCACACCTGGGTCGCCGCGTCGGTGGGCTCGATGCCCGCCGCCGGCTACCAGCTCGCGAGCGGCGCCCCCGTGATGCCCCTCGGCGGGTTCAACGGCACCGACCCCTCCCCCACCCTCGCGGAGTTCCAGCAGCTCGTCGCGCAGGGGCGGGTGCACTACTTCCTCGGGGCGGGCCTCACCTCGGTGCCCGACACCGGCGGCTCGGACGCCACCGTGCAGATCACCGCGTGGGTGAAGCAGCACTTCGCGCCGACCACGGTCGGCGGGACCACCGTGTACGACCTGACCACTCCGGTCGTCGGGATCCCGTGACGTCCCCGGACCGACCGCCGGCGGCGTTGCGGGACGCACACGGCCAACAGCGGCCGGACCCGACGCCCACGGCGTTGCGGGACACACACGGCCGGACGCGGCCGGACCCGATGCCCACGGCGTTGCGGGACGCACACCGCCAGCAGCGGCCGGACCCGATGTTCACCGCATTGCGGGACGCACACGGCCAGCAGCGGCCGGACCCGACGCCCAGGGCGTTGCGGGACACACACGGCCGGGAGCGGCCGGACCCCATGCCCACGGCGTTGCGGGACACACACGGCCGGACAGAGCCGGACCCGATGTTCATGGCGTTGCGGGACACACACGGCCGAGACGAGGCGCGGGAGGACCTGCATCCGTTGCGGCGCGCAACGCAGGACCTGCACCGGACCGACTCGCCGCCAACCGTGTGCGTCACGCAACGCCGGACTGCACCAGACCGACTCGCCGCCAACCGTGTGCGGCGCGCAACGCAGGACCCTCGCCGGACCGACTCGCCGCCAACCGTCTGCGTCGCGCAACGCGGGACCCGCACCAGACCGACTCGCCGCCAACCGTGTGCGGCGCGCAACGCGGCGTCGGACCCCCCGCCCGTGCGGCCCGCCCACGACCCGGGAGCCGACGAGCCGTCAGCGACTCCCGAGGACCCGGGTCAGCGTGATCTCCAGGACCACGCGGCGCGGGTTCTCGCGCGGGGTGCGGTAGCGAGCCGCGTAGCGCGCCTCGGCGTCGGCGACCGACTCCGGGTCGTCGCGGACGACGGCGAGGCCCTCGAGGGTCGACCACCGTGCGCGGTCGACCTGGCTGACCGCCACCCGGACCCCGTCGTCCCCGCCGAGCCGCACGTGGGCGGCCTTGCGGCTGGTGCCCGAGGTGATGATGCGGGCGGTCGCGGTGTCGAGGTCGAGCGTGCAGCCCACCGGGACGACGTGGGGGCTGCCGTCGCGGCGCAGCGTCGTGAGGGTGCACAGGTGGTACTCGCGCCAGAACTCCGCGAACTCCTCGCCGCGGGCGTGCAGGTCGGCTGCGGTGATCGTCATCAGCCGAACCAGTCCATCGCGGAGTTCAACGCGGGGAGCAGGAGCGTGCGCGGGGCGAGCCGGCCCCCGGCGGCGCTCAGCTGGTTGACCAGGCCCGGGACGATGCTCCGGTGCCCGGCGGCCATGGCGGCCACCCCCGCCTCGGCGACGTCCGAGGCCTCCCCGACCGTGAAGCCGGGTGCCTTGTCGAACGCGTCGGTGGAGGCGGCGTCGGCGAAGCCGGTGCGGGTGAGCCCGGGGCTCAGGGTGGTGAGGCTGACGCCAGTCCCGGACAGCTCGGTGTGCACCGCCTCGGAGAACGACTGCACGAACGCCTTGCTCGCCGCGTAGCTCGCCACCCCGGGGAGGGGCTGGAACGCGGTGATCGAGGAGACGTTGAGGATCGCCCCGGTCCGCGTCGTCGACCGGGCCCGGCGCACGAACGCGCCGATGGCCGCCACCGTGAGGTCGTGCAGGGCCAGCACGTTGAGCCGCACCAGGCCGTCGAGCGCCGCCCGGTCCTCCTCGCGCTCCGCGAGCCCGGCGACCCGCCCCGTCACCCCGAAGCCCGCGGCGTTGACCAACCCGATCACGCGCTCGTCGTGCAGGAGGAGGTCGCGCACCGTGTCGCGCCCGTCGTCGTCGCCGAGGTCGGCGGCGTGCACCTCGCTCGTCAGGCCGGTCCGCCGCGAGAGCTCGGCGGCGAGGTCGGTGAGGGCCTCCTCGCGCCGCGCGACGAGCAGCGTCGGATAACCCCGGGCCGAGAGGGCCCGGGCGATCTCCGCGCCGATCCCGGAGGAGGCGCCGGTGACGAGGACGTGGGAGTCAGGACCGGGTGGGGGCAGCGGCACGTCGCCCCTGTACCCCGTTCGGCCTCACCACGACCAGAGCCACGACCACCAGCTCCGCGTCGCCTCCTCCTCGAGGGGCGCCGACCCGGCGCTCGTCTCGTACTCGACGGTCTCCCCGTCCGAGGACTGCGCGGTGTAGACGGTCTTCTCGTCGCCGCCGGAGCTCGTGACGCTGCGCTTGGTGACGCTGTTGCCCTCGTCGTCGGAGGTGGTGGTCTCCTTCACCGTCGACCCGTCGGAGTCCTGCTTCGTGCTCGACTTCACCGACGAACTGGACTTCGACGAGCTCGACCGCGGCGCGGAGCTCGACTTCTCCGCACTCGACCGCGGGGCCGAGCTGGACTTCTCCGCACTCGACCGCGGCGCTGAGCTCGACCGCTGGGACGAGCTGGGCTCCTGGGTCGAGCTCGACCGCTCGCTGGTCGACGACGAGGTCGTCGGGTCGGGCTTCTCCGTGGTGGTGGTGACCTCCACGGTCGAGGAGTCGGCCGACCGCGTGGTGGTCTGGGTGGTGCGCGACCCCGTCGAGGGGTCGACCCGCGTGGACCGCGAGGTCACCGAGCCCGACGACGGGTCGACGGCCCGGCTCCGGGTGGTGGTCACGCCCGTGGTCGGGTCGGTGGCACTCGACTCCGGTTCGTCGAGCACGGTGGTCGACGGCGCCCCGGTCGTCGTCCGGGCGCCTGTGGCCGACGTGGGGGCGGGGGTCGACGTGCCCGTGGCGGCCGGGGCCGACCTGCCGGTGGCGGCGCCCGGGGAGCGCGACGCGGTGGCGCCGCCGGTGGTCGTGGTGATCGCGTCGGACGAGCCGGGCGGGGCGTCGGTGGCGGCCGACCCGAGCGTGGGGATCGGCCAGCCCTCGGGAAGCGCGGAGCCGGTGGTGGTCGCCGCACCACCCCGCGGGACGAGGGTGGAGCCCGTGCCGGTGGAGGTCGCCTCGCCGGGGACGCGGGCCGTGGTGGTCGCCGTCGAGGACGGAGAGTCGGAGCTGCTCGCGCCGAGCATGGGGATCGGCCAGCCGGCGGGCGCGACCGCGGGCAGGGACGGGGCGGCCGACCGCGCCTCCCGGTCCTCGGTGCGCGGCGCGTCCTGGGCAGTCCTCGGGGTGTCCTTCGGCGTCCGCGGCGGGTCGGCCCTCGGGGTCTCGGCAGCCTTCGGGGCGTCGGCCGCACGAGCGCCACTGTTGCCGTTGCCGTTGCCGCCGCGGCCGCCGTCGGCAGGGCCGGGGGCGGGAGCGTCCCGGTCGGGCAGCACCGGGTCGAGCACGCGGCCCGGGAGGTCGAGCACGCCCGGGGCTGCGGGAGCGCCCGTCGGCGCCGGCACCACCGGAGCGGCGGGCGCGGGCACCACCGGGGAGACCGGCGCCGGGTCCACGGGCGACGCCGGAGCCGGGGCGAGCGGGGAGGCCGGCGCGGCGGGCGGGGCCGTCGACGAGGGCGAGGACGGGGCCGGGGACCTCGGCACGATCGGGTCGAGCGGCGGGTCCCACCCCGCCGGTGTGCTCGTGGCAGGCGGCGGGGCACTGCCCGGAGTGCGGGCGCCCGGGACCGGGATGGGGGTCAGCGGCGGGGCGAGGGCGTCGTCGGACGCGTCGGACTCGCCCGGCGACCCCGGCAGGGGCACCACTGTGCTCGGAGCGCCGGAGCCGTACGCGCCCGTTCCCGGGTCGGACGTCGGGCGGCCGGCCGAGCCGAAGCCGTCGGACGGCTCCGCCTCGCTCGTCTCGGGGACGAGCGCGCGCGACGAGCCGGACGTGCCCGCCGCCTGCTCGCTGGGCCCGACCGGCGCCACGACGGTGCGCCCCACGCCCAGTGCGGCCGCGAGCACCGCCACCGCGAACAGACCGGTGACGGCCGTGCTGCGGGCCGACCAGCGCGGCCACCTCTGCCGCCGTCGACCCGTCTCCCATCCTCCCTGGGAGCCCGAAGGCATACGTCCCCTGCTTTCTCCCCGACCCGCCACTCCCGATCCCGCCAGACCAGGAGATCTCCGGACAGTACGCGTCCGTTACGTCTCACGTCAGACGATTCGGAGACCTCGTGACGACCTCACAGGGCACGATGGACGGCGTGGGTGCACAGCAGGCCGTGCAGGCGGAGGACAACGGCCTCGACCCGCTCACCTCCTCGTCCGGAAAGAGCAGTACGAGCCCCCGTCTGGAGCTGGACCTGGGGATCGTCGCCGAGCGGTACCGCGAATTCCGCGCCGCGTTCCCCGAGGCGGAGCCCGCGTACGCGGTGAAGGCGAACCCGCATCCCGAGGTTCTCGCCCTCCTCGCGCGGCTCGGGACGAGCGTCGACCTGGCGAGCGTCGGCGAGCTCGACGCCTGTCTGCTCGCGGGCGTCGAGCCGCGCGCGATGAGCTGGGGCAACCCGGTGAAGAAGGCCTCCGACGTCCGGGCGGCGGTCGCCGCCGGCGTCACGCGCTTCACCACCGACGCCGCGCCCGACGTCGACCTGCTCACCCGCCTCGCGCCCGGCTGCGCGGTGACCGTGCGCCTCGGCGTCGACGACCTGGGCTCGGCCACCCCCTTCGCGGGCAAGTTCGGCGTGGCCCCCGACGAGGCCGCGGTGCTGCTGCGGCGCGCCCGCGACGCCGGACTGCGCGCCCACGGCGTCGGCTTCCACCCCGGCTCGCAGCAGACCGACCCGTCGTCGTGGCGCCGCGGCATCGCCGCCGCCCGCCGGGCCGTGGAGGAGTTCGGCGAACCGGTCGCGGAGCTCAACGTCGGCGGGGGCTTCCCGACGAGGCACGCGGCCGGCCCGGTGCCACCGCTCGCGTCCGTCGTCGAGGCGATCCGGTCCGAGCTCGGCGACTGGCGACCGCACCTCGTCGCCGAACCCGGGCGGGCGCTCGTGGCCGACGCCGGGGTGCTCGTCGCGGAGGTCGTCCTCGTCACCGAGCGCCTCGGACGCCGGTGGGTCTACCTCGACGTCGGGCGCTACCAGGGCCTCGCCGAGACCGAGGGCGAGATGATCGTCTACCGGCTGCGGACCCCCGGGCACGCTGCCGATGCCCCGACCGGCCCCGTCGTGCTCGCCGGCCCCACCTGCGACGGCGACGACGTCCTCTACCGCCGCGCCGACGTGCGGCTCCCGCTGGCGCTCGCGCCGGGGGACGTCGTGGAGTTCCTCGGTGCGGGCGCGTACACCTCCAGCTACGCCTCGGTCGGCTTCAACGGCCTCCCGCCGCTCCCCACCCTGATCCGTTCCACTCCGTGACCCCGAGAGGACCCCTGATTGACGACCCCCCTGACCTCCGACGCCCCCGCGCCCTCGTTCGCCGGCCGCCACGTGCTCGCCGAGCTGCGCGGGGTGTCCCCCGCGCTCCTCGGTGACGACGCCGCCGTCGCCCGCGCCCTGCGCACCGCCCTCGACGACGGCGGCGCGACCACGCTCGACGTCGTCACCCACCGCTTCGAGCCGCAGGGCACCACGGTGCTCGCGCTGCTGGCCGAGTCCCACGCCTCGGTGCACGCCTACCCGGAGGCCGGCGCCGCGTTCGTCGACGTCTTCACCTGCGGAGAGCACGCCGATCCCGAACGGATCGTCGAGGTGCTCGGACGCGAGATGGGCGCCATCGAGGTGCGCGCGCAGATCGTGGCGCGCGGAGCCGGCCTGGCGCCGGACGCCGTCGGGCAGCGCGAGGTCGACGAGCCGCTCGCCGACGGGATGCGGCGGCGCTGGCGGATCGACGAGGTGCTCTGGCGCGGCCGCACCGAGTGGCAGGACATGATCGTCGCGCGCACCGCGCAGGGGATCTCGCTGTTCTGCGACGGAGAGCGGCAGTCGACCGAGCAGACCCAGCTCGTCTACCACGAGGCCCTCGCCGTGCCCCCGCTGCTGCTGGCCGACCGGGTGGACCGGGTGCTGGTGGTCGGGTCGTCGGAGGGGGTCGTGTCGCAGCTCGCCATGGCCGCGGGCGCCTCGGTGGTCGACCACGTCGACATCGACACCGAGTGCGTCCGGCGCTGCGCCGAGCTGCTGCCCTACGGCTACTCGCCCGCGGAGCTCGCGTCGGCCGAGGCCCACGACGGGCCGGTGCGGGTGCACTACGCGGACGGCTGGGAGTTCCTCGCCGCGGCCGCCGCGGCCGGTGACCGCTACGACGTCGTCATCGTCGACCTGCCCGACGAGCCGGTGGAGGTCGACGACCCCGCCCAGCACGCCCGCCTCTACGGCACCCCGTTCCTCGAGCGGTGCGCCGCGGTGCTGGCGCCCGGCGGTGTCGTGTGTTCGCAGGCGGGCTGTCCGACGGTGTGGCGCAACGACACGCTCGGGCGGATGACCGACCGGTTCTCGTCGGTCTTCCCGACGGTGCTGCCGTACTGCTCGGACGAGCACGAGTGGGCCTACCTGACCGGCCGGCTCGACTCCGTCGACGACCCGGTGGCGCTCGCCTCCTCGCGGCTCGACCGGTTCCCGTCGCTGACGTCGATGGACGCCCGGGCCCTGCTGCGGGGCTCGATCCTCCCGTTCGCGATCCGCGCGGGCAGGGACTGATCACCGGGCACCCGGAGGGGTCCCGGGCCTCCCCCGACCCCTCCGGGTGCCCGCTCGGTCAGGCGCCGACGAGGATCAGCAGCCCGATCCCGATCAGCACCACCGGCAGCACCACGTGGCCGTACCGGGCGAGGGCGCGGGCGACCGGGGCGCGGGTCGCGAGGTACCGGCCCAGGAAGCACCAGACGCCCACCAGCACGAGGAACACCGCGACGTAGACGACCAGGCCGGCGCCGCTCGTCGTCGTGAAGACCGGGACGTAGACGCCGAGGTTGTCGCCGCCGTTGGCGAGGGTGACGCCGGCTACGGCGAGCGGGCCGGGCGCCATCTGCGGCTCGTCGTCCTCCCCGCTCCCCCGCCACGCCTGCCACGCGGCGCGCAGCCCCAGCGCGATCGGCACCAGCCCGAGGTAGGGGATCACCGCGGGCGGGAGGAGCGCCGCCCCGAACGCCCCGGCCACCGACAGCACGAGGATCGCGCCGAAGCCCAGGTACTGCCCGACGACGATGCCCGCCGCGGCCCCGCGCCGCCGCGCCTGCCCGAAGAAGAGGGCGAGCAGCAGGAGGTCGTCGATGTTGGTCACGACGAACATGACGACGGCCCGGGTGAGCGTGGAGACGTCCACGAGATCGAGACCCTAGGTCGCCCCAGGTCGACCCGCGCGCCCGAGCGAGGAGCACAACGACGTCGGGGCGTTCGGGCACTCTCGGGTCGTGGCAGACGCGACGAGGGTCCGGCGCACGGGTCCGGCGATCCGGGCCGCCCTGCTCGCCGTGTCCCCCGAGGAGTGCGCGACATTCGAGGCCGAGCTCGGGGCCGCGCTCGACCGAGCGGCCGTCCAGGAGGTCCTCGACCGGTGGTGGGGCACCGCCGCGATCCGGGTCAACCCACTCGACCCGGAGGAGCAGGCGCAGCTGACCCGGGCGCGCTCGGGGGACCTGTTCGGGCTCTGGGAGCAGGACGAGCCCGGAGCCTGGTCGCAGCACTGACCGCCGGTCCTGACGACGCTGCTCCAGGCTCGGGAGTCAGCGGGCCGGCGGAAGTTTCCGGACGACGAGGGCAGTCGCCTGCTCGGCGAACTCGCATGCGTCGTTGCCGGGTCGCGGCTCGCCGCGGCCGACCCACGTCGCCTCGAGTGCCTGCCGGGGACCGAGTCCCGTCGTGAGGGTGCAGATGTTGGGGGCACCCGGGCTGCTCTTCTGACGTACGGCCGGAAAGCCTTCGACCGTCGTCGGAACGAAGACGGGATCGTTCCGAGTGCGATAGGTGTCAGCGAGCAGGTCTCGATCGGCATCGACGGCGAGGCTCAAGCTCTGCTGGTCGGTGGCGACCCAATAGCAGTCGTCGACATCGAGGATTCGCCGTTCTCGACCCGGCGACACGTAGCCGAGCGCCCGTAGCTCCGCAGCCGTGAGCAACGAAGAGCAAGGCCTGTCGACGACTCCCGCAACGTCGACTGGTCGCTCGACCGAAGGCGCACCATATCGATCGGGAAGAACATTGCTGGTCGTCTGCTCGGGAGGGACCTGACGACTGGCGCAGGAGGTCAGGGCCACCAGTGCGAGGACCGCCAGCAACGACCTACGCCTGGCTCGGACCAAAGCCGTACCGATTCGCTACCTCGGCGTTTCTGTACGTCGCGATCTCGGCCCGTACCGCGTCGATGAGGAGGTTGAGCCGGTCGACCCCGGACCGGAGTGCCCAGAGGAGCGAGCCCTGCCCTCCTGTCGCCACCGCGCCGAGCACAGAGGCAGCGTCTCTACTCACCTCGTCGCTCGTGCCGGGATCGACCTTGCCGAGCCTCACGGCCACGACCATCAACTCGGCCAGCTGATCGCGAGCGCTCTCAAGCTCGCGGATCGTCTGCGGAGCGCGCTCGAGGTCGACGCTGAACGAGCCGCCGCTCGGCATCTCCACGGCCCGGCGCGGCAGGACCTGCCCGGTCGACAGCCGCGCCGGGTCCGACGCCTGCACGGGTGGCCCGGGCGGCCGGGGGACGCTCACGGTCGACCACGCTAACCCGACACGGCGCTCGTCGGGACGGCTTCGGCGCAACCGTGTCCATCGGACACGGTTGCCCCGACCCTCTACGCGCGAGCGACCGCCAGCCCCTTCGCGAGCCGCTCCGGCACCGCCACCTTCGTGAACGAGGTCGAGTCCACGCACACGTGCACCAGCTGCACGGTCACCGCGTCGCCCCACGGCTGGTCGTCGGAGGCACGCCGGCGCACGACGAGCCGAGAGGTCAGCGACGTCGTCCCGACCTTCTCGTTCTCCACCCCGATCACCACGAGATCGCCCCAGTGCACCGAGGAGGCGTAGTCGAGCGAGGCGTGCACGATCTGGATGTCGACCCCGTCGGCGATCATGTCGGGGTACGGGTAGCCGAGCGACGCCTGGTACGCCGTGAACGCCTCGTCGCACCAGGTGAGGTAGTGCCCGAAGAACACCACGCCCTGCTGGTCGATCTCGGAGTACCGCGGCACCACCGGGAACGAGAAGCTCACGACCGCAGCCCGAGGGCCTCGTCCGTGAACTCTCCCTCGGGGGTCTCGGTGCCCGAGGGGCGCAGCTCGTTCTCCCGGCCCCTCAGCTCCACCCGACGGATCTTCCCGGAGATCGTCTTGGGCAGGTCCGCGAACTCCAGGCGCCGCACGCGCTTGTAGGCGGGGAGGTGCTGGCGGCAGTACTCGAGGATCGAGCGCGCCGTCGACTCGTCGGGCGAGAAGCCGCGGGCGAGCACCACGTAGGCCTTCGGGACCGCGAGGCGCAGGGGGTCGGGCGAGGGGACGACGGCGGCCTCGGCGACCGCCTCGTGCTCGATCAGCACGCTCTCGAGCTCGAACGGGGAGATGCGGTAGTCCGACGCCTTGAACACGTCGTCGGAGCGGCCGACGTAGGTGATGTAGCCGTCCGCGTCGCGGGAGCCGACGTCGCCGGTGTGGTAGTAGCCGTCGCGCATGACCTCGGCGTTGCGCTCGTCGTCGTCGGCGTACCCGACCATCAGGCCGACGGGCCGCTTCGACAGGTCGACGCAGATCTCGCCCTCGTCGCCCACCTGGCCCGACACGGGATCCACCAGCGCGATCTCGAAGCCCGGCAGCGGACGGCCCATCGAGCCGTCCTTGACCGGGGACCCGGGCGTGTTCGCGATCTGCAGCGAGGACTCAGTCTGCCCGAACCCGTCACGGATCGTCAGGCCCCACGCGTCCCGGACCTGCTCGATGACCTCGGCGTTGAGCGGCTCGCCGGCCCCGACGAGCTCACGCATCGGCACCGTCCACGCCTTCAGGTCCGCCTGGATGAGCATCCGCCACACCGTCGGCGGTGCGCAGAAGGTCGTGACGCCGTGGTCGACGAGGGTCTTCAGCATCGCGTCCGCGTCGAAGCGGCTGTAGTTGTAGATGAAGATGGTCGCCTCGGCGCACCACGGGGCGAACACGTTCGACCACGCATGCTTCGCCCACCCCGGCGAGGCCACGTTGCAGTGCACGTCGCCGGGCTGCAGCCCGATCCAGTACATCGTCGAGAGGTGCCCGACGGGGTAGGAGACGTGCGTGTGCTGCACGAGCTTCGGCTTCGAGGTGGTGCCGGAGGTGAAGTACAGGAGCAGGGTCTCGTCGGCCTTCGTCGGGCCGTCGGGTTCGAAGCTTCCCGACGACGAGTCGGCCTGGCCGAAGTCGTGCCATCCCTCCGGGATGTCCGACCCCACCGCGATCCGCGTGTAGTCGCCCGGGACGTCGGCGAACTTGTCGACGTCGGCGTCCCGCACGACGACGTGGCGGGCGGCCCCGCGGTCGATTCGGTCGCGCAGGTCGGCGGCGCCCAGCATCGGGGTCGAGGGGATGAGGATCGCGCCGAGCTTCATCGCGGCGAGGATCGTGTCCCAGAGCTCGACCTGGTTGGCGAGCATGAGGATGATCCGGTCGCCCCGGCCCACCCCGAGCGACCGGAACCAGTTCGCGACGCGGTTGGACCGCTCCGTCATCGTCGCGAAGGAGTACTTCGCCTCCGAGCCGTCGCCCTCGACGATCCACAGGGCCGCCCGGTCCGCCGACGACGGGTCCCGCCCGATCGCGTCGAAGTGCTCGAGCGCCCAGTTGAACTCGTCGAGCTGCGGCCAGGTGAAGTCGCGACGGGCCGCGTCGTAGTCGGTCTGGCGCTCGACCAGGAGGTCGCGCGCGGCGCGGAACGCCTGGGCGGCGGGAGTCAGTTGCGACGACGACGTCGACACGGCGGGGGAACCTCCGAGGAGCTGCGGAAACGGAGAAGGCGGGCGTCCCGAGGTTCCTATCACCTCGGGGCACCCGCCCACACCGGTCGTCCCGTGCTACTTCAGGAGCTTGCGCAGCAGCAGCAGCCCGATCAACGCGCCCGCGGCGATCACGCTGTACTTGATCTTCGGGTCGGCCCACTTCTCGGCCGCCATCTCCTTGCCCTGCTCCTGCAGACGCTGCGGGTTCGCTCGCTCGGAGAGCTCGTCCAGCGCCCCGGCCAACGCCTCTCGCGCCTGCTCGATCTCCCGCTCGATGGTGTCCGGGTCGCGTGCCACGGAACCCTCCCTCGTCCTCTTAGGTACGTGCCGCAGCACCTCGCTGCCGCCCATCGTGGCGGCATCGTGACCTTCCGGCGCGGTCTGTCGTGGGACGACGCGCCGCGCGGTAGGCCGTCACATACGAGCGGTATCCTGCCCGCCCGTGGCCACCGATAACCGTCTGACCCCGGGTGACGTCGCCCCCGACTTCTCGCTGACCTCCGACACGGGCGAGACGGTGTCGCTGGCCGACCTCCGCGGCGGCCGCGTGGTCGTCTACTTCTACCCCGCCGCCGGGACGCCGGGTTGCACGAAGCAGGCCTGCGACTTCACCGAGAACCTGACCACCTTCAACGACGCCGGCATCACCGTCCTGGGCATCTCGCCCGACAAGCCGGAGAAGCTCGCCAAGTTCCGCGCCGACCAGGGGCTGACGTTCCCGCTGCTCTCCGACGCCGACAAGTCGGTCATGCAGGCGTGGGGTGCCTACGGCGAGAAGACGATGTACGGGCGCACCTCGATGGGCGTCATCCGCTCGACCTTCCTCGTCGACGCCGAGGGCAAGGTCGAGGAGGCGCAGTACGGCGTGAAGGCCACCGGCCACGTGGGCCGGTTGCTGCGCGATCTGAAGCTCTGAGTGCCGGCGATGGGATTCGAACCCACACTGTCCGGTTCCTAGGACCGGTGCCTCCTGCCAGTTGGGCTACGCCGGCTCTGCTCTTGGACTACTTCTTCCGTCCTCGCGCACACCACGTGTCGGTCTGGGCGTGACAGTTGCCGCACAGGATACGGAGGTTCTCGAGCCGGTTGTCGGCGTGGTCACCGTTGATGTGATCGAGCTGGAGCGGGAGCGGCTTGCCCTGCCACTCGGAGAGTCCGCACTGCTCGCACCGCTCCTCCTTGAGCCCCTCGCGGATGAGTCGCCTACGCAGCTCCGAGGAGGACACCGTCGACCCCTCGACCAACACCTTCGCCAGCGACCGCGACCGCCGCTCCGGGAACTCCTTGCCCCGCCACCAAGCCCGGCCCGTGAAGTGTGAGGTGTCCAGGCCGAGCTTTCTGATGCGCCCGTCGATCCACCGGTGGTAACCGCCGTTCGGCTCCTTCCCCAGAGCCCTGATGACCTCGGACAAGCAGGTCGATTCAAGAACGAGCTTCCTCAGCTGGTCGTCTGAACACGTTCCGTCGCGAGAGGCGCGCACTCGGCCATTGACCACGGTGGTGAGGTGCGCACGCGGCAAGCCCAACCGATCAATGTGTTTGAGCATCACCTCGTACTTGCCGGGCTTGAGGCCGAGACGTTGGTGAATCTCCGCGAGGGTGGAGCTGGCGGCGACGGCCTCGCGGAGCTGGTCGTCGGTCCAGGAGCGTTGGCGTGGCATGAGTCGATCATATTCGAACACATGTTCGATCAGCGGGCGATTGCGGCAACCGTGCCCATCTCACCGCTGAGTGGGCGCCGTCGGCTTCGACGACGACCGTGAGCGCCCACTCGGGCGGCGAAGGAGTCAGAGCCGCAGGTGCGAGCGGATCGCCGCCGCCATCTCCCCCGCCGCCTCGATCGGCGTGAAGTGGCCGACCTCGTCGAGCACCTGCACCTCGGCGCGCGGCAGCAACTCCTTCGCGGTGGGGGCGAACTCAGCCGGGAACAGCGGGTCCTTCGCGCCCCAGAGCACCGAGGCCGGGACGTCGACCGGCGTCGGCACCGGGCCGCCGTCGGCGAGGGCCAGCGCGCCGTAGAGCGTGGAGGTCCCCGAGCGGTACCAGTTGAGCGAGGTGCTGAACGCGCCCGGCCGCGAGTAGTCCTCCACCAGCTGCTCGTCCACCACGGCCTCGGGCCGCGCACCCCAGTGCGACCAGAAGTGCTCCAGGTAGGTGCGCACCGCGGCGGGGTTGCCGTCCATCAGCCGCGAGCTCAGCTCGAGCTGGTGGAAGTCCTGGTACCAGTACTCGGAGCGCCGCCGCAGGTCGAGCGCGGCGGGACCCATCGCCGACGGGCCGAGCAGGTTGCCGGTGACGACCGCCCGCACCCGCTCCGGGGCCTCGCGGGCGAGCGCGACGGCCGTCGTCACGCCGACGTCGTAGCCCACGACCACCGCCGGCTCGAGCGACAGCGACTCCATGACCTCGACCAGCGCCGCGACGATGTGGTCGCGGTCGAAGTCCGACGGCGGGCGCATGGCGTCCTCCGGGGTGAACGATCTCCCGAACCCCGGCAGGTGCGGCACCACCACGTCGGCGACGTCGACCAGCAACGGCGTCAGCAACCGGTAGTCCGACGCCCCTCCAGGCCACCCGTGCAGACACAGCACGGGGGTCCCGCTACCGCTCCGCTCCACCGCCAGCATCGATGACCTCCAACACGCGGTATCCCGCGTTCGACGACAGCCTGGACACCCGGTACCCCTGGTCGCCGAGCCAGCGGCCGAGCGAGTCGGCCCCCAGGTTCTTCGAGACGACGAGGTACGACGACCCGTCGACGCGCGGCAGCCACTGGAGCAGCAGGTCGTGCAGTGCGGCCTTGCCCGCGCGGATCGGCGGGTTCGACCACATCCCCGCGAACGTCACGTCGGCGGGCACCTCGTGGGGCCGGCAGACCCGGACGTTCCCGAGGCCGGCCGCCTTGGCGTTGGCCTCCGCCAGCGACAGGGCGCGCGTGTTCACGTCGACCGCCCACACGGTCGCGTGCGGCCGGACCGAGGCGAGCCAGAGCGCGATCGGTCCCCAGCCGCAGCCGAGGTCGAGCAGATCGCCGTCGTCCTCGGGCTCCGGGACGTGGTCGAGCAGCACCCGCGTGCCCTTGTCGAGCCGGCCGCGGGCGAAGACCCCGGAGTCGGTGGTCGCGGCGAACGTGAGCTCCCCGACCGCGAACCGCGCCGGCACGGGCGACGACGGCGCGGAGGGGTCGTCCGCGAAGTACTGGTCGGTCACGTCAGCAGCGCGCGCAGTTCCGGCGCGAGGGCGCGGAACGCCCGGGCCCGGTGCGACACCGCGTCCTTCTCCGCGGGCGACATCTCGGCCGACGTGCGGGTCTCCCCCTCGGGCACGAACGCCGGGTCGTACCCGAAGCCGTTCACCCCGCGCGGCGAGCGGATCAGCCGGCCGGGCCACTGCTCGGTGACGACGGCCTCGCGCCCGTCGGGGCTCACGGCCGCGGCGGCACAGACGAACGCCGCACCGCGCCGCTCCTCGGGGACGTCGGCCATCTGGTCGAGCACGAGCGCGAGGTTGCGGACGTCCTTCTCCCGACGATCGCCCGTGGCGCCCGACCAGCGCGCCGAGAGCACACCCGGCATCCCGTTCAGCGCGTCGACGGCCAGCCCCGAGTCGTCCGCGACGGCGAGCATGCCGGTCGCGGCGCACGCGTCGCGGGCCTTCGCCAGGGAGTTCTCGGCGAAGGTCGCGCCCGTCTCGGGGGCCTCGTCGAACGGCTCCACCTCGTCGAGCCCGACGACCTCGACCCCCAGCTCCGCGACGATGCGCCGCAGCTCGGCGAGCTTGGCGTCGTTCCGCGTGGCGAGGAGGACCTTCATCCGAGCTCCCCCGGGTACGGCTCGGCGAGCGCCTCGGCCTGGATCTCGGTGAGGCGGGCGATGCCCGCGAGCGCCGAGTCGAGCATCTGGTCGAGCGTCCTGCGCGTGTAGGTGGCGCCCTCGCCGGTGCCCTGGACCTCGACGAGCGTGCCGGCGTCGGTGGCGACGACGTTCATGTCGACCTCGGCGCGGCTGTCCTCCTCGTAGGGGAGGTCGAGACGCACGCGACCGTCGACGACGCCGACCGAGACCGCCGCGATGGAGCACGACAGCGGCTGCGGGTCGGCCAGCTTCTTCCTCGCCCCGAGCCAAGTGACCGCGTCGGCCAGCGCCACGTACGCCCCGGTGATCGCCGCGGTGCGGGTGCCGCCGTCGGCCTGGAGCACGTCGCAGTCGAGCTGGATCGTGTTCTCCCCGAGGGCCTTGAGGTCGATCGCGGCGCGCAACGAGCGGCCGATGAGCCGGCTGATCTCGTGCGTGCGCCCGCCGACCTTCCCCTTGACCGACTCGCGGTCGCTGCGGGTGTGGGTGGCCGAGGGCAGCATCGCGTACTCCGCGGTGAGCCACCCCAGCCCTGAGTCGCGCCGCCAGCGCGGCACGCCCTCGGTGACGCTCGCCGCGCACAGCACCCGCGTGTTGCCGAAGGAGACCAGCACCGATCCCGCGGGGTGCTGCTGGAATCCCCGCCGGATCTCGATGGGGCGGAGTTCGTCGTCGGACCTGCCGTCACTGCGTGCCACACGACCACCCTAGGAGGCGGGTCCGACAGCCACGGACGACGGGCTTCTGGGCGGCGGGCCGTCGGACCCCGGGGTTAGCGTGCAGTCCGTGACCACCGCACCCGGGCGCGAGCGGCTCGTCCTCGTCGTCGCCTGCCTCGCGCAGTTCATGGTGGTGCTCGACGTGTCCATCGTGAACGTCGCCCTGCCGGCGATGCGGGAGGCCCTGGGCTTCTCCGCGGTCGGCCTGCAGTGGGTGGTCAGCGCCTACACGCTCGCGTTCGCGGGCTTCCTGCTGCTCGGCGGGCGCGCGGCGGACCTCTTCGGCCGGCGGCGGATGTTCCTGGTCGGGCTCGCGCTCTTCGGCGCCGCGAGCCTCGTCGGGGGTCTGGCCGACTCCCCCGGTCTCGTCCTGGCCGCCCGCGCCGCGCAGGGCCTCGGCGGCGCCGTGCTCTCCCCCGCCACCCTGACGATCCTCACGACGACGTTCGCCGAGGGCGCGGCCCGCTCCCGGGCGCTCGGCGCGTGGGCGGCCATCGGCGGAGTGGGCGGGGCCGTCGGCGGCATCGCCGGGGGCCTGCTCGTGCACTTCCTCAGCTGGCGCTGGATCTTCCTGGTCAACGTGCCGGTGGTGCTCCTGACGGCGGGCCTGGCCGTCCTCGCGATCAGCGAGACCCGGGCCGAGAACCGCCCGCGGCTCGACACCGGCGGCGCTCTGTTGGTGACGGGCGGGCTCGTGGCGTTCGTCCACGGCGTGGTCTCGAGCGAGTCGGCGGGCTGGGGCTCGCCGCTGACGTGGGGCAGCTTCGTCCTCGCGGTCGTCCTGCTGGCCGGCTTCGGGCTCCTCGAGACCCGCATCTCGTCCCCGCTGGTCCCGCTGGGCATCTTCCGGGTCCGCACGGTCAGCGTCGCCAACGCGACCATGGCGTTGATCGCCTCGGCCATGTTCGCGATGTGGTACTTCGTCTCGCTCCACATGCAGAACGTGCTGGGGTTCGACGCCCTGGCGGCGGGGCTCGCGTTCCTGCCGCAGTCGGGGTCGATCGTGATCGGGTCCCAGCTGTCGTCCCGGCTCCTGGGGCGCGTCGGCACCCGTCCACTGCTGGTCGGCGGCGCCTTCCTGACGGCGGCCGGCTTCGCGTGGTTCTCCCTGCTGACGCCGGAATCCACCTGGGTCGGCGGGGTGCTCGGTCCGGGCGTCGCCGTGGGGCTCGGCATGGGCATCGCGCTCACCCCGCTCGCGGGCGCCGCCACCTCGGGCCTGCCGCGCGACCGGGCGGGACTCGCGTCGGGCCTGCTCAACACGTCGCGCCAGGTCGGCGGGGCGATCGGGCTGTCGGTCCTCTCCACCCTCGCCACGGCCCGCGCGGCGACGCTCACCGCCGAGGGCGCCACGACGGCCGCCGCGTCCACGGCCGGCACGACGAGGGCCTTCGCGGTCGCCGCGGTCGCGGTCGTCCTCGCGGGCCTCGTCGCATCCCTGCTGCCGCGCACCTCACCGCCGGCGCGCGAGGCCCCCGAGCCGGTCGACGAGCCCTCCGCCGCCCGCCCCTAGGACGAGCAGCGGGACGGCTCAGATCGTGTAGCGCCCGTCGGGCTCGACCAGCTCGGCCGGGCCGTCGAACTGCGTCCGCGCCTCGGCGAGCAGCTCCTCGCCGTCGTACCAGGCGGGGACGTGGGTGATGAGGAGCCGCGCCACCCCGGCCTCGCGCGCGGTCTGCCCCGCCTGCTTGCCCGAGAGGTGCACGCCGGGCGGGCGGTCGGGCGAGTCGGTCCACGTGGCCTCGCAGAGCAGCACGTCGGCGCCGCGGGCGAGTTCGACGAGGCTGCGGCACGGACCGGTGTCGCCGGAGTAGACGAGCGTGCGGCCCTGGTGCTCCAGGCGCACCCCGTAGGCCTCGCAGGGGTGGTCGACGGGCGCGCTCGACAGCGCGATCTCCCCGACGCCGGCCGGCCCGTCGGCGAACACGTGGTAGTCGAAGACGTCGGTGAGGTCGGTGGCCACGCGCTCGTCGGAGGAGGGCGCGTACGCGACGGCCAGGCGCACCTCGGACTCGCTCGGGCCGTGCAGCGGGAGCACCTTGCCCGGGCCGTCGGGGTGGTAGCGCCGGTGCACGACGAGGCCGGAGACGTCGGCGCAGTGGTCGGGATGCAGGTGCGAGAGGACCACGGCGTCGAGGTCGAACGGGTCCATGTGGCGCTGCATCGGACCGAACGTGCCGTTGCCGAGATCGAGCGCGAGGGTGGTCCCCTCCGTGCGCACGAGGTACCCGGACGCCGGGGAGGTGGGACCGGCACCGCTGCCGGAGCACCCCAGGACGATCAGTTCCACGCGCGCACCCTACGGCCCGATCGGAGAGGGCGACACTCCACCGGAGGGACGGGTGCGGCGATCCGCGGAGGCGACGAACCGGGCGGCGAGAATCCCCGCCAACGCCCCGAACAGGTGGGCCTGCCAGGACACCCCGGGCGTCCCCGGGATCACACCCCAGAGCACCCCGCCGTAGACCAGGAACAGCACGACGGCGAGCACGATCTGGCGGCCCGAGCGGGCGAAGAAGCCACGGAAGAGCAGGAACGCGAGCCAGCCGAAGATCACGCCGGACGCCCCGACCGTCACGCCGAACCCGGTCAGCCAGGTGAGGAAGCCGCCCAGCAGCCAGACGAGGGCGGTCACGGCCAGGAACTGTCCGAACCCGCCCGCGAGCACGAGGAAGCCGAGCACCACGAAGGGCACCGAGTTCGCGATCAGGTGCGCCCAGCCGGCGTGCAGGAGCGGCGCCCAGAGGATCCCCGACAGCCCGTCGATCTGCCGGGCGGCGATGCCGTCCTGGTCGAGCGCGCCGCCGAACACGAACTGGTCGGCGGCCTCGATCGCCCACAGCACGGCGAGGAACACGACCATCCCGGTGGCCGCCCGCATCGGGTGTGCCGGGAGGACCCGCGGCTTGACCGGAACGTCTGGCTTCGTCACGTCCCCGACGATACCGACGGGCGTGCCGGGCCAGGGTGAGGAATTCAGGCCCAGAGCTGGCCCTCGAGCCCCTCCGCGGCTTCCTCGAGCGTGCCGGTGTAGGCGCCGGTGGAGAGGTACTTCCACCCGCCGTCGCACACGATCATGACGATGTCGGCCTCGTCCTCGCCGCCCGCGGCCTTCTCGGCCTGGGCGAGCGCGGCGTGCAGGATGCCGCCGGTGGAGATGCCGGCGAAGATGCCCTCCTGCTCGACGAGCTGGCGGGTCCGGCGCAGCGCGTCGTAGGCGCCGACCGAGTAGCGGCCGGTGAGGACGTCGGGGTCGTAGAGCTCGGGGACGAAGCCCTCGGCCAGGTTGCGCAGCCCGTACACGAGCTCGCCGTAGCGCGGCTCGGCGGCGATGACCTGGCAGTCGGGCTTGTGCTCGCGCAGGTACCGGCCCGCGCCGACGAGCGTGCCCGTGGTGCCGAGACCGGCCACGAAGTGGGTGATCGTCGGCATGTCGCGCAGGATCTCCGGGCCGGTGCCCTCGTAGTGCGCGAGCGCGTTGGCCGGGTTGCCGTACTGGTAGAGCATGACCCAGTCGGGGTTCTGCGCGGCGATCTCCTTCGCCGTCGCGACCGCCTGGTTGGAGCCGCCGGCGGCCGGCGAGAAGATGATCTTCGCGCCGTACATCTCGAGGAGCTGGCGGCGCTCGGCCGACGTGTTCTCCGGCATCACGCACACGAGGTCGTAGCCCTTGAGCTTCGAGGCCATCGCGAGCGAGATGCCGGTGTTGCCCGACGTCGGCTCGAGGATCGTGCAGCCGGGTGTGAGGAGCCCGTCCTCCTCGGCCTTGGTGATCATCCGCAGCGCGGGGCGGTCCTTGATGGACCCCGTGGGGTTGCGGTCCTCGAGCTTCGCCCACAGCCGCACGTGCGGGGCCGGGGAGAACGAGGGCAGCCCGACGAGCGGGGTGTCCCCCAGGGCCTCGATGAGGGAGTCGTACCGCGCCATCGGGTGCTCCAGAGAGAAGAGATAGGACCCCGGGCCGGCATCGGCCCGGGGTGGTCCTCAGCGACCGCCGGCGACCGCGGGCAGGATCGTGACGGTGCCGCCGTCGGGCACCTGCGCGTCGAGGCCGCCGGCGAACCGGACGTCCTCGTCGTTCACGTAGACGTTGACGAAGCGGTGCAGCGCGCCGTCGGTCACGAGGCGGTCCTTGATGCCGGGGTTCTTGGCGTCGAGGTCCGCGATGACCTCCTGCAGGGTCGACCCGTCGGCCTTGACCTGCTTCTCGCCACCCGTGTGGGTGCGCAGGATCGTCGGGATCGAGACGGTGGCGGACACGGCTTTCCTCCAGGAGACGGCTTCGGTTGCTTCACCGACAGCGTCGCACGCCGTCGGGTTGTTCCGGGATCGTCAGGAACGGTCGGGCTCGTCGCCCGCACCCGTGTGGGAGAACATGTAGTTCTCGACGACCTGGACCTCGTCCTCGACGACCTCGCCCGCGTCGTCGAGGAGGAACGAGCGCAGGTCCCAGGGGCCGTCGGCCCCCTCGGGCAGCGCGACGATCGCGAAGTGCACCCCGGGCTGCAGGCCCATGAACTCGATGTCCTTGACCGAGGGGTAGGCCTCGGGCAGGCCGGTGTCGGTCAGGGGGCGGCGCGGTACGCGGGTGTGCGAGTGGAAGACCACCACGGTCTCCTCGTCGCGCGCGGTCGCGTCCTTGTAGACCTGGAACTGCTCGCGCGAGTCGAAGCGGTAGTCGCTGCCCTGGGACTCGTCGTCGGCGTTCGTCATGGGCACGTAGCGCTCGGGCCGGTCGCTCTCCTCCGGGCCCAGCAGCTGTCCGCACGCCTCGCGCGGGTGGTCGCGGCGGGCGTGCGCGACCATCTGCTCGACGAGGTCGGCACGAATCACCAGCACGGGTCCCACCCTACGGGGCGGCCCACGGTCGTGCTCCTAGTGCAGCAGCACGGTGACCAACGAGTCCTGCAACCAGGTCAACCAGTGGTAGACGGGCAGGTGGTCGGCGCGGGGGTCGTCGGGCGGGAGCTGTTCGGGCATGTCCTCGCTCACCTCGAGCGCGGTGCCCAGGGCGAGACGCACGTCGTTCACCGCGGCCAGCCACGACTCGGCCTGCGGGACGGTGAGCTCCACCCGTCCCCCGCCGGCGGGGCAGGAGGTCAGGACGACCGCGATCGCGTCGCGCTTGGCCGCGATGAGCTCGGGCTCGTGGACCGAGCGCATCGCCGCCGAGAGCGCCGCCCCGTCCGCACCGGCGCCACCCTCGGCGTCCGGACGGTGGAAGTCGGGCAGCAGCCGGGCGAGCACGGGGTCGTCGGGGGAGGTCGAGGGTCCGGTGCGGATGCCGGTCAGCTCGGCGAGCTCGTCGCGCGGGGTGGCCTCGTCGCGGCCGGAGAGCATGTCGTCGACCTGCCCGACGAGCCCCCGCAGCACCGACGCCTCGGGCGGGTCGAGCACGGCGACGTAGCGGGCACGGTCACCGCGGCCGTGCCGTTTCCAGGCGCGCACCGGCTACGACGACCGCTGCATCGTCGCCCACAGGCCCGCCGCGTGGAGCTTCGCGACGTCACCCTCGACCTTCTCGCGGCTTCCCGACGAGACCGTCGCGCGCCCTTTCTGGTGCACGTCCATCATCAGGGCGGTCGCCTTCTGCTTGTCGTAACCGAAGATCTTCTGGAGGACGTAGGTCACGTAGGACATGAGGTTGACCGGGTCGTTCCAGACGATGGTCTGCCACGGGGTGTCGGCGCCGACCAGCTCGTCGGGCAGGTTCTCGACGACCGGGGCCGGCTCCACGGGCGCGGAGAGGACGACGCGCATGTCCCCATCGTCTCAGTTCCGCCGGAACCGCTGCACCCTAGGCTGAGCGGATGACGAGCGGCACCGCGCTGATGACCGATCAGTACGAGCTCACGATGCTCGACGCGGCCCTGGCCGACGGCACGGCGCACCGCCGGTGCACCTTCGAGGTGTTCGCCCGCAGCCTCCCGCACGGCCGGCGCTACGGGGTGGTCGCCGGGATTCCGCGGGTCCTCGAGGCGCTCGGCCGCTTCTCCTTCGGCGACGCCGAGATCGCCGCGCTGCGCGCCACCGGGGCGCTCTCCGAGCGGGTGCTCGACCACCTCGCGGGCTACGCGTTCGCGGGCGACGTCGTCGGCTACCCCGAGGGCGAGCTCTACTTCCCGGGCTCGCCGATCCTCTCGGTCAGTGGGACGTTCGCCGAGGCCGTGGTGCTCGAGACCCTCGTCCTGTCGATCCTCAACCACGACTGCGCGATCGCCTCGGCCGCGGCCCGCATGACGACGGCCGCGGGCGGCCGGCGCCTCATCGAGATGGGGTCGCGGCGCACCCACGAGGAGGCCGCGGTCGCGGCCGCGCGCGCCGCCTACCTCGCCGGGTTCGCCGCCACCTCGAACCTCGAGGCCGCGGCCCGCCACGGCGTGCCCTCCACCGGGACCTCCGCGCACGCCTTCACGCTGCTGCACGACTCGGAGGAGGAGGCGTTCCGCGCGCAGGTCGACGCGCTCGGGGTGTCGACCACCCTGCTCGTGGACACCTACGACATCACCGCGGGCATCGAGACCGCCGTCCGCGTCGCGGGCCCGGAGCTCGGGGCGGTGCGGATCGACTCCGGCGACCTCGGCGTGATGGCCCAGCGGGCCCGGGCGCAGCTCGACGGGCTCGGCGCCGTGTCCACCCGGGTGGTGCTCTCGGGCGACCTCGACGAGCACGCGATCGCCGGCCTGCGCGCGGAGCCGGTCGACGCCTACGGGGTGGGGACGAGCGTGGTCACCGGCTCGGGCGCGCCCACCGCGGGCATGGTCTACAAGCTCGTCGAGGTCGAGGGCCGCCCGGTGGCGAAGCGGTCGTCGTCGAAGGAGTCCCGCGGCGGCGCGAAGTCCGCGGTGCGCCGGCACAAGCCGACGGGGACGGCGGTCGAGGAGGTCGTGCACCGGCGGGGCACGCCGGTGGAGATCGGCGAGCACGACCGCGTGGTGCCGGTCGACCTGGTGAAGGCGGGCGAGCCCGTGGCCGGGCTGCCCTCGCTGGACGAGGCCCGCGAGCACCTGCGCCGCAACCTCGTCGCGATCCCGTGGGAGGGCCTGAAGCTCTCGCGCGGGGAGCCGGCGGTCCCGACGACGTTCATCGACTGACCATGGCTGTCGACCGGGGAGACGTCGCTACCCTCGGCGCCATGGCGCGCGCGCTCGTGGTGGTGGACGTCCAGATCGACTTCTGCGAGGGCGGCTCGATGGGGGTGGCCGGCGGTGCGGCGACCGCCGCCGCGATCTCGTCGTACCTCGCCGACGAGGGCTCGCGGTACGCCCACGTGGTGGCGAGCCGGGACTACCACGAGGACCCGGGCGCGCACTTCTCCGCGACGCCCGACTTCGTCGACAGCTGGCCCCCGCACTGCCGGGTCGGGGAGGCGGGCGCGGCCTTCCACCCCGAGCTCGACGTCGCCCGCGTCGAGGAGGTCTTCTCGAAGGGCCGGTTCACCGCCGCCTATTCGGCGTTCGAGGGCACCTCGGCGGCCGGGGAGCGCCTCGTCGACTGGCTGCGCAACCGGGGCGTCGACGACGTCGACGTCTGCGGCATCGCGACCGATCACTGCGTGCGCGCGACCGCCCTCGACGCGGCGGACGCGGGGTTCCGGACGACGGTCCTGCTCGACCTGACGGCCGGGGTCGCGCCGGAGACCACCGAACGCGCCCACGCGACCATGCGCGAGGCCGGCATCACCCTCGCCCGGGCCTGATCTCCCCCGGGCCGTCCTCGGGCGCCTCGCGGGCGATCACCTCCAGCGAGTAGCGGTCGACGTGGTGGTTCCAGGTGGTCGACGTCGCCTCGAGCAGTACCCCGAGCTGCAGATCGGCGACGAACTCGACCTCGAGGACCTCCTCCCGGGCGATCCCCGAATACGCCTCCGGCTGCCGCAGGGAGGTGCGACCGGAGAGCCGCGGACGGTCGGGCGCGTCGTCGACGATCCGGACGTCGTCGAGCAGTCCCAGGAGACGGTGCGGGAGGACCAGCTCCTCCACCCAGTGCTCCGACCAGGCGGACCAGAGCGCGGTGGGCACGCGCGCGTCCCCGAGCTCGGCGTCCACCGGCGCCTGTCCCGGGTAGCCGAGCAGGAGCCGGTCACCGTCCCGCTCGTAGACCCCGCCGTCGTCCCGCGTCACCTGCCAGTGCTCCGGCCCGTCGACGACGAGCAGGCAACCGACCTCGACGGTCCCGGTGCGGGTCGGCCCGTCGTCGCGGAACGGCGAGTAGCGGAGCGGGATCTCCGCTGGTGGCGGGCCGGCGACGGTGGTCACGGTGGCCGACGCCCGGAAGCGGCCGCGTGTCGGCCTCGTGGCCGCGAGCACCAGACGTCCGAGCACGTCGGCTGCCGGTTCGATCACGTTGCTCCTCCTCCCGCGGGCGGCGTGCCCCGGTCAGGAGCACTGGATCTCCTGATCGTTCTGCTCGTAGGCGGAGGCCGAGTACGTCCCGTTCGGCAGGACGACGGTCCCGAAGGCCTCCGTCCGGTAGCGGTACCGGCTCCCCGGCTCGCAGGGCGCCGTCACCGTCTCACGATTGTTCTGCACGAAGGCGCCGGGAGGCTTCGTCGTGACCGGCGCCGACTCGCCGACCAGCTCCCAGCCCCAGAACCGCAGTCGGTAGGTCCTGCCCGAGACGGTGTTGGCCATCGCCGGGACCAGGCAGAAGCTCTCGATGCGCGTGTGGATCTCCTGGTACTGCCGGCTGAAGTGCGGTCGGTTCACCCGGACCCCGCAGTCCTCCGCGGCACCGGTGGCCGGGGCCGCCGAGGCGGTTCCCGGGACGAACGGGAGGAGGACGAGGGCGGCCAGGGCGACGGCGAGACGTCTCACGGTGCGGCTCCGGAGGTCGGGGACTCTTCACCTCCTCGGACTGCGCGCGGCTCGCCGCGGATCCCCGGATCACTCGGGTGGAGCAGCGGGTCGGCGGGCCCGATGCGCTCGGCGCGGCCCGGACGGGGTATGGACGGGCATGACCGACGACGGGCCGGTGCGCTCCCCGAGCCGCATGAACGCCCTCGAGGCGATGATGTGGCGCGCGGAGGTCGACCCGCGCCTGCGCTCGCCCGTGACGATCGTCGACGTGCTCGACCTGGAGCCCGACTGGGAGCGCGTGGTCGAGGCCCACGAGCAGGCCACCCGCTTCGTGCCCCGGCTGCGCGACCGAGTCCTCGAGCCGTGGTGGGGCTGGGGGCTGCCGGAGTGGTCGCCCGACCCGGGGTTCACGCTCTCCGACCACCTGGAGCGACGGCGGCTGGGCGGCACGGGCGGTCGTCGGGACCTGCTCGACCTCGCCGCCGCGTGGGCCTCCGCCCCGTTCGAGCGCGACCGGCCGCCGTGGGCGGCGATGCTGGTCACCGGCCTCGAGGACGGGCGCGCGGGCTACCTGCTGAAGATCCACCACAGCCTCGCCGACGGGCTCGGCCTCGTGCAGATCCTGAGGCTGCTGCACGGCTCGGAGCGCGACCCGGCCCGGGCGCGCCCGCTGCGGGCGGTGCCGGACCGCGACGGGCCCTCCCGGCTCGGGCTGACCGGCCGGCGGGCGGTCGGCCTGCTCGACGCGGCGCCGGGCGCGGTGCTCGCCGGGCTGGGGTGGGCGGCCGGGGCGGCGGAGCGCGTGGTCAGCGACCCGCTGGGCCGGACCCGGGACGGCGTGACGTTCCTGGCCTCGGCCGCCCGGGCGGCGGTCCCGCACCGGGTCCCGCCGTCACCCCTGCTGCGGGGGCGCTCCCTGGACCGACGGTTCCTGACCTGGGACGTCGACCTCGAGGAGCTCAAGCACGCCGGGCGGGCGGCGGGCGGCTCCCTCAACGACGCCTACCTGGCCGCGGTGCTCGGTGGGGTCGCCCGCTACCACGCGCGCTTCGGGGTGGTGCCCGAGAACGTCTCGGTCGGGATGCCGATGAACACGCGCGGGAGCGACGACGCCCTCGGCGGCAACCACTGGGCGGGGCTGCGCTTCGCCGCGCCGCTGCGTGAGACCGACCCGGCGGCCCGGATCCGTCTCGTGCGGGACGTCGTCGCCGACCTGCGCCGCGAGCGGGTGATGGACGGCCTCGGCCTCATCGCCCCGCTGCTCGCCTCCCTGCCGCCGGTCCTGCTCGCCCGGGTGCAGGGCGGCGCGACCCGGCGCAACGACCTGCAGGCCAGCAACATCCCCGGGCTCAGCCGTCCGGCGTTCATCGCGGGGGCGCAGATCGAGCGCAGCTACGCGTTCGGCCCGCTGCCGGGCGGGGCGGTGATGGTGGCGCTGATGTCGAACCGCGACACGTGCTGCATCGGGGCCACGGTCGACCCGGCGGCGGTCACCGAGCCCGACGTGTTCGCCGCGTGCCTGGACGAGGCGTTCGCCGAGGTGCTCGCCCTGGGCCGACCCGGACACCGGGCCTGACGCCTCAGCGCGGGAAGGGACCGTTCTCGGCGTCCAGCGCCGCCGCGACGGCGCGGTAGGTCGAGCCCTTCTCGGTGATCCGGGCGACGAGCGAGTCGCTGTCGACCTCCGCCTCGGCCACCATCTCGTCGCCGTCGGCCAGGCTGATGCGGGTGCGCTGGCCGAGGGGCTGCAGCCGGGCGCTGCTGCGCCCGTCGTGGAACACGGTGACTCCCCCGTCGTGGGAGAACTCCGGCGGCGGGGTGTCGCCCGCGTCCTGGCCCGCGGCCCGCTCGACGGCGGCACGCAGAGCGGACACGCGGTCGTCGGGGGACGTCGCGGAGGGCTCGTCGGGTCGCATGCCGGGACGGTACCCGTCGGGTCCGACGGGCTCGTCCGTCAACACGGGAGGTCGGCCCCCGCGTAGGCGTCCGACCAGGGCAGCCGCGCGGTGGAGACGGCGACCGGCCCCACCCGCGGGCCGCCGGCGAGCTCGGTGACGGACAGGCAGAACTGGACCCACATGTGGAGCTGGATCTCCTTGCCGACGCGCAGGTGGTCGAAGGCGAGGTCGGCCAGGCGGTCCCCGGCGCGCGACCAGGTCTCGATCTCGAAGGCCGGGCCCTGCGGGCCGTCGAGCACCCGGAACTCGATCTGGCCGGCCTCCAGGTGCTTGCGCAGCGTGGCGAACCGGAACGAGGTCGCGTCGCGGCGGATGACGCGGACCGGGCCGTCCCACGGGGCGGGCATGCGGACGCGGTACTCGTCGCCGGGCACCAGCTCGCCGACCCGGCCGCGGAGCTTGCGGAACGAGACGACCTCCGAGGGCGCCGCCCGGTCGAGGTCGGCGGTGATGCGGTCCATGACGACCTCGGCGGCGGTGCCGTCGGCCATGTCGACCCGGAAGAGCCGGTGGAACAGCGGACCGGACCCGTCGTCGAGGGTCTTGACCTCGTCGTCGAGCAGGTCGGCCGGCAGGCGCGGCGGCAGGTCGTCCTCGGTGCCCCCGTGCTCGCTGCGACGGACCTCCGAGCGCCACCACAGGTACCGCGCCGTGCTGACCGCCAGGCCGACGGGGAACATCGCGATGGTGTGGGCCCGCTGGAGCAGGGTCGGCTGCGGGGTGGGGGCGGTCCTGGTCATGACCTCACGGGTGCCCGGGTGTGTCCCGCACCGAACCCGAGGCTCACGATCGGGGCGAGACCTCGGCCACGGTCGCGGTGCTCTCCGCGGCGGTCCCCTGCGCGGGGACCTCGACGTCGGCCCGCGCCGCCTGCGCGGCGCGCTCCCGGACCGCGGCGGGCCCGGGGTCGACGAACTCCCCCGGCGCGGGCCCGGGGAGCCCGGCGGCGTGGTGGAGCCCGAGCATGTCGAGCAGCTCGCGGCAGTCGTCGACGCCGGTGCTGCGCGAGGCCACCACCCGGACCGCCCGGACGCGGGCGTCGGCCGCGGACGCCTCCTGCTCCTCGTAGACCCGCGCCACCCGCAGCTCGGTGGAGCTGAAGCGCGGACGCGCGTTCACGCGGCGCTGCCGGCGGCGAGCAGGTCCGAGGGCGAGCGTCGTTCGCCAGCGGTTTCCGCGCCCTTGAGCAGCTCCGCGGCCCGCTCGGGCGGCGTCTCCGGCGGGATGACCATCAGGCCGACGCGGGACCGGCCGGAGCCGCGCACGACGAGCCAGACGGTCGCCTCCTCGATCGACCGGAACCCCTCGAGGGGGATGCGGCCGTCCCGGGTGGCGAGGCGCCGGACGTCGACCGCGTCCCAGCCGGAGAGACCGAAGGCGACCCGCTCCACCCGCCCGGCGCGCTCCCCGACGGCCGCGAGCAGGGCGGGCAGCTCGACCGCCAGGTCGCGGCTGCGGGGCCACCAGGCACCGTCGACGAACCCGCTGCCGCTGTGCGAGCGGTCGCGCAGCGAGAGACGGACGTCGTCGGGCGTGACGGCGCCCGACGGAGGGTTCTGCAGATCGACTGGTCCCGACATCGTCGGCGCCCCGTCCCAGGCCGCCCGGCGGCCGGTATGGCAGTGAGTCGGGGACGGCCGACGTGAGCGCCGGGCTCGAACGCCCCGATGTGCGCAGCGTACGCGCCCCGGACCGACACCGAGCACACATCGGACACGTCACCCGAGGCTTCACCGGTGGTGCCAGCGGGCATCACGGGAGGAGAGACGCGTCGCCTCCTGGACCACGAACAGACCGTCGCCGGCCCGGCATCCGCCGGGACCGTCTGCACGACGATCAGGACCGGGGTAGCTCCGTGACCGCAGGGACCACCGTGACCGAGGGGACCTTCGCGGACCTCACGGCGCAGATCAAGCAGGCCGGGCTGCTCCAGCGGCGCCCCTGGGCCTACGCCGCGGTGTTCGCGAGCAACGCGGCGCTCGCCGCGGTGGGCATCGCCGCCTTCGTGCTGCTGGGCTCGTCGTGGTGGCAGCTGCTCACCGCCGTCTTCCTCGGCACGGTCTCCACCCAGCTCGCCTACATCGGCCACGACGCGGGCCACCGCCAGATCTTCGCGAGCCGCCGGGCGAACGACGTCGTGGGCTACCTGCACGGCGCCTTCGTCGGGATGAGCTACGGCGCGTGGGTCGACAAGCACAACCAGCACCACGCGTCGCCGAACCACGCCGACTCCGATCCCGACATCGACATCCCGGTGCTGGCGTTCAGCGTCGAGCAGGCCGCGTCCCGCCGCGGCATCGCCCGGTGGATCGTCGCGCACCAGTCGGTGATGTTCTTCCCGCTGCTGCTGCTCGAGGGCTGGTCCCTGCACGCGCTCGCCTTCTCGACGGCGCTCAAGGGCCAGGTCCGCCGCCCCGCCCTGGAGATCGGCCTGCTCCTCCTGCACGTGGCCGCCTACCTCACCGCGGTGTTCTGGGTGCTCTCCCCGCTGCAGGCCGTCGTCTTCATGCTCGTGCACCAGGGCGTCTGGGGTCTGACGATGGGGCTGGCGTTCGCGCCGAACCACAAGGGCATGCCGGTGATCCCGGCCGGCACCACCCTCGACCACCTGCACAAGCAGGTCCTCACCGCCCGGAACGTGCGCGGCGGACGGGTGCTGGGCTACCTGCTCGGCGGCCTCGAGCACCAGGTCGAGCACCACCTCTATCCGCGGATGCCGCGGCACAACCTGCACCGCGCCCGCGTGCTGGTCGAGGACTTCTGCCGGCGGTACGACCTGCCCTACACCCGCGTCGGGCCGATCGAGTCCTACGGCCAGGTCCTGCGGCACCTGCACGCGGTCTCGGCGCCGCTGCGCCGCCCCGCCTGACTCCGATCGGCGCAATCCCGGGGTGACCCGGAACCGTCGCACCGTCTCCGTACTCTGGTTCTCCGACGAGGGCCGGACGCGGGTCCGGACGCGGGCGGGGGTGCACCGATGGCGCAGCTGACGGATTCGGCTGTCGGCACGACCGCCCCCGTCGCCGATCTCCTGGCGGCGGCGGTGGAGGCCCTCGGGGGCGCGGAGCGGACCGGGCAGCAGGAGATGGCGGCCGCCGTCGAGCGGGCCCTGCGCACCGGCGAGCACCTCGCCGTGCAGGCCGGCACCGGCACCGGCAAGTCGCTCGCCTACCTCGTGCCCGCCATCCGCCACGCGCTCGAGGCCGACCAGACGGTGATCGTCTCCACCGCCACCATCGCGCTGCAGGCCCAGCTGGTCGACCGGGACCTCCCGCGCCTGACGAAGGCCCTCGAGCCCGTCCTGGGCCGGCGCCCGACCTTCGCGATCCTCAAGGGCCGGGGCAACTACCTGTGCCGGCACAAGATCGAGTCGGGGGCGCAGGCCGAGGACCCGGGCGACGAGCAGCTCTTCGACCCCTTCCAGGTCTCCGCCCTCGGCCGGCAGGTCACGCGGCTGCACGAGTGGGCCGAGGAGACGAAGACCGGGGACCGGGACGAGCTGGTGCCCGGCGTCACCGACCGCGCGTGGCGCCAGGTGAGCGTCACCGCGCGGGAGTGCCTCGGGGCGTCGCGCTGCCCCGTGGCCGAGGACTGCTTCTCCGAGCTCGCCCGGCACAAGGCCGGCGCCGCCGACGTCGTGGTCACCAACCACGCCCTGCTCGCCATCGACGCCATCGAGGGCCGGGCGGTGCTCCCGGAGCACGACGTCGTGGTGGTCGACGAGGCGCACAACCTCGTCGACCGGGTCACCTCCGTCGCCACCGGCGAGCTGACGGCCTCCGGGGTGAGCGCCGCCGCCCGCCGCTGCGCCAAGCTCGTCGACCAGACCCTGGCCGACCAGCTCCTCGACGCCGCCGAGGGCCTCGACGCCGTGCTGACCGACGCCCCGCTGGGGCGCTGGGAGGCGATCCCCGAGCCGGTCGGGCGCATGCTCTCGGCCGTCCGCAACGCGGCGTGGGCGGCGAAGCAGGCGCTCGGCCCGGAGCGGGAGAAGGGGGCCAAGGAGAACGACGCCGACGCGGCCGCCCGCCGGTTCGCCTCGGCGATGGTCGAGGAGGTCCACGACGTCGCGGGCCGCCTGCTCACGGCGTTCGACCGCGAGGACCCGGCCACGCGGCCCGACGTGGTGTGGCAGTCGGAGCGCGAGTTCAACTCCGTGACCTCCCGCGCCCTGCACGTGGCGCCGCTGTCGGTCGCGGGGCTCCTCGCCGCGCGGCTCTTCGGGCAGTCGACGGTGGTGCTGACCAGCGCGACCCTCGTGCTCGGCGGCTCGTTCGACGCCCTGGCCCGCCAGTGGGGCCTCCCGACGAAGGCGAAGGTGGAGGCTCCGCCCGACGACGGGGGCGGGCACGGCAACGACCCGGCCACCAACCTCGTCTGGCACGGCCTCGACGTCGGCTCGCCCTTCGCCCACGCCAAGGCCGGCATCCTCTACGTGGCGCGCCACCTCCCGCCGCCCGGCCGCGACGGCCTCTCCCCCGCGATGCTCGACGAGATCGACGGGCTGGTCCGCGCCGCCGGGGGCCGGGCGCTCGGGCTGTTCTCCTCCATGCGCGCGGCGAAGCAGGCCGCCGAGGACCTCCGCGGACGGTGGGACGGCACGGTGCTCTGCCAGGGCGAGGACTCGACGAACACCCTCGTCCAGAAGTTCGCGGCCGACACCGCCAGCGTGCTGTTCGGCACGATCTCGCTGTGGCAGGGCGTCGACGTGCCGGGCGAGTCGCTGCAGCTGGTGATGATCGACCGCATCCCGTTCCCCCGGCCCGACGACCCCCTCGTCGCGGCCCGGCAGCGGGCGGTCGACGCCCGTGGCGGCAACGGCTTCCTCACCGTGTCGGCCACCCACGCCGCGCTGCTGCTGGCCCAGGGCGCCGGGCGGCTCCTGCGCGGCACCGGCGACCGGGGCGTCGTCGCGATCCTCGACTCCCGGGTGGCGACGAAGCAGTACGGCGGCTTCCTGCGCGGGTCGCTGCCGCCGTTCTGGACGACCCAGGACCCGGCGGTGGTGCGCGGGGCGCTGGAGCGGCTGCGCGACGGCTAGAGCGTCGCCAGCAGGGCGTCGGCCAGCAGCCCGGCCGCGTGCGGCGCCCGGCGCAGGAACAGCTCGGGCTCGATGAGCTCGAGCTCCATCACCGCGGGCTCGCCGTCGAGGCGCACCAGGTCGACCCGGGCCGCGTGCACCGGGGCGGGTGAGCACGCCAGCGCCCGCTCGGCCACGGCGAGCTCCCGCGGGGTCGGCTCGTGGTCCTCGAGCCGGCCGCCGTGGCGCTCGTGCACGAGGAAGCCGCCGGCCACCGGGAACTTGCGCACCGCGTGCGACCACCGGTCGCCGAGCCGGACGAGCGACACCTCGCCCTCGGTGTCGATCGAGTCGACCGCGGGCTGCACCAGGACGTCGCCGTGCGCGGCGAGCTCGGCCAGCGTCGCGTCGAGCTCCGGCCCGAGGCCGCGGTGGGTCCCGCGCCCGCCGGCCGAGACCGCCGGCTTCACGACGACGCGCGAGGGCCCCAGGGGCCCGGGCTCCGTCCCGGCGGGGACGAGGCGCGTCGGCACCACGGGCACCCCGGCCTCCGCCAGCTCGACGAGGTAGCGCTTGTGGGAGTTCCACTCCAGCACCGCGAGCGGGTTCTGCAGCGCGGCGGAGCCGGCCACCCTCGCGGCCCAGGCGAGGAACTCGTCGCGCCGGTCGGTGTAGTCCCAGGTGGTCCGCACGACGACGAGGTCGGCGGTGCTCCAGCCGGCCACGTCGTCGGGGGCGTCCCACGGCTCGACGCGGGCCTGCGCCCCGCGCTCGGCCAGGGCGGCGACGAGGGGCTGGTTCTCCGCGTCGATGCGCTCCGAGCGCACGCGGGTGCTCGCGACGACGACGGTGGTCATGGTCGAGCTCCGATGCGCTGCGTCTCCGGCACGGCCGTCAGCCTGGCCGACGGACCTGCCCCAGGCACGTGACCGTGCCCGGCGCCACCTCGGTGAACCCGGCGTCGCGCACCGGCGCCACCCCGTGGCGCTCCCACGCCGCCCGCGGGTCGGCGAGCGCGGCGCACCAGGTGTCCCAGTCCTCGCGGGAGGCCGTCCGGACGACCGGGGCGGTCACGTCGTCGGGGTCGCCGCCGGTCCAGGCGACGACCGTCGCGAGGATCATGCTCGCGTGCCCCACCTGCGCGGCTGCCTTGCCGGTCGACTGCTCGACGTGGGGGTTGAGCCAGATCACCGGCCCGTCGTCGGGGACCGGGCCGGCGGGCTCGTCGGGAACGTCCGTCCCCCCGATCTGCAGCCGCCGGACCTCGTGCGGGACCTCGTCGACGGGCCCGGGCACCAGCGCCCGGACCAGGCCGGACACGGTGACGCCGGGGACGTCCTGCACCGCGCGCCAGTGCGAGGTCCGGGCGCGGCGGGCGAGCTTGCGGATGCGGCCCGCGCCCGCCCACGCGGCGACGGCGTCGAACCACTCCCCCTCGGGCGCGGAGCGCTCGTCGAGGCAGAGCGCCAGCGCTGCCGCCGCTGCCGCCTCCAGCAGGGCCGTGGCCGTGGCCGGCTCGTCGCGCTCGATGCGCAGGACGAGCGGCATCGCCCGCACGGGTGCGCCGTCCTCGTCGGGACGGTCCTCGTCGGGCACGGGGTCCTCCGCCACCCACGGGCAGACCCGCGAGGCGAGCGGCGCGAGGGCCTCCAGGCGCCTCCCGCCGACGTCAGAGGGGGACACGCCGGAGCAGACCCTCGGCGGCGTCGGCGACCTCGATCTCGTCGCGGGTCACCCCGAGCACGAACAGGACCGCGTCGAGGTAGGGGTACGACAGCGCGGTGTCGGCGGCGGCGGCCACCACCGGCTTGGCGTTGAACGCGATCCCGAGCCCGGCCGCGGCGAGCATGTCGAGGTCGTTCGCGCCGTCGCCGACCGCCACGGTCTGGTCGATCGGCACGTCGTGCTTGGCGGCGAAGTCGAGCAGGCACCGCGCCTTGCCGGCCCGGTCGACGACCTCGCCGACCACCCGGCCGGTGAGGTGCCCGTCGGCGATCTCCAGCTCGTTGGCCGCGGCGTAGTCGAGCCCGAGGTCGGCCACGAGGTAGTCGATGATCTGGGTGAACCCGCCGGAGACGACGCCGCAGCGGTACCCGAGGCGCTTGAGGGTCCGCACGGTGGTGCGGGCGCCCGGGGTCAGCTGGATCTTCATCGCGACGTCGTGGAGGCACGACGCCGGGAGCCCCTCGAGCGTGGCGACCCGCCGGTGCAGCGACGCCGCGAAGTCGATCTCGCCGCGCATGGCTGCCTCGGTGACCTCGCGGACCTCGGCCTCGCGCCCGGCGTGCGCGGCGAGCATCTCGATGACCTCGCCCTGCACGAGCGTGGAGTCGACGTCGAACACGATGAGGCGCTTCGCGCGCTGGGCGATGCCCACGCGCTGCACGGCGACGTCGACCCCGGCCCGCTGCGAGGCCCCGATGAGGGCCTGGCGCAGGACCGCGTCGGGCGGCGGGGAGAGGCGCGGGACCGAGATCCGCAGCTCCAGCCCGGTCACCGGGTAGTCGGCGACCCGCCGGACCCGGTCGATGTTGACCCGCTGGGCCGCGAGCGTGCGGGCGACCTCCGCGAAATCGGCCGCGGTGATGGGCCGGCCGAGCACCGACACGACGTGTGTGGAGTAGGGGTGCACGGACGACGCGTCGCCGCCGGTCTCGACCGTGACGGCCAGCCCGAGGGACGGGATCGCGACGTCGAGGCTCGCCGCGAGCCGGTGGGGGTCACCCGTGACCCCCACCAGCACCGACAGCGTGAGGTGCCCGTGGATCGTCGCCTGTTGGACGTCGAGCATCTCCGCACCGTGCTCGGCGAGCACGGTGAACAACGTGGCCGAGACGCCCGGGAAGTCGGGACCGGTGACCGTGACGAGCAGTGTCGTCCGCGGACCGGCCGGCTCCCCGGGCCCGGCGAGGGTGAGATCGTCCTCGGTCGGCCGGCTCACTTGTTCCGGGGGTCGCTACCGGGGAGGTTCTCCTGGCCGACCTTGCCGGTCGCCGCCTCGCCGATGCTGCTCGAGGAGCCCACGTGGGCCTCGAGCCGGATGCGCTCGGTGAGGTGCGGGTAGTGCAGCTCGAACGCCGGACGCTCCGAACGGATCCGGGGCAGCTCGGTGAAGTTGTGCCGCGGCGGCGGGCACGAGGTGGCCCACTCCAGGGAGTTGCCGTGGCCCCACGGGTCGTCGACCTCGACCGGACGCCCGTAGCGGTAGCTGGCGAACACGTTCCAGATGAACGGCAGCGTGCTCGCGCCGAGGATGAACGCCCCGACCGACGAGATCGTGTTCAGCGTGGTGAACCCGTCCGACGGGAGGTAGTCGGCGTACCGACGCGGCATGCCCTCGTTGCCCAGCCAGTGCTGCACCAGGAACGTGGTGTGGAAGCCGACGAACGTGGCCCAGAAGTGGAACTTGCCCAGGCGCTCGTTCATCATGCGGCCGGTCATCTTCGGGAACCAGAAGTAGATGCCGGCGTAGGTCGCGAACACGATCGTCCCGAAGAGGACGTAGTGGAAGTGCGCGACCACGAAGTACGAGTCCGAGACGTGGAAGTCCAGCGGCGGGGCCGCGAGCAGCACGCCGGTGAGGCCACCGAAGAGGAACGTCACCAGGAAGCCGACCGAGAACAGCATCGGCGTCTCGAACGTCAGCTGCCCCTTCCACATCGTGCCGATCCAG